>DATBAJ010000012.1:0-55481 GCA_036271575.1 Gammaproteobacteria bacterium
ATCTGAAGAAGAAGGGCTTCTTCGCCATGATCATCCCCAAGCGCTACGGCGGCCGCGAGTTCTCGGCGCTGGCGAACTCCGAGGTGCTGGCCAAGATCGCCACCCATAGCGCCACCTGCGCCTCCATCGTGGCGGTACCGAACTCGCTGGGACCCGGCGAACTGCTGCTGCGCTACGGCACCGAGGAGCAGAAAGACCATTACCTGCCGCGCCTGGCTTCCGGCCAGGATGTGCCCTGCTTCGCGCTCACCGCCCCCAACGCCGGCTCCGATGCGGCGGCCATCCACGATAGCGGCGTGGTGTGCAAGGGGACGTGGGAAGGCAAAGAGATCGTCGGCATGCGCTTGAACTGGGACAAGCGCTACATCACGCTCGCACCCATCGCCACGGTGCTGGGACTGGCGTTCAAGCTCTACGACCCGGACCACTTGATCGGCGATAAGGCCGAATACGGCATCACCTGCGCCTTGATCCCGCCGCAGCTGCCGGGCATCACTATCGGCCGCCGTCACTTTCCCCTGAACCTGCCGTTCCAGAACGGCCCGACCCAGGGCAAAGACGTGTTCGTCCCGCTGGACTTCATCATCGGCGGCACCAAGATGGCTGGCCACGGCTGGCGCATGCTGATGGAGTGCCTGGGCGCCGGCCGCGCCATCTCGCTGCCCTCCAACACCACCGGCGCGGCGCGCCTCGGCGTCTACACCACCGGCGCCTACGCGCGCATCCGCAAGCAGTTCCGGCTTGCCATCGCGCGCTTCGACGGCGTGGACGAGGTGCTGGGTCGCATGGGCGGGACGCTCTATGCCATGGAGGCGGTACGCACCATGACCGCCGGCGCCATCGACCAGGGTGAGGCGCCGGCGGTATGTGCCGCCATCTCCAAGCTGCATGTGACCGAGATGGCGCGCCACGTGGGCAACGATGCCATGGACATCCACGGCGGCAAGGGCATCCAGCTCGGCCCCAGGAACTACCTGGGACGCGGTTACCAGTCCATACCCATCGCCATCACGGTCGAGGGCGCCAACATCCTGACCCGCAACCTCATGGTCTACGGCCAGGGCGCGATCCGTTCCCATCCCTTTGTGCTGAAGGAGATGCGTGCCGCCGCGGACGATGACCATCACCACGCACTCATCGAGTTCGACCAGGCGCTGTTCGGCCACATGGGCCTCGCCTTCAGCAACGCGGCCCGCTCACTTTGGATGGCGCTCACCAGCGCCAAGTTCACCCGCGTGCCGGTGTCCACGCCCACGGAACGCTACTTCCAGCACATCAACCGCTTCAGCGCATCGTTCGTACTGGCTTCCGACGCGGCCATGCTGACCTTGGGTGGTGCGCTGAAGAAGAAGGAGAAGCTCTCGGCGCGCCTGGGCGACATGCTGAGCTATCTATATATAGCGTCGGCGGCGCTGAAGCGCTTCGAGGACCAGAACCGGCCGGCGGAAGACCTGCCGCTGGTGGAATACGCCTGCCGCGACGCGCTGTATCGCTTCCAGGAATCCATGCATGGCTTCCTGCGCAACTTCCCCAACCGTTTCGTGGCGGCGGTGTTGCGCTTCCTCATCTTCCCGCGCGGCCGCAGCTACTCGGCGCCCAGCGACCAGCTGGGCCACGCCATCGCCGAACTCATCTCGACGCCGTGTGCCTCCCGTGACCGGCTCACCCGCAACACCTATACCGGGGACCTGAGCGGTCCGGTGGGCATCTTCCAGGAAGCGCTGGTGCTGGCCGTGCGCCTCGAACCCATCGAGCACCGCATCCGCGAAGCGGAAAAAGCCGGCAAGCTCAAGGGCGGCCGGGGCGTGAACCCCGCCGTCGCGGCGGAGGAAGCAGGTGTCATCAGCAGCGAGGAGAGCCGTGCCTTGCTGCGGCTGGACGAACTCACTGCCCGGATCATCGCGGTGGACGACTTCGATCCGATGGATCTTGGGACTCATCCTTTTAGACCCGCGAAGGCATGAGCACACCTCTCGTCTACGAAGTCACGCTCGACATCGATGCCGGCGCGGCCACGGAGTTCGACGCCTGGCTGAAGGAGCACGTGCGCGAGATGCTGGCGCTGCCGGGCTTCCACGACGCACGCATCCTCAAGCCCGAGGGCGCCGAACCCGGCAGCGAGCGGCGGGTGGTGCAGTACACCCTGGGCAGCCGCGCCGAGCTGGACCACTACGTGGCCGAGCACGCGCCGCGCATGCGCGAGGACGGCGTCAGACGCTTCGGCGACAAGATGAAGGCCAGCCGCCGGGTGTTCGACCTGGATATCCCCGCCGCCGGCACCCTGTCGCTGCCGGGCCTGGTGCTGCCGCCGGAAGGCCCGCGCTGCCGCAACTGCGGCACGCCCCTGACTGGCAAGTTCTGCATGGAATGCGGGCAGAAGAACCACACCTACGTGGCGCCGCTATGGAACGTGCTGCACGACTTCGCCGCCACCCACTTCGGCTTCGACACCAAGTTCTTCCATAGCATCGTGCCGCTCCTGTTCCGGCCCGGCTTCCTCAGCCGCGAGTACTGCCTGGGCCACGAGGAGCGCTACGTCAAGCCGTTCCGGCTGTACCTGTTCACCAGCATCGTGTTCTTCTTCCTGGCGGCGATCTTCTGGCCGCAACTCGGCGTGGACGACGGTTCCCGCAGCGACGTGCACACCAAACTGCCGATCGGCAGCGTGGTGCACAAGCAGGATCCCGACGTGACCCGCGCCGCCGTGCAGAAGGCGCTGCAGCAGATCGATATTCAGCCGATCGATCCGGAGCGCAAGGCCTTCGCCAGATCCGTGCTGGAGCAAGAACTCGCTGCCCTCAACGTCCCGGCGGCGGCCAGCAAGGCCCTGGTCGCCGTGGCCGGCGGCACGACCCAGAAGGCCGCGCCTGTGGCTGCTATCGCCCCTCCCAAAGTAGCAGTACCGCCCGCCATCAGCGGTGGTTTCGACATCAAGACCGGCGATGCGGATGTCGGCACCATCCATGTGAATACCAAGGGAGGCGGAAAGGCCGAGACGGACAACCGTTTCGAGCAGATGTTCAACAACGTCAGGGACCACCAGGACGAGTTCAAGAAACGCTTCATACAGAACCTGCCGAAGCTCATGTTCGTGCTGATGCCGCTGATCGCCTTGTTCCTGAAGCTGTTCTACATCGGCTCGAAGCGTTACCTCACCGAGCACTTCGTCTTCACCCTGCACTACCACTGCCTGGTGTTCGTGGTGCTGCTGCTGGTTATGCTGGCGGGATCCCTCGGCCGCCATTTCATCTGGGCGGCACCGCTCAAGTCGGCCGGCACCGTGGCCGGCTGGTACATCGCCGTGTACCTGTTCCTGGCCCTGCGTTTCTTCTACCGCCAAGGCTGGTTCATGACCAGCCTCAAGTTCTTCATGCTGACCATCAGCTACATCGTGGCCTTCAGCCTCACCTTCCTGGCCGGCGTAATGCTGACCGCCGCGGAGATCGGGGGTCCCACAGTCTGATTCCGCCCCATGGGAAGTCTGCTCGGCGATTCGGCTCTGTTCCTGAGGTGATTTCTAGCATCCGCCGCTAAGCACATAACGGCGGCTGTTTTTCCGGATAGGTCATGTCTACGACGCATCAGACCGGTAGGCAGGGGCGGAAGATTGGCCTAAATTAACTTAATGTCGGACCCTGTTTCACCCCATCTCTGACCGGACGGGGCGGCAGGCGCCGCACTGGATGCGGACTCGGACCCCTTCCAAGGTGCAGGTGCCAGGCGTGAAGCTCGCCAGTGCATTCAACGGCTCTTCCAGCCTCGTGGCTCTCACGCGCCTCGCGGACGGCCGCTTCGTGGATGTGAACGACGGCTTCGAGCGGGTGCTGGGTTTCGCCCGCGACAAGCTGATCGGCAGGACCGCGGTGGAAGTCGGCATCTGGGATGCGGACAAACGCGAGCACCTGCTGCAGGAACTGCGTGACGGGCACCAGGTCGCGGCACGGACCGTGTTCATGCGCCGCAGCGACGGCAGCGGCTTCGAGGGACTGCTCAACGCCGCGGTGGTGACGGTGGACGGCGAGCACTACGTGCTCGGCATCCTCGACGACGTGAAACAGCGCGCGGCAGGACACAGCGCCGAACGCCGCGCCGAAGCCCGCTACCGCAGCATCTTCGACCATGCGGTGGAAGCCATCTACCAGAGCACCCCCGACGGACGCTTCCTCGACGCCAACCCCGCCCTCGCACGCCTGCTCGGCTATGCCTCGCCCCAGGAACTGATGAAGGACGTGCAGGACCTGGGCCGTGACCTGTACGCCGAGCCCACTGCCCGTGCCGGACTCACCGCGCTCCTGCAACGCGAGGGCCGCTTCGAGAACCGCCAGATGGAGGTGCGCCGGCGCGACGGCAGCCTGATGTGGGTCTCGGAGAATGCCCACGCCGTGAAGGGCGAATCCGGCGAACTGCTCTACTACGAGGGCAGCTTCGTCGACGTGGGCGCGCGCCACGCCGCGGAACTGGCACTACAGGTCTCCGAGGAAAAATACCGCACCCTGGTGGACCACAGCCAGGACGGCGTGTTCATCACCCAAGAGGGCGACTACACCTACGTCAATCAGGCTTACGCCGCCATGCTCGGCTACACGGTGGCGGAGATGGAGGGCACGCCCTACATGCGCTTCATCGCGCCCGAGGACCGGCCGTTCCTGGACGAGCTGTGGCGCAAGCGCCGCGCCGGCCAGTGGGAGCAGCACGCCTACGAGGTCCACCTGCTGAAGAAAGACGGCGAGACCCGCCTCCTGGCCTCGGTGCGTTCGGGACCCATCACCCTGAGCGGCCAGCTCGCCAGCACCGGCACCATCCGCGACATCACCGAGGAACGCCGCACCCAGGAGGCGCTGCTGGCCGCCGAGCAGAAGTTCCGCGCCATCTTCGAGAACGCCGTGATCGGCATGTATCAGAGCACGCCGGCCGGCCAGTACCTGCGCGCCAACCAGGCTCTCGCCGACATCTTCGGCTACGCCGGCATCGAGGCTCTGCTCACCAGCGTCAAGAACATCGGCGAGCTGTACAGCCATCCGGATGAGCGGCGCCTGGTCAACAGCGACCTGGAGCGCACCGGGCGTGTCACCGGCCGTGAGGTGCAGATGCGCCGTCGCGACGGCCACAGCATCTGGGTATCCCTGAGTGCGCGCGTGGTGCGTGCGCCGGACGGCTCGGTCGCCTACTACGAGGGCTCCTTGCAGGACATCACGGCCCGCAAGCAGATCGAGACCGCGCTGCAGCGCTCCGAGCAGCGCTACAGGCTGCTGGTGGACCACGCCCAGGTGGGCGTGTTCATAAACGAGAACGGCTACTACACCTACGTGAACCATGCCTTCGCCGACATGCTGGGCTACAGCGAGACCGAGCTCACCGGCATGAGCTACCGCGACATCTTCCCGCCGGAGGAGTTGGCCGCCGCCGACGAGCGCTTCCGCCGTCGCCAGCGCGGCGAAGAGGTGGCCAACGACTATGAATCGGAGTTGCTGCACAAGGACCGCAAGTCGCGCATCCATGTGACCCACAGCATCGGCACCATCGATCAGGACGAGCGGCGCCTGATGATCGGCACGGTGCGCAACGTCACCGAGCAGAAACGCTTCGAGGCGCAGCTGCGGCACAATGCCACCCATGATCCCCTGACCGGCCTGCCGAACCGCACGCTGTTCATCGAGCGCCTGGCCCGGGCCATGGAGCGCAGCCGGCCCAGGGGCGCGCCGGGCTACGCGGTGCTGTTCATCGACCTCGACAGCTTCAAGGTGGTGAACGACAGTTTGGGCCACGCAGCGGGCGATGACTTGCTGGTGCAGGTCTCGCAACGGTTGAAGCGCTGTCTCGGGCCCTGGGACACGCTCGCCCGCCACGGCGGCGATGAGTTCACGGTGCTGGTGGGCCAGACCCAGGATGCGGACGATGCGGTGGAGGTGGCGGAGCAGGTGCTTGCGGAGCTGGTACATCCGGTGCGCCTGGGCGACAACGAGATCTACACCAACGCCAGCATCGGCATCGCACCGGGCCACGCCGACTATGCCAACACCGATGAGTTGCTGCGCGACGCGGACACCGCCATGTACCGCGCCAAGGCCGCCGGCAAAGCCGGCTACGTGGTGTTCGACCAGGACATGTACGCGCGCGCCCGCGCGCGCCTGCGGGTGGAGACCGAGTTCCGGCAGGCGGTGGACAACAAGGAGCTGCGTGTCCACTACCAGCCGATTGTGTCGCTGGGCAGCGGCCGGTTGCTGGGTTTCGAGGCGCTGATGCGTTGGCAGCATCCGAGCCGGGGCCTCTTGGGCCCAGACGAGTTCCTGCACGTGGCTGAAGAGACCGGCCTGATATTGCCGGCGGGCTGGTGGCTCTTGGGCGAAGCCTGCCGGCAACTGCAGGCCTGGCGCCTGGGGCATCCGCAAGGCCGCGACCTCACGGTGGCGGTGAACCTGGCTCACAAGCAATTCATGTACAGCGGCCTGCCGCAGCAGGTGAACGCCGCACTGCTGGAGAGCGGCCTGCCGCCTGAGGGTCTGCATCTGGAGATAACCGAGACCGTGTTCCTGGAGAACCCCAAGGCCGCCGAACACACCCTGCGTCGCCTGCGTGGCCTGGGTGTGGCGTTGCATCTCGATGACTTCGGCACCGGTTTCTCGTCCTTGAGCTATCTCGCGGCGCTGCCGCTCGACACCCTTAAGATCGACCGCAGCTTCGTCATGGACATGGAGCAGAACCCCAAGCATGCCGCCATCGTGCGTACCATCATCGATCTGGCCCGGGAACTGGGTATGCAGACCGTCGCCGAGGGCGTCGAAAGCCGCGGACAGTTGCACCTTCTGGATAGCCTGGGCTGCCGCTCCGGTCAGGGCAACCTGTTCGCGCCGGCACTGGACATCAAGCGCGCCGACGCCCTGTTTGAACGCGAGAACCTGTCCTTGAATCCGGGGGATGACGAGACGGGGTTCGCAGCCGCGAACCTGTTCAGGCGCACACGCGATTTCTTCCGCCGCGTTTAGCCTCGTAGAGTTTCTCGTCCGCCGCCGCGATCAGCGCGTCCACGTCGTAGGAAGGTGGTCCTGCCGCCACGCCCACGCTCAACGTGACCGTGAGTCCGGGTTGCATCTTGGCCCAGTCGTATTCCTCCACCTGCTTGCGGATCTTCTCACACACCGCCATGGCATTCTCCTTGGCGGTCTCCGGGAAGCAGAGCAGGAACTCCTCGCCGCCGTAGCGGGCGATGATGTCGATGGAGCGGCACTGGGTGCGCAGGATGTTGGCGATGGTGCGCAGCACGTCGTCGCCCACCATGTGCGAGTGCTGGTCGTTGACGCCCTTGAACCGGTCCACGTCGGCCATGGCCAGGGCGATCTGGCGGTTGTAGCGCTCGGCGCGCTTCACCTCGAAGTCGAGCCGGCTGTCGAGATAGCGGCGGTTGTAGAGGCCGGTCAAGCCGTCCTCGCGGCTCTGGCGCTCCAGCTCCGAGGCTTGCTGCTGCAGTCTGCCCAACAACTCCTCTTTCTCGCGATTGGCGCTGCGCAGCGATTCGGTCAGGGCGTGCAGTTCGTCCTTCTGCAGCGCCAGATCATGGGTGCGCTCGACCACGCGTCGTTCCAGCTCGTTGCGGCCCTGCTCCAGCTCCTGGAACAGGCGCGCGTTGGCGATGGCCACCGCCACCTGTCCGGCGAAGGTCAGCACCAGCTCGAACTGGGAATCGCTGAACATGTAGGGGATGTAGCCCTGCACCGACAGCACACCCAGCACCCGCTCCCGGTAGGTGATCGGCACGGCGATGAACGACTGGGTCTGGGGCGTGTCGCCGATGTGGATCATCATGCTCTTGAATTCGCTCTCGTCCACGCTCCAGTCGCGGATGAACACCGGCTTGTTGTTGGACACCACCCAGCTCAGCACGCCCTCGCCCAGGCGGCGGCGGCGCGTGGATTGGCGGCCGCTGCGGTTGTGGTGCAGGCGGATGTCCAGCTCGCGGGTCGACTCATCATAGAGTGCCAGCATGAACGAGTCGGATTCGAGCAGGTTCTTGCTCTCGCGGAATATCAGTTCGATGAGGTCATCCAGCACTAGCGCGCCGGACACGGCGCGACCGACGCGGTTCAAGGCCTCAAGTTCGTCTTTCTTCACCGCCAACGTGGTCTGGGTATCGGCGATGTGCTTGACGATCCAGATGATGAGGAACAGCACCACCAGGAACAGCCAGAACACCGGCGTCTCGAGCCGGTTGTAGACGATGGCGGTGAATACCGCGAGCGGCACGGCGGCGATGTCCACCGCGAAGCTGAAATAACCGAAGGCCTTGCGCCAGTCGAAGCCCTCCAGCCAGGCGATCACCGCCACGAAGCACATGTTCAGCAATTGCATGAACAGGGTGAGGATCAGCATCAGGAGCGCGTCGTGCAGGTCGAGCTGCATCAAAGGCACGTGGCCGCCCAGATACTGGTAGGTGCCGCCGGTGACCAGCACCAGGATGATGATCATCCCGGAGTTGTGAAAGGCGCGCAGCAGCGTGAGGCGCATGTCCTGGCCGCGGTTCGCGCCCCAGGGCAGGAACGGCCAGATCACCGAGGAGATGCCGGCGATCCACGCCGCCTGCAGCGTGCCGAAGATCAGGATGCTCGAGACTTGCACCACCCGGTCCAGGGATACGTGGCCCACGTGCGGCGCCGGGAAGCCGAACAACACCACCACGATGCCGAACAGCGTGAAGCCCACCACCGCCGCCACGTTGGCGACTTCGAGTTGGCTGTGCACCGACAGATAGACGAGCAGCGCGAAGCCGGCGAAAGCCAGCGTCGCTGCGTAAACCACCGATACTTGCCGCGCGTTCTTCATGTGAGGCGTGAACTTGTCCTATCTAAGTGCAGTTTTTACATAGGCTTCGGCTCGGCGCAAGATATTGTTTGTATGCTAAATATATCTGCGGCCGAGGCCCGAAAATCGCCGTGCTAGACTGCCTTGACTCTGCGAGGCTTATCGTCATGTCTCTTGATTCCAAAGGTTTTTTTCCAAAACTCCTGTTACCCGTCCTGGCCGCTGCGCTTCTCCTCAGCGCCTGTGCACCCCGAATCTACGTGGACCAGGACCCGGACGCCAAGCTCGGAGGCTATCACCGCTTCGCCTGGCTCTCGCCGCCCCCGGCCCCGGTGCGTGACCCCATCCTCGACAGCCAGATCCTCGACAGCCGCGTGCACAAGGCCGTGAGCGCGGACCTGAAGAACCGCGGCTACGAAGAAGTGGCGGCCGACGCCGACCCGGATTTCCTGGTGACCTACCACACCAGCGCCAAGCAGACCTTGCAGAGCACCGGCCCCTCCTTCAGCTTCGGTTTCGTGGATGCCTTCCCGCACGGCTTCGGTGCCGCGGCTTTCCCGCTGGGACCGGACGTGCAGACCCGCGACGAGGGCACTCTGATGCTCGACGTGCTGGATGCGCAGAGCAAACGCCTGGTGTGGCGCGGCTGGACCACACAACTCCTGAACCAGGATAACTATAGCGACCCGGCGGTCGCCGGCGCGGTCAAAGACATCTTCGACAAATTCCCCGCCCACTGAGTGCGAAGCGTGCCTGCGTCATGATGCCGGCGCGCCTCATCGCCCACGTGGACATGGACGCGTTCTATGCGTCCGTCGAGCAGTTGGACAATCCTGATCTCAAGGGCAAGCCCGTCATCGTCGGCGGCATCGGCAACCGCGGCGTGGTGAGCGCCGCCAGCTACGAGGCGCGCGTGTTCGGTGTGCGCTCGGCCATGCCCATGTACGAGGCGCGGCGCCGCTGTCCCCAGGGCGTGTACATCCAGGTGCGCATGTCCCGCTACAAGGAAATGTCGCAGCAGGTGTTCCAGGTGTTCGAATCCTTCACACCCACCATCCAGGGCCTGTCCCTGGACGAAGCCTTCCTGGACCTGACCGGCGCCATCGGCAGCGAAGATCCAGTCGGCTTAGGCAGGCGCATCAAGGACGCCATCCGCGCCGCCACCGGCCTCACTGCCTCTGTCGGATTGGCTCCCAACAAGCTGGTGGCCAAGATCATCTCCCAGCAGTGCAAGCCCGATGGGCTGCAGCACGTGAAAACAGAAGAAGTGCAGGCCACCCTGGACCCTCTGCCTGTCACCGCCATGTGGGGCATCGGCCCACGCACCGGCGAGTCGCTCGCCAAAACCAAGATCCAGACCATCCGCGACCTGCGCCTGGCACCGGAGGCGATGCTCAAAGCGCTGTTCGGCTCCCAGGCACTGCACTACAAGGCGCTCGCAGAGGGCCGTGACGAGCGCCCTGTGGACGGCAGCGGCGGCGAGCGTTCCGTGAGCCAGGAGACCACGTTCACGCGCGACCTCACGGACCTCAGGGATCTGGACCCGATCCTGCGTGCCCTCACCGAAGACCTCTGCCGTATCCTGCGCAAGAACGCCTTGAAGCCCCACACCCTGGTGGTGAAGCTGCGCGAGGCCGACTTCACACGACATACCCGCCAGCGGCGCTTCACCCCGCCGGACGCGAGCTACGACGCCCTCTATCCCATCGCCCGGGGACTGCTTGCCCGCTGGCTGGAAGAGCATCCACTGCGGGCGCTGCGGCTGCTCGGCGTCGGCGCCCGGGACTTCGCCGGCGACGAGCAGCCAGACCTGTTTGACGAGGGCCGGGCGCGCCGCCAGCGCTTGGATGCCGCCTCCGACGCGGTGCGCAAGCGTTTCGGTGCCGAGGTCCTGCGCAGAGGCGTATCCTTGGACGACGACCCGGACTGACCCGCAAGCCATGTACGCCAGCTATTTCGGACTCAGCGACAACCCCTTCGCCATCACGCCGGACCCGCGCTTCCTGTTCCTGTCGGCGCGGCACACCGAGGCCCTGGCGCACCTCTTATATGGCGTCACCGAGAGCGGCGGCTTCATCCAGCTCACCGGCGAGGTGGGCACCGGCAAGACCACGCTGGTGCGCACGCTCTTGGAGAAGCTGCCGGACAACGTGGACGCGGCGCTCATCATCAACCCGCGGGTCTCGGTGCTGGAGTTCCTGCGCAGCATCTGCCGCGAGCTGGACATCGACTGGAAAGCGAGCCAGACGCCCCAGGACCTGATCGACACCCTCAATGCCCACCTGCTGAAGACCCATGAGAGAGGCCGGCGCGTGGTGTTGATCGTGGACGAAGCCCAGGGCCTGTCCGCGGAAGTGTTGGAGCAGGTGCGCCTGCTGACGAACCTTGAGACCCGTGAGCAGAAGCTCCTGCAGATCATCCTGGTAGGCCAGCCGGAGCTGCGCGAACTCCTGGCGCGCACCGAGCTGCGCCAGCTCGCGCAGCGCATCACCGGCCGTTACCACCTGACGCCGTTGTCGGCTGCCGAGATGGTCGCCTATGTGAACCACCGGCTTACCGTATCCGGCGCCATGGCGCCGATCTTCACCCACTCGGCGTTGCGGCGGCTGCAGCGTATCAGCGGCGGCATCCCGCGCCTCATCAACATCATCTGCGACCGGGCCCTGCTGGGCGCCTACACCCAGGAACTGCGGCAAGTGGATGCATCGCTGGTGAAACGCGCCGCCCATGAGGTGCTGGGGGAGAGCCCGCGCCTGCACCGCTCCTGGCGTCCGGTGTTGCTGGTCGCACTCGCAGTGCTGGCGGCTTCGGCGGCCGGTGCGGCACTCTGGAGCTGGGCGCCTTCCGCGCCTTCTCCGGCACCGGCGATTGCAGTGATGAAGTCCGCGGCGCCGAGCTTCGCCGCCTGGCTCGGCGATGCAACGCATCCCAGCGATACCGACGCGGCCTTCGGCTCGCTCTTCTCCCTATGGGGCGCGAACTATAGCCCCGGCGTCGACGGCAATGCCTGCCGGGAAGCCCAGGATGCGGGCCTGCGCTGCTTGTACCGGCGCGGCACCTGGAACAACCTGCGGGGCTTCGACCTGCCGGCCATCGTGACCCTCACCGACGCCAGCGGTGCCGCACACCAGCTGGTCATGACTCACATCGACGACAGCAGCGTGACCCTGCGCGCTGGTGCCGCCAGCGCCCGGTTCCCCTTGAGCGAAGTGGAACCGCTTTGGTATGGGGAGTTCCTGATCCTGTGGAAGCCCGATGCTCACGCTCCGCACCCCCTCACTCCCGGCATGAGCGGCAGCGGCGTCACCTGGCTGCGCACGCAGCTCGCCAGCCTGCAACTCATCCATGACTCCGGGGACCCGCAATACGATGCGGAACTGGCGGCGGCCGTGAAGCGTTTTCAGGTCCAGCAGCACATGCAGGTGGATGGCATCGCCGGTGAGGAGACCCTGGTGCGGCTCTCCACGGCGCTGGCCGCGCCCGGCACGCCGCTGCTCGCGGGAGGCCACTGATGTCGCTCATCCTGGATGCGTTGCGCAAATCCGAGCGCACCCGCCAACAGAGCTTGACCGGCCAGATCGGTTCCGCCGAGACGCCGTCCGGACCGGGACGCTTGCCGGTGCCCTGGGTGCCGCTCATCGCCGCCCTCTTGGTCGCGAACGCCATGTTGCTGTTCTTCTTCTGGCCGCGCAGCCCGGAGCCGGTACGCCCCGATGCGCCGTTGGCCGCGGCTGCTGCGCCTGCTTACCGCCCCAGCGTGCGTCCGTTGGCGGACGAAGCAGGCGACGACACGGCCGCCACTCCGGTGCAGCCGCAAACCAGCACCACCGCCCTGCCGACGGCGGAGCCTACCCAGGCTCAGACAGCTGCATTCGCTCCGCCGGTCCAGACATCGGCCACCGACACCGCTTCTTTGCCGACCTTCGATGCCCTGACACCCGGGCAACGCCAATCATTGCCGGTGCTGCACATGGATGTACATGGCTATGCCGGGAGTCCCAAGGATCGTTTCGTGGTCATCAACCTGAAGCAGTACCGCATCGGCGACGTGCTCGACGAAGGACCGACCCTCAAGGACATCCTGCCCCAGGGCGCGGTGCTGGAGTTCCGCGGCACTACGTTCCTGTTGCCTGCTTATTAGAAGAACCCATAACACGTAAAGGGAAACCTGCATGCGTACCAGCCTGATCGCGTCCCTGTTGCTGTCGCTCCCCCTCGCAGCTCTCGCCGCCGGCGCACCGCAGTTCGACCAGGCGAACCTGCGCAGTACCATCCAGACCCTGTCCCAGGACAGCTTCGGCGGCCGTGCCCCCGGTAGCCAGGGCGAACAGCTGACCACCGACTACATCAGCGGCAAGTTCAAGCAATACGGACTCACACCCGGCAACGGCAGCTCCTGGCTCCAGGAAGTGCCCATGAAGCAGATCACTGCCGATCCTGATGCCACACTGGTGGTGAGCGGCGGCAGCGGGCCCTACACCTTCGCTTATGGCAACGACATGGTGGTGAGCTCGCCGCGCACCGATGCGACTGTCGCCCTCAAGGACAGCCCGCTGGTGTTTGTGGGCTACGGCATCGTCGCGCCTGAGTATCACTGGAACGACTACACCGGCCTCGATGTGAAGGGCAAGACCGTGGTGGTGCTCGTGAACGACCCTGGTCACGCGAATGGGAGTCTCTTCGACGGCAAGGCCGAGACCTACTATGGCCGCTGGACCTACAAGTACGAGGAAGCGGCGCGGCAGGGCGCGGCCGGCATCCTCATCGTGCACGACACGGAGCCCGCCGGTTATCCCTGGGAGGTGGTCCACGGCAGCTGGACCGGGCCGCTGGAGGAGTTGCAGCCAGAGGGCGGCTATCAACTCGCCATCCAGGGTTGGGTATCTCACGCTTCTGCGGAGAAGATCTTCGTCGCCGCCGGCATGAGACTGGAAGACGCCATGACCGCGGCCGCCAAGCCCGGCTTCAAGGCGGTGCAGCTGAAGCTCGATGCCAATATCACCCTGCACGACACCGTGAAGGACATCGTCTCCCACAACGTGGTGGGCCTCGTTAAGGGCAGCACCCATCCCGATGACGTGGTGGTGTACTCCGCCCATTGGGACCATCTCGGCATGCGCGTCGGTGCCGACGGCAAGACCCAGATATTCCACGGCGCCCTCGACAACGGTTCCGGCATCGCGGGCCTGCTGGAGATCGCGCGCATCACCGCCGCCAGCAAGCCGCAGCGCAGCGTGCTGTTCCTGGCCACCACTTCCGAGGAGCAGGGTCTGTTGGGCGCAGCCTATTACGCGGCGCATCCCTTGTTCCCGCTGGCCCACACCGTGGCGGATCTCAACATGGATGTGCTGGACAGCTTCGGCAAGACCCGTGACATGACGGTACGCGGACGTTTCATGTCCGGCGTGGATGAGGTGCTGGTGGCCCAGGCCAAGTCCTTGGGGCTAGCGGTGGAGCAGGATTCGGACCCGGCCAAAGGCATGTACTTCCGCGCCGACCATTTCGAGTTCGCCAAGGCCGGCGTGCCCGCGCTCAGTATCGCGCTCGGCACCGACTACGTGGGTCATCCCGCCGGCTGGGGGCTGCAACAGCAGCGGGGCTACACCGCCAACCGCTACCACAAGCCCGCAGACGTCTACGACCCGTCCTGGGATCTCTCCGGGATGGTCCAGCAGTTGGACCTGATGTATGCCACCGGCCAGGCGCTGGCGGATTCTGATCAGTGGCCTGACTGGAAGCCCGGATCGCCGTTCAAGGCCAAGCGCGATACGGAAAGACCTCCCGATTGACCGGGAAAGCCCATCCAGGGCTTTCCCTAATTCGGCGAGTCCGGCACCCTTCCCGCTGCGCTCCTGCTCCGCGGGAAGCCCAGCCTCCGCGTCCCTGCGAAGGCGCTTGCGGCTTTGCCGCAAGCCCGGACTCGCCGATCTTCTTCACGGCGCATCCCTGCGCCTTGCCATTTCAGGCTCTTTTAGAGCTTCCTTTTTAGTCGAACTACCCCTGCCCAATAGCGGCGGGTAGAATCATCCGGCACCGGCGCTCGGGTCCAGCACCGGCACTATTCCTATAACAAGCAGCCCATGCACATCCTCATCGTCGATCACTCGAAGGTGGTGCGAACCGTCTGGAACAAGATGGTGGCCGACCTCGGCCATCAGAGTCTCACGGTGGCCAGCGCCGAAGAGGCCATGGGCGTGGTGCAGGGCCAGGAAGTGGAGTTCATCTGCGCCTCGCTCTCTCTGCCCGGCGGCAACGGCATCGACCTCTGCCGCCAGGTGCGCGCCCTGCCGAAGCATCTCAAGACGCCTTTCATCCTGCTCACCTCCACCCAGGACCGGACCCTGCGTCAACAGGCGTTCGAGGCCGGCGTCACCGAGATCCAGGAGAAGATGGATAAGGAACAGCTGGAGGCGCGCCTCAAGCAATACCTGTCCGAGGAGCAACAGGAACTCACGGCCCGTGTGCTGTACATCGAGGACAGCATGGTGGCGGCGCACATCATGATCAAGATCCTGCGCCACATGAACCTGCAGGTGGACCACTTCCGCAGCGCCGATGAGGCGCTGGCCTCCTTCGAGAAATACGACTACGACCTGATCGTGAGCGACATCCTTTTGGAAGGCGTGATGAGCGGCGTGGGCCTGGTGAACCGGGTGCGCAGCTACCTCTCGGACAAGCGCCGCGTGCCGGTACTGGCGCTCTCGGGGATGGACGAGACCTCGCGGCGCATCGAACTCTTCCGTCTCGGCGTCAACGACTACATCGCCAAGCCGCCGGTGGAAGAGGAAGTGCGCGCCCGGGTGCGCAACCTCATCATCAGCAAGCAGCTCTTCGACCGGGTACAGGCGCAATCGCGCCAGCTCTATCAGCTGGCCATGCAGGACCCGCTCACCAGTCTCTACAACCGCACCGGCCTGAACGAGTTCGGCTCACGCTTCTTCACCGAAGCCAGCGAACTGGACACGCCCTTGAGCCTGCTCATCATCGATCTCGATCACTTCAAGAACATCAACGACAGCCACGGCCATACCGTGGGTGATCAGGTGCTGGCCAGGGTCGGCGCCATGCTCAAGCAGGCCTGCGGCGAGAACGGCCTGGCGGCGCGGGTCGGCGGTGAGGAATTCATCCTGATCCTGGGTGAGTGCGGAGCCGAGCAGGCCACCCAGCTCGCCGAGAAGATCAGGAAAGACATCGAGAAACTGAAACCGGACGGCATCCCGGTCGCCGCTAGCATCGGCGTGACCTCGCGGCCGCTGGGCAAGCAGGTCAACTTCGACGACCTGTTCAAAGTCGCGGACCGCGCCGTCTACGAAGCCAAGGACCAGGGTCGCAACCGCGTGGTGACCATGTTGTTCTCCTAAGTGTTAGCGCAAGCCATCGTGGTCTGCGCCGTTGCGTACGTTTGGTACTTTTCGGCTGCGCCGGAAGGCCGGGGCGGGCCAGTGGTCCGCCCGTTCGCGGCATGCCGCGAACCCCTGCACCAAAGTCTGCTTAGATAGCGAGGAAGCGATGTCCCAAAAGTCCGCACACTTCGAAACCAATTGCGTCCACGCCGGGCGCTACATCGATCCCGCCACCGGCGCGGTGGCGCCGCCGATCAACCTCTCCACGACCTTCGAGCGCAAGCCGGACTACTCGCCGGAGGGCTACATCTACGGCCGCAGCGCCAACCCCAACCGCGAGCAGCTGGAGACCTGCATGGCCGCCCTGGAAGAAGGTGCGACCGCCATGGCCTTCGCCTCCGGCAGTGCCGCCGCTTCCGCGGTGTTCCAGGCGCTGAGACCCGGCGACCACGTGATCTGCACCCGCGACGCCTATCACAACATACTGCGCATCCTGCGCGAGGTGATGACGGCCTGGTCGCTCAAAGTGAGTTTCGTGGATGCCAGCGACCTGGACGCGGTGCGTGCCGCGGTCACGAAACAGACGCGCCTGATCTGGGTCGAGAGTCCTTCCAACCCGCTGCTCAAGATCACCGATCTCGCGGCGGTGGCGGACATCGCCCACCAAGCCGGCGCTTGGGCCGTCTGCGACAGCACCTTCGCGAGCCCCGTGCTGCAACGCCCGCTCGCTTTCGGCATCGACCTGGTCATGCACAGTGCCACCAAATATCTCGGCGGTCATAGCGATGTGGTGGGCGGCGTGCTGGTGGCCCGTGAGCAGGGCCCGCTGGCGGAGCGGCTGCGTTTCCTGCAGGCTACCGGTGGCGCGATACCCTCGCCCTTCGATTGCTGGCTGCTGCTGCGCGGTACCGCCACCCTGGACGTGCGGGTGCGGGCCCAGAGCGAGAACGCCTTGAAGATCGCACGCTGGCTGGAAAGGCATCGCGCCGTGGAGAAGGTACTGCATCCGGGACTCGAGTCGCACCCACAACATGCGCTCGCCAAGCGCCAGATGAGCGGTTTCGGCGCCATGCTTTCCTTCTGCGTCCACGGCGGCGAAGCTGCGGCCAAACATGTTGCCGGCCGGGTGAAACTTTTCACCCGCGCCACCAGTCTAGGAGGGGTGGAGAGCCTCATCGAGCACCGTGCCTCGGTGGAAGGGCCCGAGAGCCCGACCCCGAAGAACCTGTTGCGTATCTCCGCCGGCCTGGAACACCCGGACGACCTCATCGCAGACTTAGACCAAGCACTCGCCTGATCCGACATAAAGGGAATGACCATGCAACAACGCATCCTTGCCCTCCTCCTCGGCGCCCTGGCGGCGCTCCCCGCCCTGACCGTCGCAGCCCCGGCTGCGCCGGCTACCGGCGTGACACTCCCTGTCACCCTGGAACAGATCATGGCGGACCGGGACTGGATCGGTAACCCGCCGGAAGCGGGTTATTGGAGCTATGACAGCAAGAGCGTGCTGTACAGGGTGAAACGGGATGGCGGTCCCCTCTACGACCTGTATCAAGTGGACGTGGCGGGCGCCGCTGCGCACAAGCTCTCCGACGCCGACCTCGGCAACGCGCCCGCCCCGGGCGGCGACTGGAACCGCGACCACAGCATGCAGGTGTTCGTGCGCGACGACAACGTGTTCGTGCGTAGCGTGCTCACCGGCCGTCTGCGCCAGCTCACCCGCTACAAGGGCAAGAAGGATTCACCGTCGTTCATGGCCGACGGCAGCCACGTGCAATGGCACGAGGACAACGACATCTACGTCTATGACCTGGACAACGGCGTGACCGCCGAGGCCGCGGACCTGCAAACCTCGGACGACCCGGACAAGGCCAAGCCCCCCCAGAACTATCTGCAGGCGGAGCAGCCGCGGCTGTTCGATGCGCTCGCCACCAAGGCAGCCAACAAGCAGGCCCACGACGAACAGAAGGCGGCGCAACAGAACCTCGACCCGAACCGCACGCCGGCACCTTTCTACCTTGGCAAGGTCGCCGATATCGCCGCCACCGCGCTGTCCCCCGATGGGCGCTGGCTCGCGGTGGTGACCCAGGCCAAGAGCTATGAAGCCGGCGAATCCGGCCCCATGCCCAACTACATCACCGACAGCGGCTATGTGGAGACCAGCAAGGAGCACACCTACGTGGGCTTGAATCCGCCGCCGGCCCAGCAGGTGAAGCTACTGGACCTCCAGGCCCACGCCAGCTTCGACCTGGACCTGAGCCAACTGCCAGGTATCAAAGACGATCCGCTCACCAGGCAGCGCAAAGACGCGGTGGACTGGGACGTGAAGCACGGCATCTCCAAGGCCACGGCCGAGGGCTCGGTCAAGGCGCCGGCGGTGCGCGAGGTCTCGGTGAACAACCTGGCCTTCAGCGACGACGGTGCGGGCCTGGCGGTGCAATTCATCGCCAACGACTTCAAGGACCGCTGGCTCGCCACGGTGGACTTCGCCAAGAAAGGCTTGGTCACGCAGGAACGGCTCAGCAATCCGGCCTGGGTCAACTGGACCTTCAACGACATGGGCTGGATGCACGACGGCAAGAGCCTCTGGTACCTGTCCGAAGCGGACGGCTACTCGCATCTCTATATAAAGGACCTCTCCGCCAAGTCCGCCCGCCAGCTCACCAAGGGCGGCTTCGAGATCAACCCGAACCTGTTCCTGACCCGCGACGACGCTTACTTCTACGTGAGCGCCAATAAACCTGCTCCCGGCACCTGGGAGATATACCGGGTGGATACCAAGAGCGGCGACATGCAGGCGATGACCAACCTCGGCGGCATCAACGGCGCGCAACCCGCGATGCACGATAACGAGAGCTTCCAGCTCTCGCCGGACGAGAGCAAGCTCATGGTCTACCACTCCATGAGCAACATGCCGCCGGAGATCTATGTGGTGGATGCTTCGCCGAACGGCAAGGCCACCCGCGTGACCTACACCGTCTCCGGCGCCTTCGCCGGCGTGCCATGGGTGCAGCCGCAGATCGTGCAGGTGCCCTCCACCCACCAGTCGCGCCCCATCTATGCGCGTCTATACCTGCCCAAGGACTACTCGCCGTCGAAGATCTATCCTGCGATCTTCTTCATCCATGGCGCCGGCTACCTGCAGGACGCCCACACCGGCTGGTCCTACTACTACCACGAGTTCATGTTCGACACCTTCCTCACCCAGCACGGCTACATCGTGATGGACATGGACTACCGCGGCTCGGCAGGCTACGGCCGTGACTGGCGCACCGCCATCTACCGGCAGATGGGCCATCCAGAGGTGGAAGACATCACCGACGGTGCCCACTGGCTGGAGCAGAACTACCACGTGGACCCGAAGCGGCTCGGTGAGTGGGGCGGCTCCTACGGCGGCTTCATGACCTACATGATGATGTTCCGCCAGCCGGACTTGTTCCAGGCCGGCGCGGCGCTGCGTCCGGTGGGCGACTGGGCCGACTATAACGATGGCTATACTGCCGCCATCCTCAATCGGCCGGACGTGGATCCACAGGCCTACTACGACAGCTCGCCCATCAACTACGCGGGCCAGTTGAAGGGCCACCTGCTGATAATGCAGGGCATGGAGGACGACAACGTGTTCTTCATCGACACCGTGCACATGACCCAGAAGCTCATCGAGTTGCGCAACCCGAACTTCGACGTCATGTTCTATCCGACCGAGCATCACGACTTCCACGATCCCGCCAGCTGGCTGGACGAATACCGCCGCATCTGGCGGGAGTTCGATACCTACGTGGACCCGCAGTAAAAGTCCGCTGCGAGAGACTGATAAGATGAACCCCGCCACAAGCGGGGTTCATTTTTATGGTGCCACGGAATTTCACCAGTCCGGACGACTGCGTCGAGGCCATCATCGCCAAGGTTGGGCCGCGACTGGTGGTGGGCGCGCCATTGGGCATCGGCAAGCCCAACCACCTGATCAATGCCCTGTACCGGCGCGTGGCGGCGGACCCCAGCCTCTCCATGCGCCTCGTCACCGCCCTCTCCTTGGAACGACCCCAGGGCAAGAGCGATCTCGAGAGACGCTTCCTTGATCCTTTCGCTGCGCGGGTGTTCGGCGATTATCCGGAACTGGAATACATGCGCGCCCTGCGCAGTCGTGCGCTGCCGCCTAACATCGAGATCTCGGAGTTCTATTTCAAGTCCGGCAGCATGCTGGGCGTGGACTCCGCACAGCAGAACTACATCAGCAGCAACTACACGCACGTGGCGCGGGACATGCTGGCGGCCGGCGCCAACGTGGTGCTGCAGGCGGTGGCCCTGCAGCCGGGACCGCGCTACAGCCTCGCTTCCAATCCGGACGTGACGCTCGATATCGCGCCCGGGCTGCGCGCGGCGGAGAAGGCCGGCCGGCCGGTGGCCATCGCCGGCATGGTGAACCGCAAGCTGCCGTTCATGCACGGCGGTGCGGAAGTGCAGCCTGAGTTCTTCGACTTCATGGTGGACGACCCGGCCCTCGATCACACGCTCTTCTCCGTGCCCAACATGCCCATCGACCCGGCGGCACACATGATCGGGCTGCAGGCTAGCGCGCTCATCAGGGACGGCGGCACCCTGCAGGTCGGTATCGGTTCCCTCGGCGATGCCTGCATCTATGCCACGCGTCTGCGCCACGGTGACAACGCCGGTTACCGGCGGGCGCTGGAAGAGACCGGCGTGCTCGCGAGATGCAGTGACCCGATCGCCGCGGTGGGCGGTACCGATACCTATCGCCAGGGTCTCTACGCCGGCAGCGAGATGTTCGGCGACGGGCTGCTGTGGCTCTACGAAGCGGGCGTGCTGAAGCGCCGTGTCTATGACCACACTGGACTACAGAGCCTGCTGGAACTGGGCCGCATCTCGGAACAGGTGAGCGAGGACACGCTGCTGGCCCTGCGCGAAGCCGCGGTCATCGACGCCAAGCTCTCGGCCGCGGACGTGACCTTCCTCAAGAAGTTCGGCGTGTTCCGCCCCGACGTGGAGCATGCCGCAGGCGAACTGGTGCTCCCGGACGGGGGCCGGGTCGCGGCGGATCTGGACGACCGGGCGGCATTGAAACGCATCGCCGCGGTGGCGCTGGGCGCGCGCCTGCAGGGTGGTGTGCTGGTGCATGGCGCCTTCTTCCTCGGCAGCCGCTGGTTCTACGATACGCTCCAGCGCATGCCGGAGCCAGAGCGGCGCCTGTTCGCCATGGAGGCGGTCTCCACCGTCAACGAACTGTTCAGCGACCTGGAACTGGAGGAGCTGCAGCACAAGCATGCGCGCTTCATCAACATCTGCATGAAGGTGAGCTTGCTCGGTTCCACCGTCTCCGATTCGCTGGACGACGGACGGGTGGTGAGCGGCGTGGGTGGCCAGTACAACTTCGTGGCCATGGCGCATGCCCTCAAGCAGGCGCGTTCCATCCTGCTGCTGCGCAGCACCCACAGGAGTCACGGCAAGCTCGAATCCAACATCGTCTGGGAATACGCTCACAGCACCATCCCGCGACACCTGCGCGACATGGTGGTGACGGAATACGGTATCGCAGACCTGCGCGGCAAGACCGACCGGGAGGTGATCGCGGCCCTGCTGAACCTGGCGGACTCGCGGTTCCAGCCGGAACTGATGGCGCAGGCCAAGCGCGCCGGCAAGCTCGCCAAGGACTATGCGATCCCGGATCCCTTCCGATACAACACGCCGGAGCGCTTGCGCTCAAGGCTGGCGCCGCTGCAGAAGATCGGCCTGTTCCCGGAACTGCCCTTCGGCTCGGACTTCACGCCGGAGGAACTCAAGCTCGGAAAGGCGCTGAAATACCTGCAGGCGAGGAGCGGCAGCCTGGGCGGGAAGCTGCGATTGGGACTCTCGCTGTTGCACGCGCCGCCGGCGCAAACCTCAGCCTGCCTGGCGCGGATGGGTCTGGAACAGCCGCGGGATCTGAAGGAAAAGATCTATGCTCGATTGGTGGGCAATGCCCTGAAGACAAGCGGCGCACTTTAGGTGCGCCGCCCTTAAGTCCATTCCCGCCTCAGTCTCAGCTCCGGCGTCGGCGCCGCGCCACGAACAATCCCAGGAGCGGCAGCAGGGGCAGCCAAAACGCGCCCAGGAAGCCGTGGCTGCTGGAACTGCCGGTGGGATTGGTCTGGATATCGATACTCACGGTGGCGAGGTTGGAGAGCTTGACCCCGTCGCTGACCTGGAACACGGCGGTATCGGTGCCGACCTGACCGGTATTGGCCAGGTAGGTGAAGCTCCCCTCGGTGGTGCTGTAACTGAAACTACCCAGCGTGGGCAGGGTCACCGCCACATACACCAGCGTGTCGCCGTCCGGATCGATGGCCGTGAAACCACCGTTCTCGGGATTACGCCCATTCGCGATGGTGAGGGTCGACGACGCCGCGCGCGGCGCCCGATCGGAAGCCACCACGCCGTGGATCTCAGTCAACACGTTCAGGTTGTCGCTGGCGCCGTTGACCACCGCCAGGTCAGGCTGGCCATCCTCGTCGAAATCGCCGATGGCGACACCGCGCGGCTCGATCTCCGCAGGATAAGGCGTGCTCAGGAAACCGCCTTGTCCATTGCCGAGCATCACCCCCAGCGCACCGCTGCCGCCGCAGCTCACCACCACATCCACGTTGTCATCGGCGTTGAGGTCCGCCAACGCCAGGCTGCGTGGATTGCCGCAGGTCGGAAACTGGGACGTGGTGCGGGTGAAATAGCCCAGGCGGTTGCCCCGCAGCACCACCAGTTGGCTGTTGCTGGAATCAGCGATCAGCATGTCGAGTTGCCCGTCGTGGTCCACGTCCGCGAGCGTGACCCGCACGCCGATGGCGCGGTACAGGTCGACGCTGGAACCGTTTGGGTTCAGCGCCAGCGTCTTGAGTCCGCCCTTGCCGTCGTTGCGCAGCACCGCCACGTTACTGCCCACGGTCACCACATCGGGGAATCCGCTGTGCTCCAGGTCGCCGACCGCCAGGCCGTTGACCTGAGTCTCGGCGAAATAACGCACCGGCGCCATGAAGCTGCCGTTGCCTTTGCCGCGGAGGATGCTGACGCCATTGGCCACCGCGTTGGCTACCACCAGATCCAGCTTGCCGTCATGGTCCATGTCCCCGGCGGCGATGTCCACCGGGTTGGGACCAGCGGAGAAGTCGTGCGCGGTCCCGAAGTGGCCGAGCCCGTCGCCGAGCAGCACGCTCACGGTGCCGTCGCCGCTGGAACTCGCGGCGCCGGCATTGACCGTTACCGCATCCAATATGCCGTCGCGGTCCACGTCCACCAGCAATACCCGCTGAGGATTGGCCCCGACCTTGTAGGTCTGCAGCGCCTGGAAGGTGCCGTCGCCGTTGCCGAGACGCACGCCCAGGGTGCCGTCTGCGGAGTCGGTCTCCACCAGATCGAGATGACCGTCGCCGTTCAGATCCGCGGTCTCGACGTCGGAAGGCGTGGCGCCGGTGGAGTAGGAATTCCTGAGATGGAAATGGCCGGTGCCGTCGTTGTAGATAAGCTGCATGAAACTGCCGCCAGTGTTGACTACGGCGATGTCGGGTTTGCCGGTACCGCTGAAATCCGCCAAGGTCATGCTCTGCGCCGACGATCCAGTGGAGACCCCGCTGGCAGGATAGTCCTGTCCGGTACTGAAACCGCCGTTGCTGTTGCCGAGTAGCACCCGCACGGTGGCATTGGCCACGCTGCCGGCGATGAGATCCGGAAGCCCGTCGCCGTTCACATCGGCGACCGCCAGCGAGGTGGTCTGCAGACCGGTGACGAAGGTCCGTGCGGGTTCGAACCCGCCGTCGCCCTTGCCGGCGAGATAGATCACGGTGCTGCCGTCGGTCGCGGTGGTGGTGGTGATCACGCCCAGATTGCCGTCGTGCCTGAAATCACCCACCACCATCATCTGCAGGTAGGGACGGATCAGCTTCGGCCCAAGCGGGGTCGTGGTCATGGCGCCGAAGGTGCCGTTGCCCTTGTTGAGCAATACACCGAGCGTATCGTCGAAATTGTTGTTGACCAGCAGGTCCAGCTTGCCGTCGTTGTTCATGTCCGCGGCAGTCACGAACACCGGTCCTTTGCCGGTCGGTATCGCGACTGCGGGCCTGAAGGTCCCGTCGCCCCTGCCGATGAAGACGCTCAAGGTGTCATCGTTGGCATTGGCGACGATGACGTCGGGGATGCCGTTACCATTCACGTCGGCGATGGTTAAGGAGATAGGACCCGCTCCGGTGGGATAGGTGGGGGCCGGCGTGGCGACTCCCGCAGCGGCATCCGCGGCCGTCGGCGCCGCGAAAGCGCCATCACCATTGCCCATCAACACGCTGATGGTGTTATCAGTGCCGTTGATGACGACGATGTCCAGCTTGCCATCGTGGTTGAGATCAGCGACCGCCAGGGCGTTCGGCTGATTGCCGACCGCGTAGTATTGGTCCGGGCTCCGGAAGGTGCCGTCGCCCTTGTTGATCAATACCGCGATGGTCTGATCGGTGCCGATCTCGATGAGGTCCGGATGACCATCGCCGTTCACATCAGCGCTCACCACGGACTCGGGGCCGTTCAGAGTGGAGAAGAACTGAGTGGGATACAGCCCCTTGGCGGCGGTGGCGCCGCAATAGGCAAGAGCCGCTAGCCCCAGGGCGTAGCCGGGCAGGGATCGTCTGCTGTGCATGCTAATCCTCGAAAACGATAGGCCGGGCAAGGGCTCGACCCATGAGGGCGGCGGGGGTCCGGGCCGCCATTATACCCATAGACCCCTGCCGGACCCTTAGGTCCGTCACCAGCCTAACGCCCGGGAAGCCGTCTGGCTGACCGTCACTGCGCCGCCGGAAACGCGCCCGCCGCACCCGGGAATACCACCGGACTCTCAAAGCCATCGGCGGACACCGCCGCCACGCCGAAGAACCAGTCGTCGATGCTCACGTCCTTCAGCAGATAGTGTTGCACCGGCCCGACATAGCGCTGCTGGCTCCAGCGCGGGTCGGTGGTGGCACGCCAATGCAGGCGGTAACCCGCCGCACCGGCGGAGGGTTTCCAGTCAAACACGGTGTCCATGCCGCCCGACAGCCCCGGCGGCGGGTCGGAGGCGATGGCGACGCCTGAGGGCGGCGCCGGCGCCCAGGCCATGGCCGCGAGCGCGATGGCGTTGGTCGCGGTCACTTTGGCCAGATAGGCGAAGTCCACACCCGAGAGCACGTCGCCGTAATGCACGCCGCCGTCGACTCTCACGTCCTGGTGCTGGTGGGTGAAGTCCTCGTGGGACTCGGTGAAGCGCACCGCCGGATAGCCGAGCCCGTTGAAGGCCACCTGATCGCCGCCGCGGCCATAACGGTCGGTGCGGTACACCATCATCACGTGCCAGTTGGGGATGTAGCGCTCGGCCTGCAGCGCATAGCGCGCCAGATTGCGGGAAGGCGAATCCACTTCGCCGCCGTGATAGCGCCGTTCGGCGGCTTCCTTCTCGGTCTCCAGCGCACGGGTTCCTTCCGAGAACACCCGCACCGTGGTGCTGTCGCTCACGCCGTTCTGGCCGTGGCTATTGCCGACGATGTCGTTGTTGAGATCCGCCTCCACCTGCCAGTGATGGTCTTGCGCGTACTGGGCGATGACCTTGCCGCCGTAAAGGCCCTGCTCCTCACCGCTGTCCACCGAATAGACGATGCTGGCGGCGAACTTGTACTTGGAGAGCACCCGCGCGGTCTCCAGCACCGCGGCCACGCCGGAGCCATCGTCGTCGGCACCGGGGGCGTCGGACTTCACATCCATCACGTCACTCACCCGCGAATCCAGGTGCCCGGTCATCACCACGTAGCGGTCCGGGTCGGTGGCGCCCTTCTGGATGGCCACCACGTCCATCACCTCCACGCCGCCCTTGGGCGTGCGCTCGCCGGTGAAGACCTGGGAGGGCGTGATCACCTCGAGGCAACCGCCGCAGTCCTTGGACATCTGCTCGAAGCGGGATTGCACCCAGCGGCGCGCGGCACCGATGCCGCGCTTGTTGGACTTGGTGTCGGAGAGGGTATTGCGGGTGCCGAAACCGACGAGCGTAGTCAGCGTGGACTGGAGTTGGGCCGGGTCCATGGCTTGGGCGATCTCCCCCAGCACCGGATGCTCCTCGGCGGGAGTCGGTGCCATGTCGCCAGCGAGAGCTTCGGTGCAGAGCAGGAAGGACAACAACAGCGGCAGGGCGCGTAGCGACATGGGTATCTCCCGGGAGGCGGCCGTAGACGGGTGGGTCGGCCGCTATTCTGAGACGACCGGGCCCTCAGGGGAATAGCGGATCCCTCATTTGGATGTGTCGTAATGTATCCGCCCACCGGCCACTCCCGGGCTGCGGTATAAACGTGCCGGGGTGCTGTACACTCCGCCGCCATTGCCGCGCTATCAACCATGGCGAGCCGCTTATCAATGAGGCCATCCTCCATGCGCAGACCCCTACGGATATCGAGCCTGGTCACGTTGCTGGCAGTGCTGATCGCGCAAGCGGGCTGTGGGGGCGGCAGCAGCAGCACACCTGCCAACACCAGCGGCTTCAGCATCACCGTATTCCCGCCCAATGCCTCCGTGGTGGTGGGCGGAACCCGGCAATTCACCGCCCAGGCCCGTGACAGCGCGGGGACCATCCTTGGCGGCGTGAATCTCACCTGGAATTCATCCGATACCCAGATCGCGACCAGCGTCGGTGGCGGAACCTTCCGCGGCATCGCGATCGGTACCGTGAATGTCACCGCCAGTGCCAGCTTTACCGAGCAGGCCGGCAAGGGCATCACCAATGTGATCAGTCCTCCGGTGTCGCTCACCGTGGTCGCCGCCGTGGAAGGCACTGCGGCCCAAGGCGCGCCGCTCGCCGGCGCCAGCGTGAGCCTCAGGGACGCGCAGAGGCAGTACGCCGCCAGCAGCGCCGATGCCGCTGGACGCTTCCACATCGAGGTAGCCGGCATGACCGGTCCCTTCCTGCTAAAGGCCGTGACGCCCGAAGGGCGGGTGCTCTATGGCATGGCGCCGGATTCCGGTATCGCCAACGTGGACCCCTATACCGACTTGCTGGTGCGCGAATGGTATGCCGCGCATGGCAGCGATCCGGACGGCGCCTTCGCCGGTCAGGGCACGGTGCCGACGGCGGCCGGGATGCAGACGCTGGACCGTGGCTTGAGCGCCAAACTGGCCGATACGCTATCGGCGCAGGGCCTGGATGCCCGGCAGTTCAGCCTGCTCAGCACCCCATTCGTGGCAGATCATTCCGGCTTCGATGCCATCCTCGACCAGAGCCATGTGGACGTGGCCGTGGGGACCATCCAGGTCGGGGGCCGCCGCATCCAATAGCCTGCCGACTGTCCTGCCATGCTCCGTGGAGATCGGCGGTCCGGTGCTGACGGCATACGAACGCTCGCTCCGCTCTAAACCCCGCCCCCGTCCCAGCCGTCCAAGCAGTGACCAGCCCTGCGGCTGGCTTAAAACCGGGCCTTGAAATCTCCCGGGCCTGTGTTATAGTCATATAATACACCAATACGCCCACTGGGCACGCTGAATCAGGAGCACCTATGTCCATCCGCCCCAGCACCCTCCTCTGCCTCGCCGCCCTGGCGGGCCTGGCAGCTGGCCCGGCCTTCGCCTCTCCTAGCGCCGAGAAGACCGATACCTACAAGAACCCTGCCATCAAGGCCGGCGGCAGCCTGGCCCTCACCAACCTCCTGGGCCACGTGGACCTGGTGGCGGCGAGCGACGGCGTGCTCTCGGTGGACAGCAAGATCGAAGCCGCCGCCGGCAGCGACGCCGACGCCCAGGCGCTGGCCGCCAAGATCAAGATCGAGACCGATGTCAGCGGCAACAACGTCACCCTGAGGGCCAAGTACCCGCTCGACGAGTACGACGAGTACTTCTACAACGACAAACGCCATGAGAACTTCATCGGCATCGGCACCAGCAACACCAGCACCACCTACGACGGTGAGCGCGTGCGCATCAACAGCGGCACCTTCGGCAGCGGCGTGAACCTGCACGTGGACTTCGTGGTGCACGTGCCCAAGGGCGTGCACGTGACCGTGGACAACAAGGTCGGCATGATCGAGGCCTCGGGCGTGGATGCCCCGCTCACCCTCGAGAGCTCCTCCGGCGACATCAAGGCGAGCAAGGACTCAGACCGCCTCAGCGCCAACACCGGTTCCGGCGACGTGACCGTGGAGGATCAGGCCGGTCCCATCGAGATGGACAGCGGCTCCGGCGACCTCACCGTGACCCGCCAGAAGGGCGGCGACATCGCGATCAAGACCGGCTCCGGGGACGTCAAGCTGTTCAACGTGACCGGCGGCGTGCGCGGCCGTACCGGCTCCGGCGACGTGGAGCTGCGCGACTACGCCGGCAGCGGTGCCGACATGGAGACGGGCTCCGGCGATATCACCCTGGATAATGCCAGCGGCTCCCTCAACCTGCGCGCCGGCTCCGGCGACATCCGCGGCACAAGCCTGAAGTCCACCACCGTGATCGAGACCCACACCGGCAGCGGCGACGTGACCTTGAGCGGCGACTTGGGCGACCTGGTGCGCCTCACCGCCGACACCGGCAGCGGCGACATCATGATCAAGACCAGCCGGGTGCCCTCACTGCATATCGAGGCCACTTCCGAATCCGGCGACCTGGATGTGGACCTGCCCGGCATGAACAACGCCTCGTCGCGCCACCACGAGTTCCGCGGCGACGTGAATGGCGGCAAGGGCTCGGCGGAACTGGACGCTGGCAGCGGCGACGTGACCTTCACCAAGGACTGATACACCCACCAGTGCAGATCAGTCGCGGGCCGGGGAAACCCGGCCCGTTTTTTTTGCATTCCGGACCGGTTTGACGCCCGCCGGACGAAAGGCCAGATTGCTGCATGGCCCCCTTGGTCCCTTATATAAGCATCCCCGAAGCCCGTGCCCGCCAGGAGAACATGCGCGGGCAGGTGATCCGCGAAGGCGCGCCGCAAGGTGTGCGCCGCGTGGCGGGAGTGGACTGCGGCTTCCCCGGTGAACACCAGGGCAGCATCACCCGCGCCGCGGTGGCGGTCTTGTCCTGGCCTGAGCTTGAGCTGGTGGAGAAATCCGTGGTGGAGCGGCCCACGGACTTCCCCTACATCCCCGGTTTCCTCTCCTTCCGCGAGGTGCCGGCGATCCTGGCGGCACTGGCGCGCCTCAAGACCGCCCCGGATCTCCTGATCGTGGATGGCCACGGCTATGCCCATCCGCGCGGCTTCGGCATCGCCTGTCACCTGGGCGTGGAGACGGGCATCCCCAGCATCGGCGCCGGCAAATCACGCCTGGTGGGCGAGTTCCGCGCGCCGGCCGAGGCCGCCGGTTCGCGCCAGCCGCTGCGTTACAAGGACGAGACCGTGGGCACGGTGCTGCGCACCCGCGACGGTGTGAGCCCGCTGTTCGTCTCCTCGGGCCACAAGATCAGTCTTGATGCGGCCACAGAGTGGGTGCTGGATTGTTGCCGCGGCTACCGGCTGCCGCAGACCACCCGTTGGGCTGACGGTTTGGCGGGCGACCCGGGATTCCGGCTGAAGTCGCGCCGGACGGGGTAAGATTCGGGCAGGGGTTCCATAAGAAGAAGGCCGATGGGCTCAGAGCGCATCCGTTTCATCCTCGACTTCGACAGCACCCTGGTGCGGGTCGAGACCCTGGAAGTCATGGCGGACCTGGTGCCCGAGGCGGCCAAGGTGCGGTCCAAGGTACGCAAGCTCACCGACGAAGCCATGGCCGGGCGGATGCATTTCCAGGATGCGCTGCGCGAGCGCCTGAAGCTCATCCACATGCATCGCGACCTCCTGACGCAGCTCGGCGCCCAGCTGCGTGAGGAAGTGACGCCCTCTTTCAAACGCAACCGCGCTTTCCTCGCCGCCAACGCCGCGGATATCTACGTCGTCAGCAGCGGCTTCCGCGAAGTGATCCTGTCGGTGGTGAAGAGCCTGGGCCTCAGGCCGGAACAGGTGTTCGCCAACACCCTGCGCTTCGACGCGGAGGGCTATATCGAAGGTTGCGACTGGCAGAATCCGCTCAGCGCCGACGGCGGCAAGGTCAAGGTGGTGCGGGACCTCGGGCTCGACGGCGAGGTGGTGGCGGTGGGCGACGGCTGGAGCGACTACGAGATCTTCGCCGCCGGCGCCGCCAAACGCTTCTACGCCTTCACCGAGAACGTGCAGCGTCCCGAGGTAGTGAATTCCCGCGAAGCGCGCCCGGCCCCCTCCTTCGACGAGGTGCTGTACGACTGCGGCCTCAAGGGCGCAGTCTCGTATCCGAAGAACCGCCTCAAGGTGCTGCTACTGGAGAATATCCACGAGGAAGCCGTGGCGGCCTTCGAGCGCGAAGGCTATACGGTGGAATCCCTGCGCAGCAGCCCGCCTCCCGGCGAGCTGGCAGTGAAGCTGCAGGACGTGGCCATCCTGGGCATCCGTTCCAAGACCCAACTGGACGAGAGCATCCTGGCCAACGCCCGGCGCCTGCTGGCGGTGGGCGCCTTCTGCATCGGCACCAACCAGATCGACCTCGCCGCCTGTGACCGGCGCGGCATCGCGGTATTCAACGCGCCATTCAGCAACACCCGCTCGGTGGTGGAACTGGCGCTGGCAGAGATGATCATGCTCATGCGCGGCATCCCCGCCAAGATGCGGCTCATGGACCAGGGCAATTGGGACAAGTCCGCGGAAGGCGCCCACGAGGTGCGCGGCAAGCGCTTAGGCATAATCGGTTACGGCAACATCGGCATGCAGCTCTCGGTGCTGGCCGAGTCCTTGGGGATGCGGGTGTGCTTCTACGACGTGGCGGAGAAGCTGGCGCTCGGCACAGCGCAACGCTGCGCGACCCTGGAGGAACTCCTGGAGAGCAGCGACGCGGTGACGGTGCACGTGGACGGCCGCAAGGAGAATGCCAACCTCATCGGTCCACGCGAGTTCGGACGCATGAAGGAAGGCGCGGTGTTCCTGAACCTGTCCCGCGGCCACGTGGTGGACCTGGATTCGCTGCGCAGCCACCTGCGCTCCGGGCACCTGGCCGGCGCGGCGGTGGACGTGTTCCCGGAGGAACCGGCCCGCAACGGCGATAAGTTCGAGCACCCGCTGCGCGACGTACCGGAAGCCATCCTCACGCCGCACGTGGGCGGCAGCACCCTGGAGGCGCAACAGGACATCGGCCGCTTCGTCAGCCACCGTATCGTGGATTACATCAACACCGGCAGCACCGAAAATAGCGTGAACTTCCCCGCCATCCGCCTGCCGCCCCAGGCCCAGGCCCACCGCCTGATGCACCTGCATGAGAACGTGCCGGGCGTCCTGGCCCGCATCAACCAGGCATTGGCCGCCCACGGCGCCAATATCTCCGGTCAATACCTGAAGACCCAGGAGCGGCTGGGTTACGTGATCACCGACATCGAAGGCAACTATTCCGATGCGCTGCTGGACGACATACGCCGTATCCCCAACACACTGCGCTTTCGGGTGCTGTACTGACCCTGCGGGGAGTATGCTTGCAGCAGCAGGAGGCAGGTCGGGACAGGGGGAACGATGGATCCGCTGCGTTATGTGATCGCGTTGGTGGTGGCTTCGGTGGCGGCATCGTTCAGCGACTGGTACTTCATGGGCGTGCTGTTCCATGACAAGTACCTGACCTATCCGGAAGTCTGGCGTCACACCGGCGATCGCCGCGGCGAGAGCCTGGCCATCGCCTGGTCCACCCTCTTGAGCGTAGTCAGCGCTGCCGCCTTCCTCTGGCTGTGCGGGCGCTTAGGCATAGCCGGCCAGGACGCTTGCTTCCTGTTGGGCTTGGGGCTCTGGCTGATCGGCCCGCTGCCGCTGCTCTTCACCCAAGCCGCTTTCATCAAGATCCACTACCTGAACACCCTGGCTTCGCTCGCCGGCTGGCTGGTGCGTCTCATGCTGTTCGCCGCGGCGGCACGGCTGATCCTGCGCTGATGCACGAGGAAGGCGCATCGGTGACCTGCTTCCTGCTGCGCGACGCGCCGCTGGAGCAGCGCAACAGCTTCCGCGTGCCGGCCCGCGCCGCCCGCTACAGCGAGTTGCGCGAAGCCGCAGGGCTACCCGAACTGCTGCAGCGGCATGAGTTGAAAGCGCTGCCGCTGCTGGTCCTCGGCGAGGGCAGCAACCTGCTGTTCACCAAGGATTACCCCGGCCTGGTGCTGCACATGGCCAACCGCGGCATCCAGCTGCTGGAGGGCGGTGAGACCGCCCGGGTGCGGGTCGCCGCCGGCGAGCATTGGCATGACTTCGTGCGCTGGTCCCTGGAGCACGGGCTCGCCGGCCTCGAGAACCTGGCACTGATCCCCGGCACCGTGGGCGCGGCGCCCATCCAGAACATCGGCGCCTACGGCGCCGAGGTGGGCGAGTACGTCGCCATGGTGGAAGCTTTCGACCGGCAGCGCGGGGAGTTCGTGCAGCTCGACAACCAGGCCTGCGCCTTCGCCTACCGGGATTCGGTGTTCAAGCGCGAACCGGAACGCTTCATCGTCACCGCCGTGGATTTCGTCCTGCCGCGCCGCCATCATCTGAAGCTCGACTACGCCGGCGTGCGCGAGGAACTGGAGAGCATGGGTGTGAAACAGCCGCAGCCCCTGGACGTGGCGCAGGCGGTGGAGACCCTGCGCCGGCGCAAGCTGCCGGACCCGGCCATCACCGGCAATGCCGGCAGCTTCTTCAAGAACCCCGTGCTGGAAGCGGAGCGTGCCGCGGCCCTGTTGGCGGCGCATCCGAAACTGCCGAATTGGCCGGCGGCGGAGGGCAAGGTGAAGGTGTCCGCCGCCTGGCTCATCGAGACCTGCGGCTTCAAGGGCGTACGCGATGGGGACGCGGCGGTCTCCGACAAGCATTCGCTGGTGCTCATCAACTGCGGCCACGCTACCGGCGCGCAGATATGGGCGCTCGCCAGCCGCATCCGCGACGCAGTGCAGAGCCGCTTCGGCATCATCCTCGAACCCGAACCCCTGATCCTGTGACCCTGCCCCAGCGCTTCGAAGTGGAGGGCCCGCGTCTCTTCATCCGTCCCTGGCGGACGGAGGACCGGACTGTGTTCACCCAGAAGTTCGTGCAGGACGCGGACATGATGCTCTACATCAACCATGGCCGGCCCTGGGAAGAGGCGAAGATCGAGGCCTACTTCGACCGCCAGCGCAAGTTCCTGCTGGCCTGCGGTTGTTGCGTCGGCGCCGTGGTGTCGAAGGCCGACGGCCGGGTGGTGGGTGGCGCCGGCATCCAGCCACAGGATATCTCCGGCGACTTCGAGTTCGCCTGGTCCATCTGGAAGGAACATTGGGGCATGGGGCTCGCCACCGAGGCGGCCTTGGCGCTCAAGGACCATGCCTTCCGCACCATGCGCCTGGCGCGCATCGTCGCCATCGCCGACGTGCCGAACCTGGCCTCCATCCGCATCATGCAGAAGATCGGCATGCGTTATGACGGTGTCATGAACGCCCACTCTCTCGCGGAACGGTATCCGGACGTGGATGTTGTGCGTTACATCCTCGAGAATCCGCTGGGCGGCGCCTAGCCGGCGGATCGGAGGAACGTTTCAGAGTGTTACCGTGGGGTCTCCCTGCGGATTTATCGAGTAGACTCCGGCCCTTAAATTGTGTCCCTCGGAAGTGTCCGGCATGAATCGATTCTGTCGTCTGCTATTCCTCTCGGCCTGCTGCCTCATGGCGTTCAGCGCCCGCGCTGCGGATGAGGATCCTCAGGAGCAACTGGCCAAGGCCGCCGCCAACGACGCCGGGGCCGGCTGGATCTTCGGCGCCGGCGTGGCCGTGACCAACCCGGGCTACGTGGGCTATTCGCGCCAGATCACGCCCTTGCCGCTGGTCTTCTACCACTACGGCCGCTTCTTCTTCGCCGGCTTCGCCGGTGGCTACCTGCTGTCCAACGGCGACCACTACCGCGTGGCGCTGGTGTTGCAGCCGACGCTCAATCGGCTGAGCTCCAGCGACTCCCCCGAGTTGGCCGGCATACAGAACCGGCAGTGGTCTCTGGCCGGCGGCGCCAACCTTGAGACCTTCGGTGATTGGGGTCATCTCAACGTCGGCGTCTTCCATGATCTCCTGGATCGCAACAATGGCACCAGCGCCAACCTGGGGTATCGGTTCCCCTTCCACGCGGGTGCATGGACCTTGAGCCCTGGCATCGGCCTGCGCTGGGAGGATTCGAACCTGACTGACTACTACTACGGCGTGAGTGCGGCGGAAGCGCGCCCCAGCCGCCCCGCCTATTCACCGGGCAGCGCCACCAGCCCTTATGCCAGTCTCGGCGTATCCACGCCCCTCAGCGAGCACTGGCAGGTCCGTGGCGACATCACTTACCTGCGTTTCGGCGGCGCCATCCATGACAGTCCCATCGTGGACCGCTCCGGCAGCCCGACGATCTTCATCGGCTTCGTCTACAACCCGCACGACCGCTGAACTGCGTCAAATCCCGCTTGATACGGTACTTAAGTAATACGGAAAAAGCGTTGCGAGCGAAGGCGCAGCGCATGCGCTGCGCGGGCGGGCAGGATGCCCGCCCAGCATTTCGCGGAGCAGGACAGCGAAGCGAAATGGGGCTAGGCGGCTGGAAACCGAAAACGCGGGGTGGCTGCGCCACCTTCCCGGCTTCGCATCCTGCTTCGCCGACCGGCCCGCCCGTGCTATCCCTGCACGGTCGTTCGCAGCTGTCGCTGCTCACCCGAGCGCAGCAGCTTTTTCAGGGTTTTGAGTGTAAGGAGAAGAAGTACCAGATCGTGTCGGTGGCATCGAGCGCCTTGGATGGCGCATCGAGCAGCACGGAGACCCGCTGGCCACCCGGCCAGGAATGGCCACCGTCCAGGATCTTGAAGTACTGCACCTCGGTGCCGTCCTCGCAACCGCCGTAGTTCACCATGTCGACCCCGGGTTCCTGGGAACGTACCGTCACCGAGCAGCCGTCCTGCTTCACCCAGAAGTCGATGCTCTGCTGCACGGGCGAGCGACCCTGCTTGCCTTCCTTGTCCAAGGCTTTCTTGCCCACGCCGCCGTCGATGGGCACGTTCTCGTCTTTCTCCCCGTGGATGTGGAATATCGACACGGCATGTGCAGGCTTGCAGTCCTGCACGTCCTGGATAGCCGACACGGGCGCGATCGCGGCGAATATGTCGCCGGCTTCGCAGGCGAGACGGTAGGCCATCATGCCGCCGTTGGAGATGCCGGTGGCGTAGATGCGCTTCGGGTCGGCGGCGTTGTCCTTGACCACCGCTGTCACCACGGCGCGGATGAATCCCACGTCGTCGATGTTGTTGTCGCGGGCGTAGCCGCAACAACCGCCGGCGTTCCAGGTGAGGAGGGATTTGCCGAACAGGTTCATGAGCGGCCGGCTCTCGTCGCTGCCGTTGGGATACACCACGATGAAGCCGTGCTGGTCGGCTTCGGCGTCGAAGCCGGTCATGCGGGCGATGCTCGCGGCGTTGCCGCCACCGCCGTGCAGCACCACCACCACCGGCGGCGGCGTGGCGGGCGCGGGATTGGGCAGGTGCAGCAGGTAGCTGCGGTCCAGGTTGCCGTACTCCACCGTCACTGTCGGATCGCCCGCCGCATGGGCCAGCAGGGGCAATAGCAGCAGAGACAACAGTGCGAGGGTGCGTGACATGGGGACTCTCCGGACTGACACCTAGCTTAAACGCATCTGCCGCCATGGGGGTGACAGGATGTAAGCTTGGGCTAAGCTTAAGTCACATCGGGGAAAGGGGTCTGACGCCATGCTGCACCGCACCACCGTCCGGGAGAATGGCCGCCGCGCCATCGCCCTCATCGAGGATCTGGGCCTGATCCTCATCCTCTTGGCCACTTCCTACGCCATCGGCCAGGAGGTTTGGCACATGATCGAGGCCCGCGCCGTGGAGCTGGCCGACCTGCTGCTGATCTTTATCCTGCTGGAAGTCATCACCATGGTGGAGAACTACTGGCGGGTGGGGAAGCTGCCGGTGCGCATCCCCCTCTACATCGCCATGGTCTCCATGGCCCGTTACTTGATCCTGGACACGGGAGATGCCCACGACGTGCACGCGCTCTACATCACAGGCGCCATCCTGATCCTGGCCCTCTCGGTGTTCGTGGTGCGCTTCGGCCACCTCAAGTTCCCTTACGAGGACGAGAAGGACGATACTGCCAGTTATTGAGCGGGGGGCCTGAGCATGACGTTCCTGAAGCGCGAGCCTTTCCTGGCGATGAGCATCCTGAGCGCCATCCTGTTCCTGATGTTCGGCGGCGGCTGGCTTAGCGATCTCTCCAACCCCGTCTGGTTCAGCTGCATGTTCGCCTGGCTGTTCCTGGCCATCCTGTCCTCCGCCTTCGCCGTGGTGCGCCACGCGGAGGGGATCGCCATCCTGCTGGGAGAGCCCCTGGGTACCCTGGTGCTGACCCTCTCGGTCACGGGCATCGAGGTCATGGTCATCGCCGCGGTCATGTATACGGGGCCGGAGGGCTCGACCCTGGCGCGGGACTCCATGTTCGCGGTGGTGATGATCGTGCTGAATGGCATGGTGGGCGTGTCCTTGCTGCTCGGCGGTCTCAAGCACAAGGAGCAGACTTATAACTTGCAGGGCGCCAACGCCTTCCTGGCGGTGATCCTGCCCTTGTCCGTGCTAAGCCTGATCTTGCCCAACTACGCCCATGCGGAACTGGGGCCGGTGTTCTCCACCCCGGAAGCCGTGTTCCTGGTGATCATGTCCGTGGGCCTGTACGCGGTATTCCTCGCCATCCAGAACCTGCGGCACAAGCATTACTTCACGGCGCCCAAAGCTGAGAAAGAAGAATCGGAACACCATGGCGTCGAAGCCCGCTCCCTGTCCTATCACTTCATCCTGTTGGCGCTGTATCTGCTGCCCCTGGTGGTGCTCTCCAAGAAACTGGCCCTGCCCATCGACCACGGTATCCGGGTGCTGGGCGCGCCAGCAGCCATCGGCGGTTTCCTCGTCGCAGTACTGATCCTGTCGCCTGAGTCCTTGGGCGCTAGTCGCGCGGCTCTGGCCAATCAACTGCAGCGCTCCATCAACATCCTCTTGGGCTCGGTGCTCGCCACCATCAGCCTCACGGTGCCAGCGGTGCTGGTGATCGGTTTCATGACTCACCAAGACATCGTATTGGGCCTAAATTCCGTGAATAGCATCCTGCTGGTGCTGACATTGGGCCTGACCCTGGTCACCTTCGGGAACAACAAGACCAACGTGTTGCATGGGGCGGTGCATATCCTGTTGTTCCTGGCTTACCTCATGCTGATGTTCGAGAACTAGCCCAAGGCTTGCTTTCCTGTACCCAATGTATACAGTGTATACATAGACGCTCCCAATACCGCCCTGAAGATCACACAAGCCGCCCGCAAGCTCCTGGACAGGGGCGGCGCGGAGGGCGTGACCATGCGCCGCGTGGCGCAGAAGGTCGGCATCACGCCCATGGCCATCTACCGGCACTTCCCGGACCGGGCCGCGCTCTTGAACGCCCTGGCGGATGAGGGCTTCGAGGAACTGGCCGCCTGGCTTGCCGGGCAGCGCCTCACCGGCGACGTGGAAGAACGCCTCTACAGGATGGGCGACCTGTACCTGGAACACGCCCTCGAGCACCCCAAGCTCTTCGAACTCATGTTCCTGAAGCCCCGCGAGGGTGCGCGCCAGTACCCGCGCGATTTCAAGGCGCGCAAGTCGCCCACCGGCAACCTCATGGCCGAGACCGTGCAGGCGGCCATGGACAGTGGCTATTTCAAGCAAGACGACGCGTGGGAGATCACATTCGAGATGGGCGCCCTCTCCCACGGCCTCATCATGCTCTACCTCGGCGGCCGACTCTCGACCACGGTCGCCGACTTCCGCGCCCTGTACCGGCGCTCTTTCCGGAGATACATCCATGGCATCCGTGCTTGATGTGAGACGTTTGGGTCTGGGCCTCGGCGCCGTGCTGCTCATGGCCGCCATGGTCTGGTTCGGTACCGGCCTGCATCCCTTCTGGCCGCTCATGTGGTTCGCGCCGCTGCCGGTCTTGTTGTTCGCCAACCGCGCGCGTTGGTGGAGCGCAGCCTTGGTGGCGGGCTTCGGGCTCATGCTGGGTTATCTCAACCAGTGGGTGCTGTTCGCAGGCCTCTTGCATGCCCCGGCGCCGGTCCTGGCGCAGATCTATTTGAGCGAAGGCATCATGTTCGCGCTCGCCGTGCTGCTGTACCGCGCACTGCTGCGCCGCGGCGCGTACTGGAACGCGCTGCTATCGGTCCCCGCGGTGGTGGTGACATTCGAATACCTGCTCAATGTCACCTCGCCCCACGGCACCGCCGGCAGCCTCGCCTATTCACAACTCAGCTTCTTGCCCTTCCTGCAGCTCGCCACCGTCACCGGCCCCTGGGGCATGAGCTTCCTGGTGCTGGCTTTCTCCGCCGGCTTGGCCATCACCCTGCATCTCTATCCCACAGCACCGAAACAGGCCCTGCGCATCGGCGGAGCGGTGGCCGCAGTGCTGGTTCTGGTGCTGGTACTGGGCACGCTGCGGCTATACACGCCAGTGCATGGCCCGCAGGTGAAGGTGGGCCTGGTGGCCTCCGACGGAGTCGATGGCGAGAACGACCAGGTGCTGGAACCGGGCGCGCCGGCGGAAAAACTGTTCGCGCAATACGCCGCCCCGATCCAGACGCTGGCGGCCCAAGGCGCCCAGGTGGTGGTGCTGCCCGAGAAGATCGCGGTGGTGCTGCCTGAGACCCAGGCCAAGACCGACGTCTTCTTCCAGAGCCTGGTGGACCGGACCGGCGCCGGCATCGTGGTGGGCGTGATCCGTGCAGCAGACGGCAAGGGATACAACGAAGCCCGCGTGTACCAGGCGGGCAAACCGCCCCAGAGCTACGACAAGCAGCACATGCTGCCGCCCTTCGAGTCCAACCTCACGCCGGGTGACAGCCTGACCGTGTTGCCGCGCCTAGACGCCACCTGGGGTGTGGCCATCTGCAAAGACATGGATTTCACGCCGCTCTCCTCGGATTACGGCAACAAGGGCGTGGGCCTGATGCTGGTACCGGGCTGGGACTTCGTGCTGGATTGGGTCCAGCACGGCCACATCGCCCTCCTGCGCGGCGTGGAATCGGGCTTCAGCATCGTGCGCTCCGCCAAACAGGGCTCGCTGTATGTGAGCGACGACCGGGGACGGGTGCTGGCGGAGGTGAAGAGCGACTCGGCACCCTTCGCCACGCTGCTGACGACGGTGCCGGCGGTGCATGACGAGACTTTCTACGACACCATGGGCGACTGGTTCGCCTATCTCAGCCTGGTGCTGCTGGCGGGCACGCTGCTGCGCCTGGGGATGCTCTGGAAGCGGCCGGCCGCGGCTTAGGACGGCGCGGACAGACCCGGCGTCAGGTGAAATCCGGATACATAAGGGGACTTAACCCGATAGAAAGCCTAAGTGTATGAACCAATAATCCCTGCAGACAAGTCACCCTGCAGGCAGAAAACACGTGCGCGAGATCGAATCCACTTTTGCATCGCATCCCCTGCTCCGGATCACGAGCGCCGACCGGCTCGAGATCCGCGCACGCATCCTCGCGGCGGCCAGGCAGCGCTTCGCGCGCTTCTCCCATCAGGAGACCAGCATCGTGGATATCGCGCGCGCCGCAGCCCTGCCGGCGGACGAGGTGCGGCTGCACTTCGCGGATATACGTGCCCTGATGGTGGCGCTGCAAAGAGCCCTGGATGGCGGCCGTCCCGCTTACCGCAGGCCGCAGTCCACACTGGTGAAAGCACGCTTGGCGAGTTCCCTGCGCAAGGACGCAGAAAGGACTGGGGTTTCGGAGCTCTGATCCTTTAGATCAGGGATTTTGCGGAGGAGTAGATCTCTTCTTCGCTAAGCAGGATCAGGTTGGCGGCGGAGGCCAAGGGGATGTAGGAATCCTTGCCCGCCACGCGTTTCTTCTTCACGCCCGGCGCATGTTCTTCCAGGTGCGCGAAGATCTCCTCGGCGATGCCGCCGGTCTCGCGCCCCTCGTCCACCACCAGCACCTTGCCGCAGTCCTTGGCGTGCTTGGCCATGAGTTCCGCGTTAAGCGGTTTGAGCCAGCGCAGGTCCAACACCCGCACCTTCTTGCCGGTCTCGGCTTCCAGCCTCTTCGCCACCCGCAGTGACATCAACACGCCGTTGCCATAGGTGACGATCAGCAGGTCCTTGGCGTTGGGATCGTATATCCGGCCTTCCCCCAGAGGTATCGCCCGGTCCGGTGCCGGATACTCGAACAGCCACTGGTTGTCTTTGGGTTCGTGCAGGTCCTTGGTCATGTAGAGGGCGATGGGCTCGAGCCAGGCCACCACCCGCCCGTCCACTTTTCCCAAGGCCGCGCAGGTGCGCAGCATCATGGCCGCATCGTCGCCGCGGCTGGGACAGGCGATCACCAGCCCTGGGATGTCGCGCAGTGCTGTGAAACTGTTGTCGTTATGGAAGTGGCCGCCGAAACCCTTCTGGTAGCCGAGCGAGGCGATGCGCGCCACCATGGGATTGCGGTACTGGGCGTTGGAGAAAAATTGCAGCGAGGCCGCTTCGCCGCGGATCTGGTCACAGGCGTTGTGGAAATACGCCAGGTACTGGATCTCCGGGAACGGCAGCATGCCCATGTAGGCTGCGCCCTGGGCCAGGCCCAAGATGGTCTGTTCGTCCAGCAGCGTGTTGAATACGCGATGGGACTTGAAGGTCTTATATAGACCCGAAGTCACGGTGTAGACACCACCCTTCTGGGCCACGTCTTCGCCGAAGATGGTCATCTCCGGATACTTGGCCATGAGGTCGAAGAGCGCCCGGTTGATCTGGATGGAGAGGTGCTTGGGCGCACTCTTCTCCGGCAAAGCTTCCTCGCTGCCGAAGGCGGCGACACGCGCAGTCTTGTCCGCGGCACGGGTCGCTTCCTTGTTCACCTTGTCCGCATGGTACGGGGCCAGCGGCGCCATCACCTGTTCCGCGGTGGTGAGCTTCGGCCGCGTGGCGGCTTTCTTGGACGCCAATTGCACCCGGGCGCGGCAGGCTTCGTACTTCTCAAGCAACTCCGCGGGCGTGAGCAAGCCCGTCTCCAGGGCCGTCTCCGCAGACATCAATAAGGGGTCGCGGGCTTCGCTGGATTCCAGGTCCTTGGGATCGCGATATTCCGTCTCCGCGTCCGTGCCCGCATGGCCCAAGAGCCGCACCAGCTTGAGATGCAGGAAAGTGGGTTGGCGGGTACGGCGGCAATGCTCCACCGCGGCTTGGGTCTTGTCCCAGGTATCCACGAGGTCCAGGCCGTCCGCCTGCACGTAATGCAGGCCGGCACGATTCCCGAAGTTCGCTTCCACCCAGCCTTCCGGCGTACGCACCGAGATGCCGATGGAGTTGTCCTCGCAGACGAACAGCACCGGGCAAGGCAGCTTCTGGTGGGAAGTCCATTGGGCCGCGTTGAACGCGCCCAGGGCCGTGGAGTGGTTGGAACTGGCGTCGCCGAAGCTGCACACCACCACGCTATCATCCGGGATGGGCGGCGTTAACCCTAAGCGCTTCGCCTGAGCCAGGGCCACCGCGGTACCCACAGCCTTGGGCAAGTGGCTGGCAATAGTGGAAGTCTGAGGCGGCACCCAGAGGGGCACCGAACCCCATACCTTGTGGCGGCCGCCGGAGATGGGGTCTTCGCTGGATGCGGCCAGGGAGAGGGCGGTGTCGTACACCATGTCGATGTCGAGTTTCCGCGCACGCTCCTGCATGAAGGCGCCGCTGCGGTAATGCAGGAAAGCGATGTCCGTGTGGCGCGTGACCCGGCCCACCACCGCGTTGATCTCGTGGCCCGAGCTGCCGATGGTGTAGAAACCCTCGTTGCGTGCGCGCATGGCGCGCGCCTCGATGTCCTGGTGCCGTGAGAGCATCTGCGACTCGAACAGTTCCAGGAAGTCCTTTCCGGATAGGGCGTGGCCGCGGCGCACGGGTCCGTCCAGATCCGGGCGCGGTGCCTCGTCGGCCCAACCCTTCACGAACTGGATGAAATTGCCGTCCACGATCTCCGCGCGGTTGATGCTGCGGGTGGCGGCTTTGGCGAGACCGGTGGCTTTGGGTTCGGTGCTCATGCTGCTCTCGGTATCAGGCGGCGGCCGACAGGGCGCGGTGCGCCGCGGCGAAGTCGAACATGCTGGTGAAACGGAAGTCCGGCTGCACCTTCTCGGTGGGCGCCTTGGTCGCGCCGAAGCCCTGTTTGTCGTGGCGGCGGTGGATCCAACAGGTGGAGAGGCCAAGCTTCTTGGCCGGGATGTGGTCGTGATACAGGCTCTCGGCCACGTGCAGCAACCGTGAACTCAGGTGTCCCTCGTCCTCCAGGTTCGACAGCAGGTACTGGAAGTTCTCCATGTCCGGCTTGTAGCTGCCGATGTCCTGGGCGGTGAACACGTGGTCGAACTCCACGCCCAGCTTGGCGTTGGAATAGCTGAAGGACTCCCGGTCCACGTTGGAGAGGATCACCAGCTTGAAATGCTGCTTGAGGTAGGCGAGTGCCAGCGGCGAGTCCTGGAAGGCGGGCCAGTTGCCCACCGAGCGGCCGAAGGCCTTCACGTCGTCAGGACTCGCGTTAACGCCCCAGCCGGCCGCCATCCGCTTCATCACCCTGCCCAGTATCTCGGGATACAGCATCCCGGAATTCTCTTCCTCTTCTTCCCACTCGAACTTGCCGAAGGCTTCGATGAAGCCCTCATCGCTCACCTGGATGTTCTCGCGCCGGCGCCAGGGCGCGAGCGCGTTACGGATACCCGTCTCCCAATCGATGAGAGTGCCGTAACAATCGAAGCTCAGGACGTCGAAATCGATGAGACGGGGCATGGCTATCTCAGAATGCGTTGACGCCGGTAAGTTCCTTGCCGATCACCAGCTGATGCACGCTCTCGGTGCCTTCGTAGGTGATGACAGACTCGAGGTTCAGAGCGTGGCGGATGGGGCAGAACTCGGTGGTGATGCCGGCACCACCCAGGAGATCACGCGCGTCCCGGGCGATATCCATGGCCATGCGCACGTTGTTCCACTTGGCCAGCGACACCTGGGAGGGGCTCATCTCGCCCTTGTCCTTCAAGCGGCCGAGCTGCAGCGAGAGGAGTTGTGCGAGGGTGATCTGGCGCGACATCTCCGCCATGCGCAGTTGCACCAGCTGGTTGTTGTCCAGCGGCCGGCCGAACAGCACACGGGTCTTGGTGTAGTCCAGCACTTCCTTCAGGCAGGCTTGCGCGGCGCCGATGACGCCCCAGCCGATGCCATAACGGGCCTGGGTCAGGCAGCCCAGCGGTCCCTTCAGACCCTCGGCCTTGGGCAGACGGTTGGCTTCGGGGATCACCACGTTGTCGAAATACAAGGCTGAAGTGATGGACGCGCGCAGCGACATCTTGTGATGCACTTCCGGCGCGTCGAAGCCCTTGGTGCCCTTCTCCACCAGGAAGCCGCGGATGCCTTCCTCGGTCTGGGCCCAGACCACCGCCACGTCGGCGATGGTGCCGTTGGTGATCCACATCTTGGCGCCGTTCAGCACCCAGTCTCCACCCTTCTTCTTGGCGGTGGTCTTCATGTTGGAAGGGTCAGAACCGCCGTGGGGTTCGGTCAGGCCGAAGCAGCCGATCTTCTCGCCGCGGGCCATGGCCGGCAGCCATCTCTGCTTCTGCTCCTCGGAGCCGTAGCTATATATCGGGTACATGACGAGCGAGGACTGCACCGAGACGAAACTGCGCAGCCCCGAATCGCCGCGCTCCAGTTCCTGGCAGATGAGTCCGTAGGCGACGCCGTTCAAGCCGGCGCAGTCATAGCCCTGGATGGAGCTGCCTAACAGCCCCAAGGAAGCGATCTCCGGCACCAGCTCCTTGGGGAAGCGGCCCTGCTCGAAGCACTCGCCGATGATGGGGATGACCTTCTCATCCACGAAGCGGGCGGTGGTGTCCTGCACCAGCTGCTCCTCTTCCGAGAGCAGACCGCGCACGTCGTACAGATCCATCGGGTTCAGGGATTTCACGAAATTCTCCGCAAGAGCGCGGGCGCGCTCGTAACCTATTGCTGTTACAGGGGTTATAACCCTGCTCGGGACCCCGCAGGGGGCGCATATGATACCGTAACCGCCCAGGCGTTGCCGTCTGGGCGCACGTAACCCCAGGAAAACCATGAGAATCCCCGAGATACTGCTCATCGAGTCGCAGCACAAGCCGGGCAGCCTGGCCAAGGTGCTGGCGGTCATCGGTGAGGCGAATCTCGTGGTGGAGCACCTGAACGCAGTGCGCCGGCACCAGGACCGGACCGTCTGGGAAGTGACCATCGAGATGGACGAGGATGCGGACCGCAGCCTCTACGACAAGATCAACGCGCTGGACAACGCCAAGATCATCGGCAAATCGGACCGGGTCTTCGACCGGCACAAGGGCGGCAAGATCGAGATGGTCTCGAAGGTACCGCTGGACGCCATCCAGCAGCTGCGCGATCTCTACACCCCCGGCGTGGCACGGGTCAGCCTCGCCATCCAGAAGGATCCGGCCAAGGCCTACGAATACACCAACCTCGGCAACACCGTCGGCATCGTCACCAACGGCACCGCGGTGTTGGGCTTGGGCGCCATCGGCGCTCTGGCCGGCCTTCCGGTGATGGAAGGCAAGGCCATGATCTACGCCAAGTTCGTCGGACTCTCCGGCATACCGATCCTGCTCAACGACACGTCTCCCAAGAAGATCATCGAGACCGTGCTCGCCATCGAGTCTTCCTTCGGCGCCATCCATCTCGAGGACATCGCCGCACCGGAATGCTTCGAGGTGGAGGACGAACTCATCAAGCGCCTGAAGAAACCGGTGCTGCACGACGACCAGCACGGCACCGCCGTGGTGACCCTGGCGGCGCTCATCTCGGCCACACGCCGCGTGAACCGCGACCTCAAGGCCTGCACCGTGGGGCAGATCGGCCTCGGTGCCGCCGGCATCGGTATCGTCCGGCTGCTCAACCAGTACGGCGTGAAGTCGGTGCTGGGCGCCGACCGGCGCGAGGAAGCGCTGTCGCGGGTCGAGAAGATGGGGGGCAAGCGCGCCACCCTGGAGCAGGTGATGCAGCAGGCGGACATCGTCATCGCCACCACCGGCGTGAAGGGCCTGATCCTGCCGGGCATGGTGCGCAAGGGCCAGATCATCTTCGCCCTTTCGAACCCGGAACCGGAGATCAGCGCGCGCAAGGCGCTGGAAGCGGGGGCGGCCTATGCCACTGACGGGCGCAGCGTGAACAATGCGCTGGGTTACCCCGCCCTCTTCCGCGGCGCGCTCAACGCGCGCGCCAAACGCTTCACCGACGCCATGTATTTTGCCGCGGCCACCACACTCGCGGAACTGGCGCCCGCCGAAGAACTGCTGCCGGATCCTCTGGACAAGACGGTGCATACCGCCGTGGCGGACGCGGTGAAAGACGCTGCGCTCAGCAGTGGTGCATGCAAGTAGAGAGCCTTCGATCCCAATAACAACACATGGGGGATATCCGATGCGCCGTCAGTCCATGCTCCTGGCCCTGCTCGCCTTGACCTGCCTCATGGCTTCCGCCGCTCACGCCGACGGCTGCCCGGAAGGCGAGGCCATCCCGCTGTCCAAGCCCGAGAAGGCCTTCTACGAGAAGTTCCAGCAGTTGCGCGCCGCACTGCCCAAGCCGGAGGCCGGCTGGCAGTACGACAAGAACACTCAGGAGATGATGGCGCCGGATTACAAGGATTACTTGCCCGCCTATACCTGCTTCGTGAACAACTACTATCTCGACGTCAGCGCCGGTTACACGCGGCCCATGAGCGAGGCGGATTCGGCCAAGGAACAGCAAGTCATCCAGGGCAAACCGGACCCGGCCAAGCAGAAGAAACTGGACGACCTCATGGCCCAGGAGCGGGCCCTGATGCCGCAACTCATGGCTGCGGCGCAGAAGGGCGACACCAAGACCATGGACGCGCTGAACAAGCAGACCGATGCGCTCAACAAGCAGATGACCCAGGCCCAGATAGACGCGAACAGCGGCAAGCAGGGAGCCATGGACACGATCGAGGCGGACCGCAGCGCCACCGTGAGCATCGGGCTCAACAACCCAGACAGCCTGGATTGCTACGGCGATCCCAAGCCGGTACAGGTCTCGGGCGGCACGGCCTTCAGCTGCGAACATCCCATCACCTATTCCTCGCCGGGCAACCCCCTGGACAAGCCGGAGGGCCGCGTGGTGCTCATCTATGGCAAGTCCACCCAGGACAAGGATGACGACTGGGACCGACAGGACATCGAAGGCAAGCACACCAAGGACACGGCGATGATCATCCGCCCGCAGTTGGATAACCCGGTGGCCCTAGGCGTGCATAACCTCACCGTCGTGGTATCAGCGGACAACCTGGCACGGGCCCAGTCGCTCTTCAAGCAACTGAACCTGGCGGCCTTGCAGAAGATGATCCACTAAAAAGCTATTGGGCTCGGTGGGCACCGTCCGTAACGGGATACGTAGCGAGAGCCGCTAGGGCGGTGAGTACGAGGCGCGCCTGACTTCTTAAGAACCCAACTTGAGGGAAGATCATCATGAGACGCCCTGCCCTATTGACCCTCGCTCTAGTCAGCACGCTCTTCGCTGCCAGCGCCTACGCGGAAGGCTGCGAAGAAGGCATCCAGGCGCCGCCCAACGCCCAGGAGAAGGCCTTCTTCTCCAAGTTCACCATCCTGCGCGCTGCGCTGCCCAAACCTCCCGCGGGCTGGCAGTACGAAGACGCCAGCAAGGAGAAGCTGGCGCCGGACTACGACTACATCCCCGAGTACCTCTGCGGTCATAGCGGCTACTACATCGGCCTGGACATGGACTACATCCGGCCCATGTCCGAGGCGGACAGCCAGAAAGAGATGCAGGCCATGCAAGCGCCGCCCGATCCTGCCAAGCAGAAGAAACTGGACGACCTGATGGCGAAGCAGCAGGCGCTGATGCAGAAATCCATGGATGCGGCCCAGAAGCAGGACTACAAGGCCATGGACGCCATCGGCAAGCAGAGCGATGTCTTGAACGCCCAGATCACCCAGGCACAACTGGACATGAACGCCGGGCAAAAGACCGTCCTGGATGCAGTGCAGCGCGATCGCAGCGCCAAGGTGCGTATCGCCATCAACGATTCCGGTGGCACCAGTTGCTATGGAAGTCCGAAGCCGCTGCAGGTCGCGGGTGCCATCGCCTACCAGTGCGAGAACCCAGCCACCTACTCTTCTCCCGGCAACCAGTTGGACCCGCCCAAGGGCCGCATCATCGTGGTCTATGGCAGCGCCAAGATCCGCAACGACGACGACTGGGAGCGTAAGGACGACAAGGGCCAGGAACACAAGGACAGCGCCGTCATCATCGACGCCCAGGTAGACCCGAAGTCCATGGCGGTGCAGTCCGTGATCATAGACATCGAAGGCGACGACTTGGCCCGGGCGCAATCCTTATATAAGCAGATGAATCTCGCACCGCTGGCTGCGCTGCTCAAACATTGATGTCCCGAAAAGCAAAAAGCCCCGCGGCATCGCTGCCGCGGGGCCTTTGCTTCTTTCATGATTCAGTATGCGAAGCCCAGTCTTTTGTAGGCGTCCGCCAGGAGCCAGATGGGGCCGATGAGCAGGAACTGCAGGTCCTTGAAGAAGGACGGCTTGCGACCCTCGATCTTGTGGCCGATGAACTGGCCGATCCAGGCGGCGGCGAAGATTGCGAACGAAGTCCAAAACAGCGGCCAGGGCAAGCTGGTGAGAAGTTCCAAGACCAGGCACATGACCGCGCTCACCAGCAGCATGCCCGCCGCGAGTCGCACCGAGAGCAGCAGGTAGTAGATGAGCGAGGCCAGGATCAGGAGCGTCGCCCAGTTCAGATAGGGGCTGAGGGAGAAGAAGAACCCCGGGCGCGGCACGGTCCATAGCATGCCGAGAGCGCTCAGCATGATGAGTGGCACGCAGATCCAATGGATCTTCTTGTTCATTGGATGCTGGTGGCTGACGCTGTAGTCGTCGAGCCAACTCTGGATATTACGCATGTCGCGAGCCTCGGCCAGAGCTAGAATGGATGCAAGGAGAAAGTATGGGCTTGCTGCGCTTCATTGCCAATCTCAAGTTCCTGCCGGAAGCGCGCCGGCTCGAGCTGTATCCGCCGTTCTTCATGATGCGGGTGAAGGTGCTGGAGATCGCGGACAGCTGGCGCACGGTGCGCCTGAAGCTGCCGCTCAACAGCGTGTCGCGCAACCCGGGCGGGGTGATGTTCGGCGGCTACCAGGCCTCGCTCGCCGATCCCGTGGCGGCCATCGCCTGCTCACGGGTGTTCCCTGGCTATTCGGTGTGGACCCGCGCCATGAGCGTGGATTTCCAGAAGGGCGGCAGCACCGACCTGGAACTGCGCTTCAAGATGGACCCCGTCCAGGAGGCGGCCATCGCCGAGGAATTGCAGCAGAAGGGGCGCGCCACCCCCACCTTCGAATATGGCTATTACCTCGCCGACGGCAGCCTTTGTACCCTCATCAAGAACACGGTCGCCATACGCCCCAAGGGCTACAAGAAAGCCACCACCCCGCCGGCGGCCTTGGACGGGCTATGACCGCCTTTTTGCGCTAGTCTTAATCCCCCTTTTCGTCCCCAGCCCCCAAGTGAGCCCCCCATGAAGGCCCTCAAACCCGCCCTGGTCCGCGAACTCATCGGCTACGCCGAAAAGGGTGAACTCGACAACGTGGTGGGCGTGCTGGTGCGCCTGGACAAGGACCAGCTGGCGGAGCTCAAGGCGGTGTTGTGGATCGGCAAGGATGGTCAGACCCCGAAGCACTGGGATGCATTGGTGATCCAGGCCCGCGCCAAACTGGACAAGGACACGGTGCAGTACTTCACCGACGAGAAGAACCTGGGGAGCGATCTGCACAAAGGCATGGACATGCTCGAGAATTCGGGGCGCATCTGAAGAAGCCGCGCGGGATCTGCATGCGTTATCTACCGCTGTTCTTCCTGATGGTCCCGCTCACCACGATGGCGGCCATGACACCTGCGCCTGCGGCCGCCACCAAGCCCGGCGTCGTGCAATGGCACTACGCCCTGAAAGACACGGTAGCGACCCAGACCGGGCCGGACGGCAAGACCACCGATTCGCTGAACGTGCAGGTGGTGGACGACCTGCTGCAGACCATCGCCCGTTACGCCGGGAGCTACCCGCCGCAGTTCGACAACGACGCGGAACGCGACGACGTGAGCGACAAGCTCACGCGCCTCATCGTGCTGCTGGCATCGGTGGATACCGGTGCTTCCGTGAACGTGGAAGTGCTGCGCCGCGAGGCCTTCGCGTTCAACCTGGGCTGCAACATGCACCTGCGCGAGAGCTGCACTAAGACGGCGGAGAGTTATCAGCGCCTCTTGGCCATGACCCCCGATGACCCCGCCGCCAACTACCTGTACGGCGTTTTCCTCAGCGGGACCGCATCACGCCAACGTGATGCGGTCCCCTATCTCGACAAAGCTTTGAGCCTTGGGGTGAAGCAGGCCGACTTCAGCCTTGCCACCGTCTATCTGATGCTGCGCGACAAAGATAAGGCGCTGGCCTACATGCAGGCCTATTCCGCTGATTTCCCCGACGACCCCAACGCCAAGCAGTTCATCTCCGCGATCCGTTCCGGCAAGCTCGGGTTCAGCGGCGCGCCCGCCGCCGCCACGCACTGACCCGCAGAGCAGGAACGCTGCCCAGTCCTGAGGCCCGCTCCCAGCAAGGACCTCGTGTCCATGAGCCCATCTGATTATTTCGCATACTAAGTATGTGAAAGAAGTCTGACGGGCTCTATTATTTTGGGAAGGGTCTGTTATTGATTAGACATAATCCGGCATAATAGGCCCCGCTTCAGGGGCAGGGATCCATGACCGACGCCGATATCGAAAGCCTGCGCGCCAAGAACATGACGAAGGTGACTTCGCGTGGCGTGGACGCCTGCCTCAAGGACAACGAGGCCTCGCGGGTGGAACTGGAGATCCTGCTCAACGGCCCCCACTGCAAGGCAGTAGTGTTGGCGATCCTGGATATGTCCGATGCCACCCAGGCAGCCATGAAACGGGTCGCGCCCATCTGGCGCCCCTTCGGCCCGAAAGAGAATTTCCTCTACGAACTGGTCACCGACCGCAGCGACCAGGGCGTACGGCGGGTGAAGAACCTGCTGGATGCCGGCTGGGATCCGAACCTCAGGGTGGACGGCACTCAACGTACCGCGCTGATGCAGGTGACCAACTCCTGGAACCCGATCAACCGCGACTTCGCCGCCATGCTGCTGGCTGCCGGCGCCGACCCCGAAGCGCGCTCCGCCGGCGGCCAGAGTTGCCTGGATTTCGCGCCGGTATCCATGCGCAACTTCGTGCAGAACTTCGTGCGCGACATCGCCCAGGACACCACCAACCGCACCGGCAACATCAACGACGCGATTTGATCCTTAGCTGGTAGGATCCACGTAAGGCTTGTGCGCACGGTACAAGTCCAACCGCGCCTGCATCTCCTGTTTTCTTCTCTCTTCTTTTTTCGGCCCTGGGCTCAAAGCGGCGATGGCCTTCTGCTGCTCCACCACCGCTTGGTCATACTGGCCAGCCGCAGCATAGGCCGCCGCCATCGTATCCAGGCAACCGGAGTCGGTAGGACAGATGGCCAAGGCCTCGGTCGCATACTGGATGGCCTTGACGGAATCACGACGGACGGGATCCGCGGCAGTGGCGAGGATCCATGCTTCCGTGTTCAGGCATTCTGCGGACCCCATGCCGCCCTTGGCCGCACCCTCTTCCAGCCACTGGTGGGCTTGAGCGACTTGGTCAGCCGTCGCAGGGCTTTGAAGATAATAGTTGGCCAGCCTGCATTGGGATGACAGATAGCCGTGAGCGATGGCCTTGCGCATGAGCGCGACTGCCTTCGACTCATCCTTCGGTACGCGAGTGCCGGTCAGGTAGAACTCCCCCAGCACGTCCTCCGCGGCAGCTAAGTCCTGGTCCGCCGCCTTCTGCAGCAGCGGAATCATCTGCATTCGCTCAGCTTCCGGCCCCTTGCCGGCATAGTAGTCGATGGCCAGGGCGTATTCGCCCTCGCGGAGGCCGCGGTCGGCAGCTTCCTTGTACCAAGCCATAGCGATTGCGTCGCTCTGGGGCACGCCCCTCCCTTCCTCATAGAGAGCGCCGAGAGTTGCAGCGGCAGACATGTTCCCCTGGATGGCGGCCTTGTGGAACCAGTCGGCGGCCTGGGGGTAGTCGTGGGACGTGTCGAGGCTGAAAGAATAGATCATGCCGAGCATATATTCGGCTTTGTCGTAGTCCTGGGCCGCCGCCTTGCGGAACCAATCGATGGCCTTGGCTTCGTCCTTGGGTTCACCCTTGCCGCCCATGCACAGGAGGCCCAACTGCAGCTCCGCGCCGGGATCTCCCATGGCGGCCAGGCGCTGGAGCTTTGGCAGGTCGGGACCCGCCGCCAGGATGTCGCCGGTTTGGGGGGACGCGGCATGGACAGACGTGGCGAACAGGGCCACAGCCATGAGGCCGGCGCCATAAAGCTGGCTATGCATCTGTTTCCCCCGCGCGCGCCGCCTAGATCTCGATCAACCCGTCCGAAAGTTCGTCCTCGTCCCCCGGTTTCGCCGGATAATGCTCGGCCATGGCCTCGCCGCAGGCACCGATGGCCGCCACGAAACCGCCGCACACGTCCCCTTGAGCGACCTTCAGCACCAGAGCGTTCACGATCTTCTGCCAGCGTTCCGCGCCGATCCGCTCGTGGATGCCCTTGTCCGCCACGATCTCCACATAGCGTTCGGCCATGGAGACGAACAGCAGCAGCCCCGAATGCTCGCGGGTGAGGTGCACGCCCTGGTCGTAAAACTGGGCATGGGCTAGGGCGCTGGCGCGAGCATGGCGCACCCGCATGGGCACCAAGGCCATGTGCAGGCCGGGCATGAACTCGAACAGCAGCGTAAGCAGGATGAAGGCCAGGATCTGCAGCTGGTAGATATCCAGGAAGCGCAGATGGGTGAAGAGCAGCAAGGGCGCCGGCAACACCAGCACCAGACCCACGGCCCAGAACAGTGCCGTCGCCAGGTAATGGTCGCTGGCACGGGCCACCACCGCCACGAACTCGCCGCTGGTGCGCCGCTCCGCCGCCTGGATGGCTGCGGTGATCTGCTGGCGCTCTTGATCGGTGAACGTATGCATCACCAACCTCCTGAAGCACCGCCGCCACCGAAAGAGCCGCCGCCGCCGGAGAATCCGCCTCCCCCGCCGCCACTACCACCACCCCAGCCGCCGCGTCCGCCGCCGAAGCCGCTGCTGAGCAGCCATAGCCACCACCAGCCGCCGGTACGCGGCAGGAAACCCGCGCCTATCACCCGCAACAGGATGAACGCCAGGAACAGGATGAGGAACAGGGTCGAGGAATTGTCACGGTGCCGTTGGTGCTGCACTTCCTGCACCTGGCCACCCAACACCTGCAAGATCGCATCCACGCCGGCGCTGACGCCGCCGTTGAAATCGCCCTGTTTGAACCTGGGCGCGATGCTGTTGCGGATGATGTCTTGCGAGAGCGCGTCGGTGAGGGTGCCTTCCAGGCCGTAGCCCACCTCGATGCGCAGCTTGTGTTCCGCCACGTCCACGATGAGGATCGCGCCGGTGTTCTTGTCCTTCTGGCCGATACCCCAGTCGCGGCCGAGCTGATAACCCCAGTATTCGATGGGATAGCCGTCCAGGGTCTGGACCGTGACCACCACCAACTGATTGCCGCTCTGCTGGTCGTAGGCGGAAAGCTTGTCGCTGAGTTGTTGCCGGGTGTCAGCGTCGAGGATGCCCGCCTGGTCCACCACCGGTCCCGACAAGGTCGGGAAGGCTGGCATGGAGGCGTCCGCCGCGAAAGCGGTCGGCGCCCCAAAGAACACCGCCGCGCTCAAGAGCGCGGCGACGAGATGTTTGAAGGAGTTATGCATCTAAGGCTTAGAACTGAACCTTAGGTGCCGCTTGGGAAGCTTCGTCGGCTGAGAAGTTCTGCATCACCTGCTTGTCACTATAGAACATGGAACGGTACCAGCGGCCCGGGATGGTGGTGAGTTCGGTGTTGTACTGCTGCACTGCCAGGATGTAGTCGCGCCGCGCCACCGCGATGCGGTTCTCGGTGCCTTCCAACTGCGACTGCAAGGCCAGGAAGTTCTCGTTGGCCTTGAGGTTGGGGTAGTTCTCGGTCACCACCATGAGGTGTTGCAGGGCGGTGGTGAGCTGGCCCTGGTTCTGCTCGAACTGCTTGAAGGCCTGGGGGTTGGTGAGGATGTCCTTGGGGACCTGCATCTGGCCGACCTTGGCGCGGGCCTCGGTCACCTCGTCCAACACCTTGTCCTCGTGGGTCGCGTAGCCCTTCACGGTCGCCACCAGGTTCGGCACCAGGTCCGCCCGGCGCTGGTACTCGTTCTGCACTTGGGCCCAGTTCGCCTTCACCTGCTGGTCATAACGGGGGATGTTGTTGATGCCGCAGCCGGAGAGGGCGAACAGTGCGCCCAACAGCAGGCCGGAGATGAGGATGCGGGCGACGATACGCAGGCTGGCCATGTGGGCATTCCCTATATATATGTAAGAGGCGCAGGCGGCCATCATAACGCGGTCCGCCCCGGCGGGACGCGGCCCCTGCCAGGGCTTAATATGTCTGTCCCCGTCCTGTTTCAAGACCTCTACGAAGGAATCCATGGCTTCCCCGCAACGCCTCGTCGTCCTGGTGCACGGTTGGAGCGTGCGCGATCCGTCCACCTATGGCGCCCTCCCGGAACGCCTGCGGCGCGAGGCCGAGCGCGATCCCAAGCTGGGGCTGGACGTGCGCCAGATCTGGCTCTCTGAATACGCGAGTTTCCACAACGAGGTCACGCTGCCGGACATCGCCCGTGCCTTCCAGGCGGCGCTGGAGCACGAACTCGGCGCGGAGTTGCGCGCCGGGCGGCGCTTCGCCTGCATCGCCCACTCCACCGGCGGACCGGTGATCCGTGCCTGGCTGCAACACCACTATCTTTCCAAGGGCCTGACCTGCACGCCCATGAGTCATCTCGTCATGCTGGCACCCGCCAACTTCGGTTCGGCACTGGTGCAGCTTGGCCTCGCCAAGCTGTCGCGGCTGCGCAGTGCCTGGTTCGAGGGCGTGGAGGTCGGCACCGGCGTGCTCGACTGGCTGGAGCTCGGCAGTGCGCCGAGCCTTGAGCTCAACCTCGACTGGCTGGAGAAAGGCTCGGAACTGATCGGCCCGGAGGGTGTGTTCCCGTTCGTGCTGACCGGCCAGTCTCCAGATCCCCTGCTCTATGACTTCGTGAACAGCTACAGCGGCGAGAACGGATCCGATGGCGCGGTACGGGTGGCCTCCGCCAACCTGAACTTCGCTCACGTACGCATCGAGCAGCAGGCACCGATGCCGGATCCACAGGCGCGGCTGGGTTTCAGTGCGCCGCTGCTGAAGGCGGAGCCTGTCAGGCTGCCGCCGGCGGTGCCGCTCGCCATCCTGCCGGGGCTGTGTCACTCGGATGTACGCATGGGGATCATGCGCAGCGTGCCGGCGGACGACACGCCGCATCCGACCGTGAGCGCCATCCTCGAAGCGCTGCGGGTCGAGGACAAGCAGCGCTATGCGGAGGTCTTCGACCGCTTCGCCGCGCAGAGCACCGAGACCCAGGCACGCGAGCAAGTCGAGGACCGCGGTCCCCTCACCGGTTTCGAGCACCGGCAGATCCACGACCCCTGCGCCATGCTGGTATTCCGGGTGCGGGACGATCAGGGCAACCCGGTCAGGGATTTCGACGTGATCCTCACCGGCGACGGGGATAACCCCAACCGGCTGCCGCCCGGCTTCTTCATCGACCGCCAGCGCAACCACCTGGATCCGGGCTGCGTGGTCTACTACATCGATGCCGCGCGCATGCTGGGCGCAGCAGCGGTGATGCGCGACGGCAAGGAACTGCGCAAGGCACTGCCGCCCTGCACCGCACTGGGCCTGCGGGTGATCCCCTTCCCGCAGGATGGTTTCGTGCACTACCAGCCGGCCGTGCTGCGTGCGGACGCCGCACATCTGGTGAGCCTGGTGCGCCCCAACGAGACCACGGTCATCGACATCGTGCTGAAGCGGATGGTGCGCGAGGGCGTATATCGCCTGACCCGCGAACCCGCCGCCGCTGACTTCACCAAACAACCGCCCGGGCTGCCGGTCGCTTGAACCCATTCCCGTGTTGGAGACGACCATGCGTCATCTGCTGTGTGCCCTCATCGCCTGCGCCTGCCTCGGCTCTGTCCAGGCCAGGACCCTGCAACCGCAGGACTTCGCTGCGATCCACGACGTGGCCAACCCTCAGCTGTCGCCGGACGGACAATG
>DATBAJ010000013.1:0-41782 GCA_036271575.1 Gammaproteobacteria bacterium
TCGGGTCTTTACCCCATTCCTGCGGGCCCTGTTCCCCAATAGATTGTCGCTGCGTATAAGCGATGGGCGGGGAACATGGACCGTTATACAAATGTATTGCCCGGGTTGCGCGCATTCGCGCGGACTGTGCCAGGGATGGTGCTCGCTTACGCAGCACTCGCGGGCCTGGTCATCGCCTTCTCAGATGCGCTGATCCTGGCAGTGGCCTCGGATTCCCGCCGGCTGGGATACTTCCTGGCGTTCAAAGGTGCGTTGGTGGCGGTACTCACAGGTGCCGCGCTCGTATCGCTGATGCGACGCGATAACAGTCGCCGTGAGCAGTCGCAGCGCGAACTCTATATGGCGCGCCATGATCCCTCCACCAAACTCCTGGGCCGGGGAGAATGGATCAAACGTGTGGATGCCGCGATAGGGGACCCACTCACCCGTCAGGTGCCGGCGGTGGTGCTCACGGTCAATGTCGATCGTTACGACTATCTGGTGCACCGCTTCGGGTCCGAGAGCCTGAACCAGTGGCTTGGTGTGTTCGGCCGCTACCTGCGCATGCTCGTCAAGGGCGATGATCTGGTCGGATGCGTGAGCCCCGCGGTCTTCGTGCTGCATGTGCACGGCGCCGATGCGCGCCGCGAAGCCATGGAGATAGTGGAGCGCATGCTCGAGACGGGCAAGCGTACCTTCCCCATCCAGGGGGAAGCGGTGACGCTCAACCTGAACATCGGCCTTTGCACCTATCCGGAGGATGGCACCAACGCGGAAGATCTCCTTGCTCATGCCAATATCGCCATGCGTCGTGCCATCAGCGAGGGCCAGAATCGTTCTTGCTGGTACAGGCCGGAGATCGCCGAGCAGGTGATAGGTCGGGCGAGGCTGGAGAAGGACCTGCAGCGGGCACTGGAGCGCCGCGAACTGCAACTGTATTTCCAGCCGCGGGTATGCCTCGTGACCGGCAGCGTCTGCGGTTGTGAGGCCCTGTTGCGCTGGCGCCATCCGCGCCGTGGCATGGTGCCGCCCGCGGCGTTCATCGGCGTGGCGGAGGAGTCCGGCCTTATCGTGGACATCGGCCGATGGGTAATGGCCGAGAGCGTCGCCTTCTTGCGCGATTGGGTCGACGTCGGCCTGCCGATCATGAACGTCTCGGTGAACGTCTCCAATGCCCAGCTTGCCAATGGCGGGTTCCTGCACGACCTGGACGAGGCCTTGGGCCATGACCGGCTATTTGCGCCGTTCATCGAGCTGGAGTTGACCGAGAGCCTCGCCATGAGTGATCCGCACCGGACCATGGAAGTGCTGCAGCAGGTGAAGAAAGCCGGCATGCGCGTGGCCCTGGATGATTTCGGTACCGGCTATTCGTCCTTGAGCTATCTCCAGCGTTTCCCGATCGACTGTCTCAAGGTTGACGGTTCGTTCATAACGGATCTGATCGGCAACCGCAACAGCCAGGAACTCATCAAGACCGTGATCGCGCTGGGGCATAGCCTCGGCGCACAGGTCTGCGCGGAAGGCGTGGAAAGCGGCGCACAGGCACGCATGTTGACCGATTTCGGATGCGATGAAGGCCAGGGGTTCTTCTACGGCAAGCCCGCGCCTGGCGAAAGGCTGATCGAACGGGCGCAAGAGACATCTCCTACGATACGCATGGGCCGGGTAGGGCCGGCGTATCTGCCGCCGGTCGGGGCCGGCGGCGCCCTTATGAAGGAGACGATGCATGTCGGAACCTGATATGCATCCATCGACGAGCGCGACGGAGCCGCGTGCCGGCGCAAGGGTCAGCCGGGAACGCCTGCTGGAAGTGATCGCCAGCATCGGCAAGGTCATGACGGTATCTGGGAGCCTCCAGGCTGTCATGGACGTGGTGTCGGAGGAGTGCACGCGCCTCACCCGGGCCGACGGCGCGACCATCTTCATGGTGGAGAACCAGCGGCTCACGGCCAAGTCCGCGGTGGGGATACTGGGCTTCGCCCTGCTGGAGATGCCCTTGAGCGGCGGCTCACCCAGCCATGCCGTGAAGCTTAGACGCGCAGTCCGCAGCAGCGATGCGCAACAAGAAGACCAGACCCTGCGCCGGGTCTCCTCGCGCAGCGGCAGCCGCTCCTCCGTGAGCGCGCCATTCTATTTCGGCCGTGAACCGGCCGTCGCCGGCGTATTGCACATGGCCTCCCTGCAACCGGACGCGTTCACCGACGAAGATGAGGACATCATCCAGATGTTCGCAGACATGGTCGCATCCGCGATCCAGAATGCCCGCCAGTACGACCAAGTGGTGCGTGAAAGCCGGGAAGATGCACTCACCGGGCTCCTGAACCGGCGCGCCTTCGAAGAGCATGCGCGCATGCTCAAGAAAGAGCAGGTCCACCACGACAAACCCTACAGCCTGATCCTGTTCGACATAAACGATCTCAAGATCATCAACGACGAAAACGGCCATCCCGCCGGCGATGAAGCGATCCGGCTGGTCGCCACGGCTGCACGGATGCGGGTACGCAAGTCCGATATCGTCTACCGTCTTGGGGGTGATGAGTTTGCGATACTGTTGCCCCAGACTGGTCTTGCCGCCGCCGAGGAAGTATCGAAGCGCGTCGAAGCATCGGTGATGGAGCAATTCGCTTCTGGCCGGCCGTTGTCGGTTTCGAGCGGTACCTGCGAAGCGGCTTGCAACGAGAGCGTGCCGCTGCTGCTGACGCGCACCGACCAGCTGATGTATCTGGCCAAGCGCCTGCGGCACACCGGTACAGTTGCGATGCTCGGCATATCGCCCGGCCACAGCACTGCAGCCGGGCCGCCGGTGCCCTGAGGCTGCCGCGTCCACCCACCAACCAGGACGAAAGAGCCCTCACCGAAAGTGGGGCGCTTTGTCTTGGGCCTATGATGTCGATCAGCTGTAGTCGCGCAACCCGAGCTGGCGGCGCCCACCGCGGCGCACCCAGCCGGTGAATGACACGACAGCGGCCTTGGCGCGATCCAGGGGGGCGAAGTCACCAGCCGGACGCGGTCTGAGGCCATGGATGCGCAGCTTGCGGTTGAACATGCAGGCATTCTCCAGCCGCTGACTGCGCCGGGTGCGGAAGGTGAGGGACAGGGAGATCGAGGGTTCCGGTCCGTTGTGTACCCAGTGGGGCGCCCAGGGGTACACATATACGCCGTCGCCCGGGTTCATGACGAATACATTGGAAGTGGGCGGTACCAAGTCCAGGTTCCTGTGCGCACCATCGTAGTAACGGTCGAGGGCCCGGATTTCCGCTGCCCGCTCGGTGAACTTGCCGACACTGACCTGCTTGATACCGCTGATCTGCAACAGGAAGTTGTGCTCCGGGTCGAAATGCACCGGCGTCACCGAGTTGGGCGAGGAGATGAACAGGAAGGCCTCGCGCCGGCCCATGCCGGTTTCCCGCCTGGGTAACAGGGGAGCGGCCTGATCGAGTACCGCGTCGATGATGCGCCGATAGGATTCGTTCTGCTCCAGGTTCCACATCACCATCCAGCTGCCGTTGATATGGATATTGCGCACGGTATCCGAGGGTTTGCTGGGCAGGCGCACTTGCCCGCCCGGCACCAGCAGTTGTTGGTCTGCCGCATGGCGTTCGATGGCGTTGGCCGGCAGTCCATCGGCAAGCTTGGCCAATGCTTCGAGCGTGAACAGCGGGTGGCCACGCAACGCGTGGCGCACGCCGAACTCGCGGTGGCCTATGTCGCGGTGACACTGCTCCTGATCCAGGATCAGGAAGCTCGTCGAGCGGTGGGACGAAGGTGAAGACAAGGTCGGGTCGGTGAGGGCGATGTTGCTCATATCAATCCTTTATCGCAACGTAGTCCTGAAGATTCATTGACGGTGGTCTTGGGGAGGCAGGCCCAGCCGTTCGCGCAGCCGGCTCGCTACCGGCCGGCTGTAGGTGAAGGCGGCCCAGGCCAGCTGGCCGGCTACGCTGGGTGCAAAGGCCTCCAGGCGCTTGTACTCGCGGGATTCGTTCGCCCATGACAGCTTGTAGGGCTCGGCGTCGCCGTTGAGCTCGATGCGTGTCACGCCGCTCTCGAAGCAATCACGGAACATGGCATGCATGAGCAGTTTGCCCGGGGAATAGGTCCCGAAGGCAGGGTCATAGCCGGCTTTGAGCAACTGGCAGACACCGTGTTCTTGCAGGGCGAAGCACATGGCCAGCGGCCGGCGGTCCACACGTAGCGTATACAAACGTAGTGTCCCGCGGTCCGCCGCCCAACGACCTACCGCCGTATAGAAGCGCTGTGTGCGCGGGTCGGACTGGATGGCGGTGCCGGCGGCTCCTTTCCAGCCCGAAGCCTCCACTACGAACGCCTCACGCATGCGGTCATCCAGGTCCTCGCCGCCGCGCACGATGCTTACCGAGACCTTGCCTTCGCGTTCCAGGCTGCGCGCAGATTTGCGCAGGTCGCGCAGCAGATTTCGGCTCAACTCACGCTCGTACCTTTGCCAGTCGCCACGCACGTCGAGATAGAGCGATCTGATGAAGGGCCTGATCAGCACCCGATAACCGGCATCTTCCGCGGCCCTGCGAAATGTCTCGACGCTTCCGCCGTCCGGGTCCAGGGAGGTCAGGGAGACATGGGTGGGGTCGTCGTTGAACAGTTCGCTGGCCAACTCCGCCGCGGCCGCGGGGTCTTCGGCGAGCAGACCAAAACCCGGTGTGTGATAGTTCGCGGGCGATTCCAGGAGCTTGTTGCGTCGCGCGATCGGCAACACGCCGGCGAGGCGGCCTTCGCGACGCAGGGTGCGCAACTCGGGCATGCCCAGTCCGAAGGCCCGCCACCAGGCTTCGGCCCAGCCGGTCTGCAGGTGGGGTGGGGCCGTCAGCCGGGCGGCAAGTTCCGCCCATTCCCTCGCGAGCTCCGGTGCGACGGGGAAATAGGAGTGGATCGAATGGAGGAGAGGAGCTCTGGGTTCGAGGCCGCCGGACGCCCTCAGGCCTGCCAGTGGCCTATTCCGCTGTGTGAGTCCAATGTTCTGATCCATCCGCCCCGCTCCAAAGACGAGAAACCGCTTCGTGCGTTCACCTTAAAACAGTCGTATCCCGAATCGAATAGGGTGAAACCCGTATTCGACAAACGGCAAGCACCCTTGATGCATGCCGTCCCGTATTCATCTGATAACCCGTGAATTTCTGTGATCCTTATCCCGTGAACACTTGATGGCGATGGTCCGTTGCTTCTGTGATCCTTGCGACTAAGCCTAAAGTCAGCGACATCCGCCGACCCCGTTCTAGGCTGGACGTCCATGCAACAGAGTTAACCCCCAGAGCCAGACGTGCTGGCTCTCACTCGCCAGTCATTAGTTTCTTCCGGGCCCAACTGGATTGGAACAGATGCCGGTCGCGCGCATACCTCAATCGGTTGTTAGCAGTGCAGCAGTATCAAGAACTGCGTGCTGCAGACATCCTGATTGAGACATGAACGACGATTTTTCCTTTGGAAATGCCAGCCTCGATCGGTAAAACCGCATCCACGGCGTAATCATCGGTACCAGTCGGTCGAGTGATTCTCCGGCGCCAAAGGAGGTGTTTCCCCGATTGGCGCACTACGCGATAAATGGGGTAATGGCGCCCAGAACAAATCTCTATTCGATTGCGCCGCGGGTGGCAGCCCGCCGCCACGGAGACGCAGATGGGCGTCCCAGCAAGAAAACACGGTGCGATAACTCCATGGTCCTCACGATGAGAACCGAAGGGGCGAAGCTTTGTCAGGTTACGTCGACGATAGCCTCAGCAGCGTTTCAGCCCGCACGGAGGATGATTTCCGGCCTGCGGCCGTTGCGCAACATTGGCATGTGTTGTGGACCAGGAGTAACTGCGAGCAAGCCGTATACGAACAATTGGCGACTGGTGGCTTCGATGTGCTGCTGCCTACCGTCGATAGATGGTCCCGGCGCAAGCACGCCCGCTGTCTGTACCGGGCGCCACTGTTTCCCGGGTATTTGTTTGTGCGGCATGCCATGGATAAATCCGGCTACATAGAGATATCCAAAGCACGCGGGTTGGTCAGGATACTGGGGGAGCGCTGGGACAAACTGGCGACGGTCCCGGATGACGAGATCGACGCTATCTGCAAGGTGAACCAGTCCGACCTGCCGCGCATGCCGCACCCCTACCTGAAGATCGGGCAGACGGTGCGCATCATCAGCGGCCCGCTGGCGAACGTACAAGGAGTGTTCGTCCGCCAGGAGTCCAAGCGCGGGTTGCTGGTGCTTTCGATAGAACTGCTGCGCCGCAGTCTGGCAGTCGAAGTGGACTGCACGTTGGTGACAGCGATTTGAACCACGGCATTTTGCCGTGAATGAACCTCAAGGATGGATGACATGGGCAAGGAAGCCTGGAGGCCGATGTTGCGCCGCTTGCCGGCTGCGGGCGTGCTGCTGCTCTCGCTGGCGATGGCACCCGATAGCCGCGCCGATACGGCTACCTATCTCAGCCCGTCCATCGCCGTCGGCGGCGTCTACGACGATAATGTGTTTCTGTCGTCAGCGGACCGTCAGTCTGACGAGATATTGCGGATCAGCCCGGCGGTCGAGGCGGGTTATGGTTCGGAAGCGCTCAGCATCGCCGGCTACTACACCTTCGATGCAGAACGCTACCGTCATCATCCCGAGCTGAACGGCAATACGGTCCGTCGCAATGCGGCATTGAATCTCGATTACCTGTTTACACAGCGCCTCACGTTCTCGCTCGACACCAATTACACCAGCACTGAAACGCCGTCGGAGCTCGATCCGGCGCTGAGTCTCGGCCTGGGCCGTGTGCATGCCACCTACATAACCATAGCGCCGTCCCTGGGGTATGCCTTCGATGAACTGACCTATGGGCGCATCGGTTATGCGCATGACGTCGAGACCCTCGCAACGGCGCCCCAGACATATTCGGATACGGGCACCCTGGGGTTGGAGCACCATTTCACAGCGCGTGATGCCGGCGACTTCAACTTCGCCGACACCCGTTACAACTTCGGGCCCAACGACGTGGTCTCCTCCCAGGTGGCGACTGTCGGGTGGACCCATTTCCTGGCACTGACCTCGAGTTTTTCCTTCGCGGCGGGCCCACGCCGTACCGAAGGCGTGAACTCATTGGACTACTCGGGTGGCCTGAACTTCATCCTGGATTCCGGCACCTTCAGCGTCACGTATGCGCGCAGCCAGGCAGCACTGATCGGTGAGTTTGTCCCAGCCGATACCCGCAGCCTCATCGCCAAGCTCGATTACAACTATAGCCAGTCCCTCGAGTTCTATGTCGCTCCCAGCCTCTCCAGCGACACAGTCGCCGCTGCACGCGCGACGTTATACCGCATGGATGTGAGCTTCAACTACCGGCTTACGCGTGTGACCTCGCTGGTGGGTTCATACGAATACAGCCTGCAGCGCGGCCTGCTCACCGGAGTCGATTCCAAGATACTGAACAACGTGGTCTACATCGGCTTGTTGTTCGCCGCACCCGTCGCCGGACCCGGTGCCTTCATGCAGCGGCGCGGCACGCCTTTCGAGACGCGCTGGCCGTCACCGCGCCCGGTGCAGATCGCGCCCGCACCCATGAACAATCCCTCCACCACTAACACGGATCAACAAAATGAGACGCTCCCTCCGTGACCTGATCATCCTGGGATCCCTGGCCTTGCTGCTCGGATCCCTCGCCGCCTGTGCCCATGACGAGACCGTCGCCGACGGTCCCTGTCATGGAGAGGGTTGCCGCATCGAGAAGTACCTGATCGGCCCCGGCGACGTACTGCACATCTCGGTATGGAAGGACGCCAGCCTGGAACGCATCGACACCGTGCGTCCCGACGGGATGATCTCCTTCCCCCTCATCAACGAGGTACAGGCAGCAGGACTCACGCCGCTGCAGTTGCAGAAGACGCTCGGCGACCGGCTGCGCCAATACATGTCCGACCCCGAGGTCTCGGTGGTGGTACAGGAAGTGCACAGCTTCGCAGTGTCGGTCCTCGGCGAGGTCAAGACACCCGGCCGCTATGAACTCAAGAATCAGGCCACGGTACTGGACGTGCTGGCTCAGGCCGGAGGCTTAAGCGAGTTCGCGTCGCCGTCCAAGATCGTGATCCTGCGCGACGAGGATGGAGCCAAGAAACGCATCATGTTCGACTATGACACCGCGGTGTACGGCGACGAAACGCCGTTCTACGTCCACCCCGGCGACATCATCACCGTGCCTTGAGGGGGAGTGTATTAGCATGCAAGCGCAGTCTCAGGAAAAAAACGATTCGGCTTTCAGCGCGCTATCGCGCCTGTGGCAGCGCCGAAAGTGGCTTGCCATCGCAGTGTTCGTGCTGGCGTTCACTGCCACCACGAGCTTCGTCTCGGCTCTCCCGGATATCTACTCTGCGAACGCCACAGTCTTGGTGAACCCGCAGTCGCCGACGGGCGATGGCGGCGGCCAGGGAGCCCAGGGCCAGGATAGCCGGTTGGATGCAGTCGGCGAGGAGGTCCTGAGCCGCGACCGCCTTCTCAATTTGATCGATCGCTTCGATCTCTATCCGAACCTGCGCAAGCGCGCCTCCGAGGAGACGCTGCTGACCCGCATGCGCCAGGACATCCAGGTCCAACGCAAGGCAGGGCAACAGCAATGGGGCCAGGATCCCACCTTCGCCTTCACCGTGGGCTATCAGGGCTGGAACCCCAAGCAGGTGGCGCAAGTCACCAATGCGCTGGCCCAGGCTTATGTTGAGCAGAACAATCGCTTGCGTGTCCAGCAGGCCACGGCGACCCTCGCTTCGCTCCAGAGCCAGATGAGCGACATCAAGCACAAGCTGGATACCCAGAGTCAACGCATCAATGCGTTCCGCAGCGGGCACGTCGGCGAGTTACCGGAGCAACAGGCCACCAGTCTCGCCATGCTGCAGCAACTGGACAACCAGCTGCATGAGAACGCCGAGCAACTCAACCAGACCGTGCAGACCAGCCATCTTGCCTCGCCCGACAAGCCGGCGGTGCAAGGAGCCGATCCCGCCGACCTGCCGGCGCTGGAAGATGAACTGGTCAGCCTTCGTACCCACTACACGGATCAATATCCTGACGTGGTGCGCCTGAAACAGCAGATCGCCGCGCTGAAACAGGCCGAGGCGGCCCGCGCCGCCGAGGCAGGTGACGCTCCTGCACCGACGAACGATAACTCGCTGGACGGCACCATCAAGTCCTACCAGGATGAGGATTCGCGTCTTCGCACCGAGATCGCCGGCTACCAGGCCCGTCTGGAGAGCATGCCGGTGCGCGAGCAACAGCTACAAGGGTTGATGCAAGGGTACAACGAGACCCAGGACGTCTATTCGCAGCTATTGAAGCGTTACGAGCAGGTCCCGCTGCCCCAGTCTCCGAGTGGGCAGTACCGGGTGCTGGAGAATGCGGTGCCTCCCGTCGACCCCTCAGGCCCTGGCCGCTTGCGTCTGCTGATCCTATGCCTGGTGGGCTCTCTGGGTCTGGCCGCAGTCCTGGTCTTCATCCTCGAGCAGATGGATCCGTCCTTCCACAGCATCGAAGAGCTGCGCGCATTCAGCCGTGTGCCGGTGCTGGCGAACATCCCCTTGATCGTCACGCGTCAGGACGTCTGGCGGAGCCGGTTGCGCTTTGGGACCGCTCTCGCATCCGTACTGATCGTGGCGGTCCTCATTGGGCAGGCGTCGTCGCTGGTGGGGCAGGGCAATACCGAGTTGGTATGGATGCTATCGAAGCACAGCGCTCCTGGCTCGACGTCCAGCAATACCGCGGGTTGAGCTGAATCATTCGGATTGGCATCTAGGAGTACTGACATGTTACATGGCGAAGGCAATACCAAACCCCTGGGTCGCGGCGTTCCGCCCGTCATCCGCGTGGAGGCCAGGGATAAAGACAAGGACAAGACCAAGACGCCCGAGACACGCGCCGACATCAAGGAGGGTGTCCGCTCCATCGAGACCGGCCGTCCCAAGCTGTCCGAGATAAATGCCAGGCAGATCGACAAGCATCTGGTGAGTCTCACGGAGCCGGACTCCTACGAGGCAGAGCAGTACCGCAAGCTGCGTTACGTGCTGGAAGAGAAGCGCAAATCCAACCGCGGCACCATCGTGGCCGTCTGCAGTCCGGCGGCCGGTGACGGCAAGTCGCTCACCGCCTTGAACCTGGGAGCAGCCTTGGCCCAGGCCCGCGACTCGAAGGTACTTTTGGTGGACGTGGATCTGCGCCGCGAATCCGCCGCGCTCAAGGAGCATCTGCGCCTGGGCAACCCAAGCCTGAATGGCGTGACCGATGCCATCACCTCCTCGACGCTGACTTTTCACGATGTAGCCCGCCCTTTGAGCGGAACCAACCTCTCGATCGTATTCACCGGTTCGCGTGTCAGCGCGCCCTATGAACTGCTGCGTTCGGCACGCTTCGAGCAGTTGCTCATCGAGGCCAGCAAGTACTATCAATACGTAATCCTCGACGCGCCGCCGGTGGTGCCAGTGTCGGATTGCCGGGTGATCCGCCGCTTCGTGGACTACTTCCTGATGATCGTCTCAGCCCATCGCACGCCCAAACCGATGCTCGAGGAAGCTCTCGACCTCATCGGCCCCGACAAGCTTTTAGGCATGGTGTTCAACCGCGGCGACCTGATGCCGCGCCGCTACTACGGCTACTACCGTTACGGTATGCCGATGCGGGAGACCCAGCCGCGCCGCGAACCCAGCCTGCAACCGCAGGGCAACTCCGGGAATGTCTGAACGGGTCGCCATCCTCGGCACAGGCTCGCTCGCCTACAAGCTGGTGCTGGAGTACTGCGCCAGGCCCGGGGCCGAGCTCCACGGTGTCATCACCGAGAGCCGCGACGTGGATCCTCCGTTCGACTGTCGCCGGCTCGGCGCCCTGTCGGAACTGAAACAGATACTGTCCAAGGGAGAGTTGGACCGGGTGATCGTCGCCATGGAGGAGCAGTACGGCCATCTCAGCGCCGACCTGTTGCTGGAGATGCAGGCGATCCGCGACATCGAGGTCGAGACCGGCCTGGATGCCTACGAGCGCCTCACCGGCAAGCTCGCCATCGAGTCGCTCACGGCCAATAGTGTGTTGTTCTCCAGCAGTTTTCGGCCCTCACGCGCCGCCCGTTGGTTTGCCCGCGGCTTCAGCCTGATCGTCGCGGGGGTGGCCAGCGTGGTGTTCCTGCCGGTCATGGCACTGCTGGCACTGTGCATAAGCCTCGACTCGCCGGGCCCGGTGCTGTTCGTGCAGGAGCGGGTCGGATTGGGTGGGAAGCGCTTCAAGCTGCTCAAGTTTCGCAGCATGCGCGATACCGCTGACAAACACTCCGAGTGGGCTGCCGACAACGAGCAACGAGTCACGCGAACCGGCCGCTGGTTACGCAAGTTCCGCCTGGATGAACTGCCGCAATTCTTCAATGTGCTGCGTGGCGACATGAACCTGGTCGGCCCGCGTCCACACCCGGATAGCAACCGGCGCCTGTTCATCCTGGTATCGCGCAATACGCCGGAATGCGGCGAGCAGATCCCGTATTACTCGCTGCGCTCCTCGATCCGGCCGGGCATCACGGGTTGGGCCCAGGTCCGTTACAAGTATGCCAACGGCCTAGACGAAGAGATCGAGAAGCTGCGTTACGACTTGTATTACATCAAGCATTACTCGGCCTGGCTGGACATGCGCATCTTGTTCGAGACGGTCAAGGTCGTGCTGCTCGGGCACCGGCGGTTGGAACGGCCGGCGAAAACCGCAGCTGCCATGGACGGCATCCTGCAGGCGTCGTCGCCGCCGAGCCAACCGCTGTTGCCCGGGTTGGCGGCTGCCTTGCAGTCCCGCGACCTCGATGACCTCCCGCCGCCGCGCCGCCCGGATCTCAGTTCCGGTAACCGTCTTGGCGGCTTGCACTGAGTGGAGCCAAGGCCATGATGCTCGAATCTTCTCTCGACTACACCACCGGCGCGCGGCTCAGCGATGCCGAATTCCTTGAATCCCGCACCACGCCGCTGCGCATCACCGCTTTGGGTGGCGGTACCGGTCTCGCTGCGTTGCTGCAGGGTCTGCGGGTGCTGCACTTTCCCGTGGGGATGCGCGACGAGGCGGACCACGAGCGGCTCACCGCGATCGTAACAGTGGCGGATGACGGTGGCAGCTCCGGCGCCTTGCGGCGCGGTTACAAGATCCTGGCACCCGGTGACATCCGCAATTGCCTTTTGGCATTGTCCGATGCGGACCCGACCCTCCAGGAACTGTTCAACTTCCGTTTTGACGGTGAACTCGGCGACCACAGCCTTGGCAACCTGATGCTGACGGCACTGACTCTGCTGGAGAAGGACTTCGGGCGCGCGGTGGAACGGGCCAGCAAGTTGCTGGACATACGCGGCCGGGTGCTTCCCGCCACGCTGGATGACGTACAGCTCCTGGCGGAATTCGCCGATGGCAGCTACCGCGTCGGCGAGTCTCATATCACGGCTGCGGGGCGCCGCATCCGCCGCGTGTCGCTGGTACCACGCGACATCCGGGCCTTGCCCCAGGCGTTGCAGGCCATCGCCAGCTCGGATCTGGTGGTGTTGGGGCCCGGCAGTCTCTATACCAGCCTCATCCCCGTGCTTCTGGTGAAGGGCATGGCGGAAGCCATCGCCGAATCCGGCGCGCGGGTGGTGGTAGCCATGAATCTCATGACTGAGCCGGGCGAGACCGATGGCTACAGTGCGGCGGATGTCATCAACGCCATCCGTGAGCACGTGCCGGACTTGCCGATCCACAAGGTGCTGGTGAACAGCCGCAAGCCTTCCGCCGAGCATCTCAGGCGCTACGCCGCGGAAGGCTCCGTGCCCATCACCGTCGACCCCTTTTCCATGAAGACCCTGGGCTGCCGTGCACTCAAGTGCGACCTACTCGGAGACGGTCCGATGGTGCGTCACGAACCATGCAAGCTCGCCCGGGCCCTGTTGAACCTGGCTCTAGAGGAAATTCCATGAATGCCAATGCCTTGAAAGAACGCATCGAGAAACACGAAGCGCGTATAACCGTCATCGGCCAGGGCTACGTAGGCCTGCCGCTTGCGATCGCCTTCGCCCACGCCGGCTTCAAAGTGGTGGGGCTGGATAACAGCCGCGAGAAAGTGGATGCCCTGAACCAGGGGCGTTCGCCCATCCCGGATGTGCCGGATGAGGAGCTGCAGAAAGAGCGCGCGGCGGGTCGTTACAGCGCCACGACCGATTATTCGGTACTGGCGGACACGGATGCTGCCATCGTCTGCGTGCCGACCCCGCTGCGCAAGACCAAGGATCCGGACATCTCCTATGTGATCTCTGCGGCCGAAGAGCTGGCGGAGCACCTGCACCCGGGCCAGTTGGTGGTACTTGAGTCCACCACCTATCCTGGGACCACCGAGGAGATATTGCTGCCCATGTTCTCGGACAAGGGCGGCGAGGCGGGCGTGGACTTCTTCCTGGCCTTCTCGCCGGAGCGCATCGATCCGGCCAACGCGAACTTCAAGGTGCGCGATATCCCCAAGGTGGTGGGTGGTGTCACCGGCGAATGCTCCAAGCTCGCATCCCAGCTCTACAGGACGATCGTGCCGAAGGTCCTGGAAGTCTCGAGCCCGCGCGTGGCGGAGATGGCCAAGCTCTACGAGAACGTGTTCCGCAACGTGAACATAGCCCTGGCGAATGAGCTGGCGCTGATGTGCCATAGGCTCGGCGTCAATACCCGGGAGGTGATCGATGCAGCAGCCACCAAGCCCTTCGGCTTCATGACCTTCCATCCCGGCCCGGGTGTGGGCGGCCACTGCATCGGCATCGATTCGCAGTACTTGGCCTGGAAGATGAAGCTCAATGGCTACGACGCGCGCTTCATCCACCTGGCGGAGGAGATCAACCAATCCATGCCAGGCCGCGTGGTGCAGATGACGGCCGATGCACTCAACAACCGCCAGCGTTCCCTGAAGGGTGCCAAGGTGCTGGCCCTGGGCGTGGCTTACAAGCCGAATGTGGGTGACATCCGTGAATCGCCGGCCCTGGAGGTCATCCACCTCCTGCAGCAGCGCGGCGCCGAAGTCAGCTACGCCGATCCGCATGTGCCGAAGATCGGCTACAACGGCAGCCAGTTGGAGTCCGTGATCGCCGATGAAGCCGCGATCAAGGGCGCGGACTGCGTGGTCATCCTCACCGATCACAAGGACTTCGACTACAACAAGATCGCTGGCGATGCCTCGCTGGTGGTGGATACCCGCAATGCGACCTGGGGCATCCTCAATCCCAAGGCCGAGGTCATCCGCCTGTGAGCGATCAGACCTGGGGCTGGTGGCGGCACCAAACGGTCGCCGCCGCCGGTCCGGGCATCTCGGCTAGACAAGTCCCGCAGCTCTCCAGGACCGGTTCTGTGCCGTTCTGGGCACTGATGGCCTTCACTTGCCTGTTGCTGCTTTCGCCCCAATCCTTCGTCCCGGCTGTGGGTGCCTTGCACCTGCCGCTGCTGATGGCGTTGTTGTCGGCGGGGAGCTATATCCTTGGCCGCTGGCGGCATGGTGAGAAGGCCCTGCAGATTGGCGGCGAGATGCGCTTCGCCGCCTGGCTCGCGGCCTGGGCGCTGCTCACGGTGCCGCTCTCCCTGTGGCCCGGTGGCAGCATCGCTTTCTTCTTCAGCATCTATTTCAAGGCCTTGGTGGTGTGCTGGCTATTGAGCCGGGTGGTAGACACTTCGGACCGGTTACGTAGCGTGTGCTGGATACTGAGCCTGATCGCCGCGCCCCTGGCGGTCTCGGGGGTGCGCAGCTTCTTCTCTGGCGCCTTCAAGCATGAGGAGCTTTCCCATGGGTTGGCGCGTATCTCGGGTTATGACGCCTCGCTCACAGGCAATCCGAACGACCTGGCACTGATGCTGAACCTGATCCTGCCGCTCAGCATCGCCCTGTTCCTGATGGTGCGAGGCATGGGGGCACGATGTGTCCTGGCGGCGCTGATCGGCCTGGACGTGGTGGCCATCGTGGCTACCTTCTCACGAGCTGGTTTCCTGTCATTGGCGGTGATCGGGATCTCTTATCTCGTGATCCTGTTCCGCCGCAGACGCCGCAACCTGGCTTTGTTGATCATCGCGGCCACACTAGCCGGCACGCTACTGCTGCCTTCGACATATATCAACCGGCTCAGCACCATCACCGACATTCAAGCGGACCAGACCAACTCGGCCCAGGTCCGCTTCCGTGACTACCTGACCGCGGTGAAATACGTGGCTCGGCATCCATTGATGGGCGCGGGCATCGGCATGAATATCCTCGCCCTCAACGATGCGCGCGGCGCGACTTGGACAAAAGTGCACAACGTCTACCTCGAATACGCAGTGGATCTCGGCCTTCCCGGCGTGGGTCTGTTCCTGTTGTTGTTGTACGCAATCGTGCGCGGCTTGCGCCAGGCCTTGCGGCGTGCCGCGGCGGTTCCGGCGCTGGCGGATTTGCATTTCCTGCTGGAGGGGTTGGGCGTGAGCCTGGCGGGTTTCATCCTGTCCGCATTCTTCTATCCGGACGCCTATCAGTTCTACTTCTACTACATCGCGGGGCTCACTATCGCCGCCATCGTCATCACCAAGGCGGCGGCTGGTGACGGAGTCCAGGGCGAGACCCAAGCGAGCCCAGCATGACGACCATGCGGTTTGCGGCCCAAGTACGTGCCCAGATGGCGGAACCTGCCTATGCGAAAGAGGAGGTGGCGCCGCGCGTCCAAGTGGTGAAGTTTCTCACCACCTTCGGCGTCGGCGGCACCGAGAAGCAGGTGACCAACCTCACCAAGCGCATGGATCGCCGTGCCTTCGACCTGAGTTTCGCCTGCATGAACCGCTGGGGCGAATTGATCCAGGAGATCGAGGATCATCAGGGCATCGAGGTGTCGGAATATCCGCTGGAGAGCCTCTACGAGTTGAATGCCTTCCGCCAGCAGTGGCGCTTCGCCAAGGCCTTGCGTCGCGATCGCACCCAGATCCTGCACAGCTATAATTTCTACGCCAACATGTTCAGTCTGCCGGCCGCCAAGTTGGCCGGCGTGCCCTGCATCGTCGCCTCCATCCGTGACATGGGCATCTATCTCAGTCCCATGAAGCTCCGGGCCCAGAAACTGGTGTGTCGCCTGGCGGACCGTATCGTGGTCAATGCGGGAGCCATCCACGACTGGCTGGTCGAGCAGGGCTATCCGGCTGACAAGATCGTGGTGATCCGCAACGGCGTGGACACCTCGCGCTTCGTCGCGCGGAACGATGGCGCAGCACTGCGCCGCGAGCTGGATATCCCGATGGGCGCGCCGCTGGTGGTGATGCTGGCCAGACTCAACCCCACCAAGGGCATCGACTGCTTCTTCGAGGCGGCCGCCAGGGTCCACGAGCGGGATCCCGATGCTCATTTCCTGGTTGTAGGAGAGTGCTACATCCGCAATGCCGAAGGTGAGATCGTTGTGGATGGCATCTATCGGCGGGAGCTCCAGGATCGCGTCACGTCCTTGGGGCTGGCGGACCGGGTGCATTTCACAGGCCTGCGCAAAGACGTGCCCCAGGTGCTGGCGGCGGCAGCCGTCTCAGTGCTGCCATCTTTGAGCGAAGGCATCTCCAACACCCTGCTGGAATCCATGGCGGCCGGCGTGCCGGTGGTGGCAACCCGAGTAGGAGGCACCCCGGAAGCGATCAGGGATGGTGAGCACGGTCTGCTTGTGCCTCCCGGCGAACCCCAGGCAGTCGCCGACGCGGTCCTGGCGGTGTTCGGCGACCCCTCGCTGGCGGCGCGTCTGAGCGCCAACGGCCGGCGGCGGGTGAAAGAAGAATTCTCCTTCGAGACGGTGGTACGCCGCACCGAAGAGTTGTACCGCGAATTGCTGGCCTCCAAAACCCGCCGCTGAACCCGGCATCCACAATGTTCTTTCCCCATCGGATCCGATCTGTGCGCATTCACGCCCGAGGCATTCCATGACCGAGATGCTGCATCACTGGGTGAGCGGCGAAGCCAATCGCCGGTCTGACGCCACCGCGGTGGTGCTTGGTGAAGAGCGTCTGAGCTATGGCGAACTCGAGATCCTGTCGAACCAGCTGGCCCGGGCGCTGAAAGAGCGGGGCTGCGTGCGCGGCGATCGGGTCTGTCTGCTGCTGCCGAAATCGCCGTTGGCGCTGGTCTGCCTGCTTGGCATCTACAAGGCGGATTGTGTGTACGTGCCCCTGGATCCGGCAGCTCCTGCCACGATCCTGGCGCAGGTCATAATCGCCTCGGAGTGCCGCGGCCTGCTGGCGGCGGCTAGTCTCGCACCGCGAGTGCGGGAACTGCTGTCCCAGCCGGGGCTGCCGGCGCTGCGCATCGGCTGGCTGGGGTCGCCGGATCAGAGTCCCGGCCCGCTGCCGGTAGCGTTCCGTTTCTCGGACATCGGCACCTTGCCTGGCATCCCCTTGCATGGCGCGCACCGCGCCCATGATACGGCGCATATCCTGTTCCATCCCACGGCCGGCGGTTCTCTGCGTGGAGTAACGGCGACTCACGCCAACGTGGTGAGCTTCGTGGAATGGGCCAGGAAATATTTCCGGCTCAATGCGACCGACCGCGTGGCCGGCCATGCCCGGTTCAACCAGGGTCTCTCCCTGCTCGATATCTTCGGTAGTTTCAGTTCCGGCGCGGAACTGCATCTGGTACCTCCGGATGGGCAACTGCCGTCGAACCGGCTGATGGGCTGGATCCGCGCCTCGGGCATAACCCATTGGTCCTCGGGCTCATTGGTCTTGAGCACCATGGCCAAGCTCGATGCGGTGCAACCCTGGGATTTCCCACAGCTGCGGCGGGTACTGTGGAATGGCGAGGTGCTACCCACTGCGGTCCTGAGTTATTGGATGAAACAGTTGCCTCACGTGGAGTTCACCAACCTGTACGGTTCGGCAGAAGCCGCCGTTGCCGGCGCCTGCCACACCGTAGTTTCTTTCCCGGCAGACGAGGCCGAGCAGATCCCCCTGGGGCGTGCCTGCGGCGGTGTCGAACTGCTGGTCTTGGATCACAACCTGCAACCGGCTTCAGCCGGTGTGGTCGGCGACATCTACATACGCGGCGCCTCCCTGAGCCCCGGATATTGGCGTGATTCCGAGGCCACGGCACGGGCTTTTCCGAATATTGCCGGGCTTGGACGGGTATACCGCACCGGTGACCGTGGTTTGCGGGGCCATGACGGACTCGTCTATCCCGCCGGCCGCGACGGCGACAGCGTGCAGAGCGGTGGTCGCCGCATCGAGTTCGGCCGCATCGAGGATGCCCTGAACCGTGTAGATGCGGTATCTGAATGTGCGGTGGTGGCGGTGCCCGGCCACGGTACGGATGCCGTGTGCTGTGCCTACGTGCCGAAGGCCGACGACGAGATCACGCCGGATGGCTTGCGCGACCACCTGGGCAAACTGGTGCCCGATTACATGATCCCCAGCCGCTGGCGCGCCTGGGATGAATTGCCAAAGAACGCCGCCGGCCGGATAGACCGGCTACGTCTCAAGGAGACATGGACCCGCGATGGAATTGATCCCGCTTGATAGCGACCAGCTCATAGGCCTTTCGGCAGCTTGGCTCGCCGAGAAACGTAATCACCAGTGGCTCAATTTCGGTGAAGGCACCCAGCAGGTCGGACCCGCCGCGCTCAAGATCATGATCCGCAATGAGGCGCACATCCTGCGTGCCTTCACTGCCGACGAGGATGACTCGCCGATCGGGCTGGTGGCCTTGAGTAGCGTGAACCGTGACTTCCGTTCGGCAGTCCTATGGGCACTGCTGGGTGACCGGCGTCATGCCGCCAAGGGCTATGTGTTCCGCGCCACCCGGGCGATGCTGACGCTCGGCTTCACCAGTTTCGGCCTGGAATGCGTGAATGCCTGGGCCGTGGAGTGCAACCATGCCTCGCTGCGCATCCTCAAGAAGCTGAATTTCAAGCCCATCGGACGCGAACGCAGCTGCCACTACATAGACGGTCAGCCGTTCGACCGGCTGTTGTTTGAACTGCAATCTTCCGATCACCGGAGCCGTCCCGATGTACGAAAGTCATCTGCTGCTCTCTAAGCTGAACCAGTTGTTGGAACGGAACCTGGGGCTGCCCACGCCGCCGCCAGACGCGGATCTATTCGATTGTGGGGCGCTGGACTCATTGGAGTTCGCGGGTCTGCTGCTGCAGGTGGAAGATGAGTTCGGAGTCAGTTTCACTTTCGAGGACATGGATCTCGACCATTTCCGGTCCGTGTCCGGCATCGCGCGTTCCATCGCGGACCGCTTACCGTGACACGCGGTTCCGCCGGGGTCCAACAACTTCACGGAGATATGTCCATGCAGACTTCCCTTTCCACGTCACCGCTCCCGGTTCCGGTCCAGGATGGCGCCGTCGTCACGGCATCCCTGCGCGTCGACCTCGTGGAGGACAGTGCCGGCCTCGAGGCTCTGCATCCCGAGTGGCGCGGGCTTCTCAAGGCCAGCGGCGTGGACTGCCTGTTCATGAGCTGGGAATGGCTCGGTACCTGGTGGAAGCATGTCTCGGCCGGTCGTCGCCTGCACATCCTGGCGGTACGTCGTGACGGCCGGCTCATCGGCATCGCGCCCTGGGCACTCCGACCCGCCCAGCCGGGCCGGCTGGTCCCGTTCCGTGCCCTGGAGTTCATGGGCATGGGCGACATCGGCTCGGACTATCTGGATCTGATCGCCCGCCCCGAGGACGAATCGGATGTAGTGAAGGCGGTGGGTGATTATCTGGAAAAGCACCGCATGTTCATCGAATTCCAGCGGGTCAAGCACTCTTCGCAACGGGTAGCCACGCTGGTCTCGCGTCTCGACCAGGCCGGATGGCAAACCCAGCAACTCATAACCGAGAACTGCGCTTATCTCGACCTCAAGGGTCATACCTGGAAGAGCTATCTCTCCACCGTGAGCCGCGCGCACCGGGCCAATGTGAACCGTCGTCTGCGCCGGCTCAAAGAGTCGTTCCAGAGTGTGGAGTTCCAGAAGGTGACGGATGAGGCGACGCGCATCGCCTGCTTCAAGGATTTCGCACACCTGCATGCTTTGCGTTGGTCAGGCGATGAACGTTCCACCGCGTTCACCGGCCCCGATGTGATGGCCTTCCACGAGGACTTCAGCCGCCTCGCTCTGGAACGGGGCTGGCTCCGGCTATACGTGCTGCGCCTGGATGGCAAGGCGGTGGCCTCGACCTATAGTTTCCGATACGGCGACGTCTTCTATTACTACCAGGCGGGTTACGACCCGGCCTATTGCTCTTACAGCGTCGGTCTCTCGACCCTGGCCATGGCGATAGAGCAATCGATCGAAGAGGGGATCACCGAGATTGACTTCCTGCACGGCGAGGAGGAGTACAAGGCACTCTGGACCCGTACCCGCCGTGACCTGGAGCGCGCACAGTGCTTCCCGCCGAACATCTATGGCGTCATGTACCGCAAGGCCATGGACGTGCGGCGGGGCATCAAACGCCTGATCCGCTGGCCGAACCGCCTGCGCGAGGCCCAGGCATGACGGCCACTCCAGCGGGTGGTTCGGTATTCAAGCCCGCCTTCATGCTCATGTCCGGCCGGGCGCTCGGGTTCGTGGCGGCCTTCGCCATCCCGGTAGTGCTGGTGCGGGTCTTCGACCAGACCGAGTTCGGTACTTACAAGCAGCTGTTTCTCCTCTATACCACCCTGTACGGCATCGCCCAACTTGGCATGGCAGAGAGCCTGTACTACTTCCTGCCCACCTCGCCGGCGCAGCGCGGCAGCTTCATCCTGAACTCGCTGCTGGCGCTGGGGCTCGCGGGCCTCGCCTGCCTGGTCGCGCTATGGGGCGGTGCAGGGTGGCTGGGTCGTTGGTTCCACAACCCCAGTCTGCCTGCCTACGTGCCACTCGTAGGGGCCTTCCTGCTGCTGATGCTCATGGCCGCGGTCTTCGAGATCGTGATGATCACCCGCCGTCATCATCTGTTCGCTTTCGGCGCCTACGCGCTTTCGGATTTTATCCGCGCCAGCCTCGTCATCGTGCCGGCGCTGGTGTTCCATAGTCTTGCGGCGGTCTTCATGGGCGCGGCGGCCTTCGCCGCCATGCGTCTCACCACGGTACTGGTATATCTCAAGCGGGAGTTCCCGCGGCGGCCGCCCTTCGACTGGAAGCTCATGAGGCGACACCTGGGTTACGCCATGCCCTTCGCCCTGGCGGTGTCGCTGGAGAGTGCCCAGACCAACCTTCACATGTATGTGGTCTCGTCCTACTTCACCACCGCGACCTTCGCGATCTATTCGGTGGGCTGCCTGCAGGTGCCGTTGGTGGACTTCCTGATGACCTCCACCAGCAGCGTGATGATGGTGCAGATGAGCGAGGACCTGAGGGAGGGGCGCCGCGACGCAGCCCTGGACCTGTGGCTGGACACCACCCGCAAACTCGCGATGGTGTTCGCCTGCCTGGTGGGCGGCCTGATCGTCACAGCCCATCCGCTGATCGTGCTGCTGTTCACGTCAAACTATGCGGCCAGCGCGCCGCTGTTCTCAGTGTGGACCCTGAGCATGCTGTTCGCCGCCATCATGACCGACAGCGTGCTGCGGGTGCATGCCGATACGCGGTTCCTGATCCTTCTCAACGTCATCCGCCTCACCGTGGTCGCAGTCGCCATCGTCCTGTTCCTGAAGTGGTTCGGCTTGATGGGGGCGGTGCTGGTCACATTGCTTTCGACCCTCACTGCCAAAGGCGTGGGTATCGCGCGGGTCCGCAAACTGATGGGCTGCAGCCTCGCCCGGGTGCTCCCCTGGAAGAGCCTGGCCTCGATCCTGGCTATCACTGCCGCCGCCATGCTGCCGGCCGTGCTTTTGAAACCGTTACTGGAGCTGCCGCTCCTGCCGTCGCTGCTGGCATCAGGGGCTCTGTTCACATTGAGTTACGCGGCTCTGCTCTGGTTCTGCGGGCCGCTCAAGGATTCCGAACGGCGCGTCGTCGCGCAATGGCTGCACGCACCCGTGTCCCGGATGACCGGCAGCCGGCGTGCCTGAGGCGCATATGCATATACAAGAAAGTATTGGAGGGAACGTCAAATGATTCGGACCGTGGTCAAGGCGGCAGCAGCAGCGACCCTGCAGCGCACCGGGATGGCAGCATTCATCGGCGCGCACTCGCGCAAGGTCGCCATGCCGTTGGTGGTGGGCTACCACCGCGTCATCGACGATTTTCAATCCCATGCGCGCGGATGCATGCATTCGTTGCTCATCACCACCGCGACCCTGGAGAAGCAACTCGACTGGATCGGCCGGCGCTTCGATTTCGTGGACCCGGATGGGATGGATGCATGGCTTGAGGGCGCGCGTCCCGGCCGCAAGCCCGTGGCCGTGGTCACTTTCGATGACGGCTACCGCGACGTCTACCAGAATGCTTTCCCATTGCTGAAGCGCAAGGGCATCCCGGCGGTGTTCTTCATGGTCACTGACCTCATCGGTACTGGGAGTCTGCAGATCCACGACGAGCTCTACGTGCTCATGACCCGCGCCCTGCCGGCCTGGACCGATCCCCGTGCCGAGCTGATCAAGGTGCTCGCCGAGGCCAAGGTCTCCAGCTTCGCGTTGAAGGGCATCAGTTCGGCCCTGGCCGACCCTTCAGCTGCCACTCGTGCGCTGCTTTCCAACCTCACCCAGTCGCAGGTGCTGCGCATCATGCAAGTGCTGCGTTCGAAGGTCGGGCCGCCCCGGCAGAACGACGACTTTGCGCCCATGGACTGGGACATGCTGCAGGAGATGCAGCGGGCGGGCATGAAGATAGGATCACATACCCGCAGTCACGCTCTACTCACCAACGAATCCGCTGAGAAGATCAGGCAAGAGCTGCAGGGCTCGCGCAAGGCGCTGGAACAGAGACTGGGTCCAGGCATCCGTCACTTCGCCTATCCGGACGGGCGTTTTGACGCCCTGGTGGTGAACGGGCTCGTGGAGGCCGGCTATCGCTTCGGTTACACCACCTGCCTGCACCGGCATGCGGCGCATCCGGCGCTCACCATCCCGCGGCGCCTGCTCTGGGAGAACGCCTGTCTGGACGCGTTCGGCCAGTTCTCGCCGGCTGTCATGAGCTGTCAGGTGAACGGCATATTCGATTTCGCGACCCGCTGCGAGACCAACCACGTGGAATGAGGCGCGTCGGCGCCCTGTTCGAGGAGAGATCCGGACGATGTGCGGCATAGCAGGAATATTCAGCAACGGCGAACGCGGCGTGCGCCCCGCCGAGGTGAAAGCCATGTGCGATGCGATCGTGCATCGCGGCCCCGACGATGCTGGCTACTACGTGAAGGGAAGGGTGGGGCTCGGCATGCGTCGCCTCAGCATCATCGACCTTGCCACTGGCCATCAACCCGTGCGTAACGAGGATGGCAGCGTGTGGGTGGTGATGAACGGCGAGATCTACAACTACCGTGAGTTGCGTACCGACCTGGAGCAGCGCGGCCACCGCTTCTACACTTCCACCGATACCGAAGTATTGGTTCACTTATACGAAGAATTCGGCAGTGAATGCGTCACCCGATTGCGCGGCATGTTCGCTTTCGCCATCTGGGACGAGCGCCGCCAGTCGTTGTTCATCGCCCGCGACCGGCTTGGCATCAAGCCCCTATACTACGCGGAAGTGGGCGGGCGACTGCTGTTCGCTTCCGAGTTGAAATCCATACTCGAACTGCCGGAGGTGGAGCGCCACCTCAACTGGGGCTCGGTGAACCACCTGTTCACCAGTCTCAGCACGCCGAATACCGAGAGCATCATCGCCGGCGTGCACAAGCTCCCGCCCGGCCACAGTCTCACCTTGCGCGCCGATGGTACCCGCAAGCAGGTGCAGTATTGGGAAGTGAACTTCCAGCCGGACTACACTCACAGCGAGGAGTACTTCGCCGACCGGTTGCGACAGCTCCTCGAGGAATCGGTGGACCTGCACCTGGTCAGCGACGTGCCGCTCGGGGCATTCCTGAGCGGCGGCCTGGACTCCAGCTCGGTGGTGGCCTTCATGGCGCGGCGCAGCGACCGGCCCATCAAGACTTTCTCGATCGGGTTCCAGGAGCAGGGCTTCGACGAGACCTCCGCTGCGCGCATCGTGGCGGAACAGTTCGGCACCGAACACACCGAGCTGATACTCAAGCCGGATGTGGAAACCCTGGTGCAGGACATCGTCTGGCACCTGGATGAACCGTTTGGCGATTCTTCCGCTATACCGACCTACATGGTCTCCAAGCTCGCGGCGGAGCAGGTGAAGGTGGTGTTGTCCGGCGATGGCGGCGATGAGTTATTCGCCGGCTATGACCGGTATGTGGTGGAGCAGCGTGAGCGCCGCTACGAATATGCACCGGCGCCGCTGCGCAAGCTGGTGGGCTTGATCGGCGCGTCCATGCCTGAGGGCGCCAAGGGTCGCAACTTCCTCAAGCATGTCGCCCTATCCGGCTCACATCGCTATCTGGATTCATCCAGCCTGTTCAAGGTGGATCAGAAGCGTCGGTTATTCAGGCCGGAGGCGGCAGCCCTCATCGGCAGCCATGATCCCTGGCGCGAGGCACACGCATTCCTGAAGGGCCTCGACGGCGACTGGCTATCCACGCTCCAGCATTGGGATATTAAGAACTACCTGCCGCTGGACATCCTCACCAAGGTGGACCGCATGAGCATGGCTCATTCCCTGGAGGCGCGCGTACCGCTCCTGGACCACAAGCTCGTGGAGTTTGCCGCCACCATCCCTCCGGAGTTCCGCCTGCACAAGGGCGAGACCAAGAGCATCTTCAAGCGCGCCATGCGCGGCATCCTCTCCGACGAGATCATCGATCGCCCCAAGCATGGTTTCGCCGTGCCACTGGGAGCCTGGTTCCGCGGACGCCTGGGCAACTTCGCCCGCGAGTTGCTGTTGCCTGCGGGTGGTGCGCGCCAGGAAGTATTCGATCGCGGCTATGTCGCGCAACTGCTGGATATGCACGACCGGGGCCGCGACCTGAACCTCCAGTTGTGGACGCTGATCTCCTTCGAGCTCTGGTGCCGTCGCTTCCTGGACGCACCGCGGACCCGGCAGGATATGGATCTGCCACTGCCGATGCCACCCGCCGCGCAGTTCGCCGGTTATGCCGCACGCCCCTGATGACAACGTCACGATAATCCAAAGGCCATGCAGAACAACACACAGATGACGATGGATGCCTTGGGTGGCCCGGTCCCGCCGGTGGCTGTGAGCGAGTCGCCGGTCAGCACGCCCGCTCTCCCAGACGGGTACCGCAGCAGACCCTTGAAGGTGGTGTACATCGCAGGCGACGGCCGCAGCGGCTCGACCCTGCTGGACCGCCTGATCGGCGCCTATCCTGGCGTGTTCTCCTGCGGTGAACTCGGCAACCTGCTGCAATCCACAGCATCGTCGGAACAGCTGTGCGCCTGCGGTGACAGAGCTCAGGCTTGCGGCTTCTGGCGCGAAGTGCTTAGGCGCTGGAGCGTCATGGTTCCGGACTTCACCGAGCGCGAATACCGCAGTCTGCAACGGCGCTACGAGCGGCTGCGGTCGCTGCTGCGGCCCCGCAATGAGCGGGAACTGACGATGAGCGATCCGCGCTTCGCTCGTTACGCCGAATATACGGGTGCCTTGTTCAACATCATCGCCGACTTGTCCGGCGCCCCTGTGATCGTCGACTCTTCCAAGAGCCCGGCGCGGGCGCTCGCGCTCTCGCGGGTGCCGGGCCTCGATGTGCACATGCTGCACTTGGTACGAGACGTGCGCGGCGTAGCCTACTCGCTGCGCAAGCTTTCGGCGGTGAAGCCCGGCGAGGTGAGGACCAGTCAATCAGCGCGTCGCAGCAACCTGCGCTTCGCCGGGACCTGGGCCGTGGTCAATTACTTCTGCGAGCAGGTGCGACCCAAGATCCCGGGACCGAACCTGTTCACTCGCTACGAAGACTACACCGCCGATCCGGATGGCATGCTCTCGGCGGTGGCGAATTTGCTCGGCGTTGCGCGCATCCCCTATGCCACGGGCGCCGACTATCTCATGACCCAGGGCCACCAGGTGGCCGGCAATGAAGGACGAATGCGTCCGGTGCAGGCCATCGCGACCGACGAGACCTGGCGGCTGAAGTTCGGCTTCGGCATGCAGAAGGGTTTGTACTTGCTGGTATTGCCGCTGATGTTGCATTACCGCTATCGGCTCTGACCCTACCTCGGCTTTCGACGTCTCCACGGAAGGACACATGCCAAGCTCGCGATCGATACATCGCGGCGCACTCATGGGCGCCGGTATGGCTTCTTTGCTTTCGGCAGCCGCGGCACTCGCGGGCTGGGCGGACGCGCCGATGCCGCATTACCGCATCGTCGACCTCGGCACCCTGGGTGGCGCCACCAGCACGGCCGAAGCCATCAACGAGCATGGGCAGGTGGTGGGTTGGTCCGATACCGCCGGCGGCAATCGCCATGCATTCCTCTATGGCGACGGTGTCATGCAGGATCTGGGCACGCTCACCGGCGGCAGCGATAGTTATGCCACCGCACTCAACGATCGCGGTCAGGTGGTGGGTTACAGCGGCATCAACGGCCTGGGCCAGCAGTTCCCGGAGGTCTATCAGGGTTTTGTCTGGGATCAGGATGGCATGAAGAGCCTGGGAGCACTGTTCTGTCCGTGTTCCTATAACGACCGTTACGGCACAAGCGGCGCTTACGCCATCAATGACAAGGGCTGGATCGGCGGCGATTCCGAGACGGTGCGCGGCTCCTGGGTGCTGCACGCCGCTTTCTGGCGCGAGGCCGCACCTCAAGATATCGGCGGCGGTGCCGGCGACTGGTCCATAAGCCGGGTCTTCGGGCTCAATCCCCAAGGAGCCGCTGTGGGTGACTACGCCGCCGATGCCGGTCGCCAGGATGTGTTCGACCGGGAAGCGGCCTTGTGGCGCGACGGGAACCGCCTGAACCTGGGTACCTTGCCGGGTGATGCCTCAAGCACGGCCTTGGCGGTCAATCTACGCAATATCGTGGTTGGCTGGTCCGGTACCTCCAACGGCAGCATCTCGCATGCTTTTCTCTGGAGCCGCGGCAGCATGCATGAGCTGGGCTCCCTGCATCACGGTGCCAATAGCGCGGCGCTTGCCGTGAATGCCGCTGGTGAAGCGGTGGGCTGGGCCAACTCCGCGGACGGCACGCCACACGCATTCCTTTGGCTTGCCGGGCGCATGCAAGACCTGAACCAGGCCATCCCTGAATACTCCGGCTGGATCCTGACCGAGGCCAGCGGCATCAACCGGCGCGGCGAGATCACCGGCACCGGCATACATGGCGGTCAGACCCATGCCTTCCTCCTCACTACGGCGGATCAAGATGGCGGCGAGTAGCGCAGCGGCGGTAGCGACGAAGGATACGCCGCGCATCATGCTGGTGGCTGCGAGTCTGGAGATACTGGGTGGGCAGGGCATCCAGGCCAAGGCGCTCATCGAGGGTCTGCGCGATCGTGGTTACGTGGTGGACCTCTTGCCGGTGAACCCGCGGTTTCCTGTGGGTCTCGGCTGGCTGCGGCGGATGCGGTACGCCCGCACCGTGTTCAACCAGATGCTGTATCTGCCGAGCCTCGTGGCCTTGCGCAAGAGCGACGTGGCCCATGTGTTCTCGGCGTCCTATTGGTCCTTCCTGTTGGCACCGGTGCCGGCACTGCTCGCCGCACGTCTTTTCGGCAAGCGCGCAGTGTTGCATTACCACAGCGGCGAAGCGGAAGACCATCTCTCCCACTGGGGCGCGCTGGTGCACCCCTGGCTGCGCCTGGCGGACGAGATCGTGGTTCCTTCCCAATACCTGCACGAAGTATTCGCGCGCCACGGCTACGAGAGCCGGGTAGTCAAGAATGTAGTGGACACCGCGCGCTTCGCCTACCGGGAACGTCCCTGCCTTGAGCCGCGCCTGCTTTCGGTCCGTAACTTCGAACCCCACTATCGGGTGGAAGACGTGATCCAGGCGTATTCACTGGTGAAGATCCGTTACCCGCAAGCGAGCTTGACAGTGGCAGGTTGCGGCAGCGAAGAACGCAAGCTGCGTGCGCAGGCAGCTTCCTTGGGCGTGGACGGCATCCGTTTCCTGGGCCGGGTGGAACCCGCGTCCGTGCCGGCGTTGTATGCATCGGCAGACATCTTCTTGAACGCTGCGGTGATCGACAACCAGCCGGTATCGGTCCTGGAGGCATTCGCTTCCGGCTTGCCGGTGGTGAGCACCGGCACCGGCGATATCGCCGCCATGTTGCGTGACGGCGAAGCAGGAGTCCTGGTGCCGCCCCGGGATCCGGCGGCTCTCGCCTCCGCGGTCATGGGCTTGCTGAGCGACCCGCAACGGGCGCTGGCGTTGGCGCGCCGGGCCCGTGCTGAAGTCGAGACTTACACCTGGGGGCGGATCTCCACCGAATGGGCCGATGTCTACTGTAAGGAAGCTGCATGAAACTTGAGAATCTCCTGCGCGCGGATATCTCCGATGTGGCCAGCCGGGGCTGGCAGGAGATATCGCGCACCATGGACCGGGTCGCGGTCGGCGCGCCGGATGGCATGAGGAAGCTGGGTCTGTTCGATCATCTGGCCCCGACTCGCGAGGGCGACCGCGCAGAGGTACCGGCTATCGAGTTTGAAACCTTCCAGCGCGACGGTGCAGAGCGGTTCTTTTCAGGCCCCGGCGAGGAACAGCTGCCCCAATATTTCGCAGATCATTTTCCCGAGGAGAAGGAGCGTGTGATCGCCGCAGCGGATGCGCTGTCGGTACGCAGCTTCCACCTGTTGGGCCACCGCGCGCTGTTCATGGGCGACAGCATCGACTGGCACCGGGATGCGGTCTCCGGCAATCGGGCGCCGCTGGTGCACTGGAGCCGTATCAATCCCCTGGATGCCGACACGGTGGGGGACAGCAAGATCACCTGGGAGCTCAACCGGCACCAGTGGCTGGTGCATCTCGGCCAAGCCTATCGGCTCACCGGTGACGAACGCTATGCACAGGTCTTCGCCGACAGCGTGCGGGATTGGATGGCCGCCAACCCGGCAGGTATGGGCATCAATTGGGCCAGCAGTCTCGAGGTGTCTTACCGGCTGATCAGTTGGTGTTGGGCTTTCAACTTGTTCCGCGGTGCCGCGGCTTTCACACCGGCGCTTTATTCCGACATGCTGGGCTGGCTGCGGGCCCATGCTTCCCACGTGGAGCGCTATCTATCCCACTATTTCTCGCCCAATACCCATCTCACCGGTGAGGCACTCGGCCTGTTCTATGCCGGAGTGCTGTTCCCGGAACTGCCGCGGGCAGACCGCTGGCGGGAGCTGGGGTCGCGCATCCTGTTGCAGCAACTGCCGCGGCAGGTGTTCGCGGACGGGGTGTATTTCGAACAGTCCACCTGCTATGAGCGCTACACCGCCGAGATCTACCTGCATTTCATGATGCTGGCGACCCGCAACCACATGGTCCTGCCGGATTCGGTGGGAGAGCGTCTCCAGCAGATGCTGGATCACCTGCTGGCGGTATGCCGGCCGGACGGCGGCATGCCCCAGGTGGGCGATTCCGACGGCGGCCGGGTGCTGCCGCTGGCACAGCGTCAGGCGGACGATTGCCGCGACGTGTTCTCGCTGGCTGCGGTGTTCTTCAGCCGCGCCGACTACGCCTGGGCGGCCGATGGTATGACGCCCGAAGTAGCCTGGTTCTTCGGCAGCGCCGGCGCCAAGTCGTTCCAGGCACTGGGCGAGGTGCAACCTTCGCAATCCGCCTCGCGGCTTTTCGCCCACGGCGGCCAGGCAGTGATGCGTAGCGACTGGGACGTGGATGCCCATCACCTCGTGTTCGATACCGGACCGTTGGGGTGCCGCATCAGCGGCGGGCACGGTCATGCGGATCTGCTGGCCATCCAATGCAGTGCGTTCGGCAAGGCGCAACTGGTAGATGCCGGCACCTATTGCTACACGGCCAATGCCCATTGGCGCGACCATTTCCGCAGTAGCGCCGCCCACAATACCGTGGTGGTAGATCGCAAGAGCCAGGCGATGCCGGTGGGTCCATTCTCCTGGCGCGAACGCCCCAGCGCGGAACTGAAGCACTGGTTCTCCACGCCGGCCTTCGACTATGCCGATGCCGAGCACCACGCTTATCGCCGGCTCAAGGATCCGGTGAGCCACCGTCGCCGGGTGCTGTTCGTCAAGTCCCGTTATTGGGTGGTGGTGGATGACTTGCAGGGCGCCGACGTGCATCAGGTGGACCTCATGTTTCAGTTCGCGCACACGGATCTGCACATCGGTACCGACGGCTGGGCCCGTTCACTGGACGCTGAGGAACGTGGCTTGTGCCTGCGCGCTTTCAGCGCCACGCCGCTGCACGCGGAGATCCATCGGGGCAAGGTCGAGCCGATCCGTGGCTGGATCTCGCCGGATTACGGCCTGCGGGTCCCCGCGCCGCAGCTGAGTTACACCGCAGTCGCGCGGTTGCCCTTGAGAGTGGTGACACTGCTCTTGATCCGCGACGGCGAGGCGCAGGCATTGCCGGATGTGACCCAGGTGCAGGAAGACGGCGGCCGGATCAGCCTGGTGCTGGACGACGGCCGGGAGACCATACGGGTGGATCACAGGCAGGTCACCGTACAACGCACCGGCAGCGCGAACATCGCGCCGCTGCCGGCCTGATACCGATAAGGAGAGAGTCCAGATGTGTGGCGTAGCAGGCATCCTCAAGTTCGAGACCGGTCAGCCGGTGGAATACCCGCGCCTGGACCGCATGCGCACGGTGATGCGGCATCGCGGGCCGGACGACAGCTGCGTCGTGATCCGGGGCCGGGCCGGCCTGGCGCACAACCGCCTGTCCATCATCGACCTCGGCGGCGGCCAGCAACCCATGACCGGAGGTGGCCACCATAGTTGGATCAGTTACAACGGCGAGCTGTATAACTTTCGCGAGCTGCGCGGTGAACTGGAGCAGCGCGGCTGCCGGTTCGTCACCCAGTCCGACACGGAGGTGGTGCTGCAGGCCTACCAGGTGTTCGGCGAGGATTGCGTGCGCCACCTGCGCGGCATGTTCGCCTTCGCCATCTGGGACCGGAACCGGCAGAAGCTGTTCCTGGCACGGGACCGGCTCGGCATCAAACCCCTGTACTACGCGGTCAATGAGCGCGAGTTACTGTTCGCCTCCGAGATCAAGGGCATCCTTGCCGCTACGGACGTCAAGCCCGAATTCAACAAGTCCGTGTTGCCGGAGTTCCTCGCGACCCGCTACGTGGCGGGCGGAGAGACGTTTTTCCAGGGAGTCTACAAGCTCCTGCCGGCCCACACCCTGACCTGGACGCCGAGCGAGGGATTGCGCCATAACCGCTACTGGCGGCTGCCGGAACGTCTGGCGGACGACGACGTCCCTTTCGATGAGCACGTGCACGAGGTACGCACGCGGCTCGAGGAGGCGGTGCGCTGTCATCTGGTGAGTGACGTGCCGGTGGGCCTGTTCCTGTCCGGCGGGATAGATTCCAGCGCCATCGCGGCGCTGATGGCGCCCCTCACTTCAGGTCCGGTACAGAGCTTCTCCGTGGGCTTCGCCGAACATGGCTACAACGAGCATGCCTATGCGCGGCTGGTGGCCAGGTCCGTGGGTGCCGAACACCGCGAGGTGCAGCTCACCGCCGCGGAGTATTTCCGGTTGTTGCCGCGCATGGTCTGGCACGAGGACGAACCCATCGCCTTCACCTCCAGCGTGTGCCTGTACGCCGTGTCGAAGCTGGCCGCCGAGCACGTGAAAGTGGTGCTGACGGGGGAGGGCGCCGACGAACTGTTCCTCGGTTACAACCGGTACCGGGTCACCGCCTGGAACGAGCGGCTGGGAAGGCCTTACTGGGCCACGGTGCCCGCCAGCCTGCGTGGCGCCATCAGCCGCCTGGTACAGAACTGCCCACGCCGCCTGCGCCGTTATGCGGAACGCAGTTTCCTCGGCCCCTCGCCCGGTGTGCGTGGGCTCTTCTACGAGAACTTCGCGGTCTTCCCCCAGGCCATGCAGCAGCGCCTGCTGGCTGAGGCGGGCGTCCGTGATCCGTACTCGGAGGGCCTGCGTCACTACAGTCAGGCCCCCGGCGGCAGCCTGGAGCGAATGAGCCATGCGGACATGCAGACCTATATGGTCGAACTGCTCATGAAGCAGGACCAGATGAGCATGGCCGCGTCACTCGAGAGCCGGGTACCATTCCTCGATCATCGCTTCGTCGAATATGCCGCGTCCATCCCGGGGCGGCACAAGCTCCAGGGCCTGCAGACCAAAGCAGTGCTACGCGCGGCGGTGAAGGACATCTTGCCGAAGGAGATACTCACCCGGGGCAAGATGGGTTTCCCGGTGCCTTTCGGCCGCTGGCTGCGCGGGCGCTATGCGCCGCTCCTGGACGATCTGGTGCTCGGACCGCGCGCGCAGGCCCGTGGCCTGTTCGATCCGACTTATGTCCAACACCTGGTGCATGAACACCGCGCCGGCGAATGGGATCACGGCGAGCGCCTCTGGTCGCTGCTGAACCTTGAGCTATGGCAGCGCATCTTCCTGGATGGCGAGTCACCTGAAGCCTTGCTCGCCGAGCCCTTGTTCAGATCCGAATTGGGTTCACTCGCTGCCTGAGTTTCGGGTGTCTTCACCGGGGGATTCCGGTCATCACCGGATTCCTCGATTACGGGTTGGATGCGAGAGTGACCGTTACGGAACCCGGGGGTTTCCCTCCGAAACCACTACGGATCAATCGGGGCATCGGACGCCAATGCGAATCTTGTGGGTGAAAGTCGGCGGCTTGTGGCCGCCTAATACCGGCGGGCGGCTGCGCAGCCTCAACATCCTCTCGGAGCTTGCCCGCGGGCATGAGGTGAGCGTGCTCACCACCCACCTGCCGGGAGAGGACCCGCAGGAGCTCAAGCGGCAGCTGCCCCATTGCCGGCGGGTGGATTCCTTCCCATTCGCCGCGCCCAAGTTCCGCGATCCCCGATTCCCCCTGACGCTGGCACGTTCCTGGCTTAGCGCCATGCCGGTGGATGTCTACAAACACCGGGTCCCGGCCTTACGCCGCGAGGTGGAGCGCCGCTTCGGTGCCGGCGAAGTGGACTTGTGCGTCGCCGACTTCCTTGTCGCCGCTCCCAACGTGCCGTTCGGCACCACCGTACCGGTGGTGCTATTCGAACATAACGTCGAATACCAGATTCTGAAGCGCCTAGCGGCGATCCAGACCCAACCCTTGCGCCGCGCCTTGCTGAACCTCGAATGGCGCAAGATGCGCCGCTACGAAGCTGCCATCTGCCGCCAGGCACGCCTGACCGTGGCGGTCTCGCCCCAGGATCGGGACATGCTCATGTCCGATGCCGAAGGCGCAGTCATCCGCGACATGCCGACCGGCGTAGACGTGGGTTATTTCAAAGCCAACGGCACACCCGAGGATCCCGCCGAACTGGTGTTCACGGGCTCCATGGACTGGCATCCCAACGAGGATGCCATCCGCCACTTCATCGATACGATCCTGCCGCGCATCCGCAAGGAGATGCCGCGTATCAACCTGACCGTGGTGGGCCGCAACCCCAGCGACGGCCTGCGCCGCGATGCGCAGCAGGCGGGTGTCCGGGTCACCGGCACCGTTGACGATGTACGCCCTTATATAGACGCAGCGGCAGTGTACGTAGTGCCCTTGCGCATCGGCGGCGGGACGCGCCTCAAGGTGTTCGAAGCCCTGTCCATGGGCAAGGCTGTGGTCTCCACCGGCGTCGGAGTGGAAGGGCTGCCCCTCGCTCCAGGCGAGCACTACCTCAAGGCCGACGATCCGCAAGCGTTCGCTTCGGCCGTGGTGTCCCTATTGCGGGACCCGCAACACCGCCACGCGCTCGGCGATGCGGGGCGACGTCTGACCCACGACCACTATGCCTGGCCCCAGGTGGCCCGCGAGTTCGGTGCCTATTGCGAGGCCGCCCGTGGATAGCCTGCATAGCCCCCGCGTGCCGTCTGCGGGCGCCGTGAAAGCGTTCCTGCATCGGTTCAATGCTGGAACTGATGCTGGCCCGCTGCAAATCCGCTTTGCCATCTGTCGCGGCGATGGTGCGGATTGTCCGGCACCTCTCGCAGCGGCGCCTTCTGGCGCGCGCCATACCGCCTGGCTCAAATGGAACGGCAAGAAGATTTTCAAGGCGGCGCTCGGCGCCGACTACCCGGGACTGGCGGCCCGCTTCGCGCGCATGGAGCGCGGCGCGGGTTCCAGCCCCGGCAACTGAACACACCAGCAGGAGAGAGCATCCCATGCGTATCAGCATATTCGGACTCGGCTACGTCGGTTGCGTGAGCGCCGCGCGTCTCGCGGAGGCGGGCCATCAGGTCATCGGTGTGGACGTGAACCCCGAGAAGGTGGCCATGGTCAACGCAGGCGTCTCGCCGATCGTGGAGCCGGGTCTGGAGACATTGCTGGCTTACACCGTCAGCAGCGGCAGGCTTAAGGCCACCACCTCCAGTGCTGAGGGCATCGCAAACTCCGACCTGGCCATGATCTGCGTCGGCACACCGGGCTACGCCAACGGGCAGCTCAATATCGACATACTGCGGGCCCTGTGTGTCGAGATCGGCCGCGATCTGCACCAGAAAGAGCAGCCTTTCACCGTGGTGGTACGCAGCACCGTACTTCCTGGCACGCTGGAGGAAGTGGTGCTGCCTGCACTGCGCGCCAACGTCCAGCGCCGCCACCGCTCCCACATAAAGATCGCGGTCAATCCTGAATTCATCCGCGAGGGCAGTGCCCTTAAGGACTTCCTGCACCCGCCCTTCACCCTCGTGGGCGCGGAGGATGAGGCTACCGCCGCGAAGCTGCGTGAGGTCTATGCCAACGTGGAGGCGCCCTTCGTCCACACCAGCATCAAGACCGCGGAGATGATCAAGTACGCCTCCAACACTTATCACGCCCTCAAGGTGTGCTTTGCCAATGAGATGGGCGACGCCGCCCAGGCATTCGGCGTGGATCCCCAGGAGGTCATGCGCATCTTCCGGATGGACACCAAGCTCAATGTCTCAGAGGCCTATCTGAAACCCGGTTTCGCCTTCGGTGGCTCCTGCCTGCCCAAGGACATCCGTGCCTTGACCTATGCAGCACGCAATGCCGATGTGGAGATGCCGCTCATCGGCCGCATCCTGGAATCCAACGAAGCCCAGATCCGCCGCGCGATCGACGCCATCCTGGCCAGCCGCAAGCGTCGCATCGGCATCCTGGGCCTGTCCTTCAAGCCCGGCACCGATGACCTGCGTGAAAGCCCCATGGTCACACTGGTGGAGACCCTCATCGGCAAGGGCCTGGACGTGAAGATACTCGATCACAACGTGTCGGTGGCGAAGCTCACCGGTGCAAATCGCCGCTACATCGAAGAGGAGATACCCCACATCTCCTCGCTGATGTGCACGGAAGCCGCCGACCTGCTCAATCACGCTGAGCTCCTGGTGGTGGGCAACCCCGGCGAAGAGACTGATGCAGCGCTCGCCGCCGCAGATGCTTCCCTCGATGTCATCGACCTCACGCGCGGCATAGCACGCCGCTCCCCCAAAACCACTGCACAGGTGGATGTATCATGCCAGCCAACTTCGTCTTCAGGACCCTACATGCAAGCCTTCTCGCCGTCGGCGTTGCCGTCCCGCTCCTGATCTCACCTGCCTGGCACGCCCAGGCCGCGTCGGCGCCCTCTGAACAGCGCACCCCTGCGCCGCCGCGGGAGTATGTGGACACCCGTTACACGGGGCCAGGCAGCCACGTGGTACAGGTGCCATCAGGCGCCGACCTGCAGGCAGCGCTGGACAAGGCGCAGCCGGGTGACACCCTGGTGCTGCAGGCGGATGCGGTCTACACCGGTCCCTTCACCCTACGTGCCAAGGACCCCGGCGGCGACTGGATCACGCTGGTGTCCAGCGATCTGGCCAAGGGTCTGCCGGCACAGGGAACACGAGTGACGCCTGCGGATGCGGCGCACATGCCCAAGCTGCAAGCGAGTTATGAATCCGTGGTGCGCACCGCGCCGGGCGCCGGCCATTACCGGCTGGTAGGCCTCGAGATCCGCCCGGGTCCGCCGCGTTCCTCTACCGTGGGCAAGGCCCTGAACTGGATGCACGGCAATTCCGCCAAGGACGCAGCAGCCCCGCTTTCCGCTTTTCTCGAGAACCTCATGGTGTTCGGCAGCAGCGCCGACTCCTCGCTGGAGTCCTTGCCCGATCACATCATCGTCGATCGCTGCTACCTGCACGGTGACCCTGCGATAGGCGCGCGCCGCGGCATCGCCATGAATGCCCGTACCGGTGCGGTGGTGGACTCCTATATCTCCGACATCAAGAAGAAGGGGGAGGATGCCCAGGCCATCTCCGGCTGGAACGGTCCCGGACCTTACAAGATCGTCGACGACTATCTGGAAGCGGCTGGTGAGAACGTGATGTTCGGCGGCCAGGACCCCACCATCAAGGACCTGGTGCCTTCCGACATCGAGGTGCGCGGCAATCACCTCACCAAGCAGCTCGCCTGGAAGTCCGGAGACCCTTCCTATCAGGGCACCCCGTGGCAGGTGAAGAACATCTTCGAGTTGAAAAATGCCCAGCGGGTCCTGGTGGAGGGCAATCTCCTGGAAAACAACTGGGCCCAGGCCCAGACCGGCTATTCGATCCTGTTCACGGTCCGCGACCAGGATGGCGGTGCCCCCTGGTCGGTGGTGCAGGACGTGACCTTCAAGGACAACGTGGTGCGTCACGTGGCCAATGGCGTGAACGTACTGGGCCAGGACGATGACTACACCAGCCAGCAGGCCAAGCGCATCCTCATTGCCAACAACCTGTTTGAGGACGTGGGCGGCCCCTGGGGCAGCGGCAACCTGTTGCTCATGGATAACGGCAGCCAGGATGTGACCTTCACCCACAACACCGCCATCCAGACCGGCAGCATCATCTTCAGCGACGGCAAACCGGACCCGGGCTTCAACTACACGGACAACATCGCCTTCCAGAACAGCTACGGCATCATCGGCACCAACCGTGGTCCCGGCATGTCCACCATCTCCGTCTATTTCCCGGGCGTGCAATTGCGCCGCAATGCCATCGTCGGCGCCAACGCCTCGCTCTACCCATCCGATAACTTCTTCCCGCACAGCGTCGCGGCGGTGGGGTTTGTGGGGGCGAGTGGACACAACTACCGGCTGGCGCCTTCCAGCGCCTATAAGGCCGAGGCCGACGACGGCGGTGATATCGGCGTGGACATGGATGAGCTTTGCAAGGCCCTGGACGAGTATGGCCAGCACCTGGCCACGGCCGTGCAGTCCTGCGGCTCCAGCGCCGTGGCCATGCACTGAATCCGGAGACCTCCGTGCCAGCTATGCAAACCGTCCTGTGGCTCTCCATCGCGGTGTTGGCGTACACCTACGCCGGCTATCCGCTGCTGATCCGTGTGTGGGCCGGTCTCAAGCCCCGGCAGGCCATGACCGGCTGGATGATGCCGCGCCTGAGCCTGGTGGTGGTGGCCTACAACGAGTCGCGGCGCATCAAGCAGCGCCTCGAGAACTTCCTTGATCTGGATTACCCCTGGGATCACCTGGAAGTCATCGTCGCCTGCGACGGCTGCACCGATGACACCGCTGAGCAGGCCCGTGCCTATCACTCGACCTACGTGCGGACGGTGGAGTTCAAGAAGCGTCGCGGCAAGAGCGCGGTGCTGAACGACGTGATGAAACTAGCCCGCAACGAGATCGTGGTGCTGGCGGATGCGAGGCAACGCTTCGAGACCGGTGCGCTGCGCGCGCTGGCCAGTCGTTTCGCAGATCCGCAGGTGGGAGCCGTGAGCGGCGAGTTGATCCTGCTGGACGGCAGCAGTCATTCTGAAGTGGGCAAGGGGGTGGATTTCTACTGGCGCTACGAAAAATTCATGCGCTTCTACGAAGGTCAGATCGACTCCACCGTGGGCGCGACCGGCGCCATCTACGCGCTGCGCCGGCAGCTGTTCCAGCCCATCCCGGAGACCCTGATCCTGGACGACGTGCTCATCCCCATGCAGGTGGTGCAGCAGGGTTATCGGGTGTTGTTCGAACCCAAGGCTCGTGCCTATGACTGGGTGGTGCCCACGGCGCAACAGGAATTCACGCGCAAGCTGCGCACCATCGCCGGCAACTTCCAGTTGTTCTTCCTCAGACCCTGGCTCTTGAGCCCGGTGCACAACCGGCTGTGGGTGCAGACCGTCTCCCACAAGCTGTTCCGGCTCTTGAGCCCGTTGCTGTTGGCCACCAGTTTCATCGCCAACCTGGCGTTGGCGGGCGAGCCGGCCTACCGCTCGCTGCTGGCCGCCCAAGCCCTGTTCTACGGCGCGGCTATGCTCGGTTATCTCACGCGGCATGCTTCGCGCAAGCCGTTCTTCCTCAACATCCCTTATGCCTTCTGCCTGTTGAACTGGGCCACGGTGATGGCCCTGATCCATCTGCTCAATGGACGGCAGCAGGTGACCTGGGAACGGACCACCAGTTAGAGCTCGGGTCCGAACCGGATAAGGAGATCTGATATGTGCGGGATAGTGGGAGCCGTGGCGGGACGCGACATCGTCCCTATGCTGATCGAAGGCCTGCAACGCCTCGAATACCGGGGCTATGACTCAGCGGGCATCGCCGTGGTCAATGGAAGCATCAGACGTGTACGCAGCATCGGTCGCGTGGCCGAGATGCAGGGCAAGGCCAAGGGCGAACGCCTCGCCGGGTTCACCGGCATCGGCCATACCCGTTGGGCCACCCATGGCGGCGTCACCGAGCCCAATGCACATCCACACGTCTCGCGTGACGAGATCGCCGTGGTGCACAACGGCATCATCGAGAACCACGAGGAGCAGCGGGCCCATCTGCTGGAACTGGGGTACAGCTTCGAGTCCCAGACTGACACAGAAGTCATCGCCCATCTCATCCACCACCATCTGCAGAGCCACCATGATCTGTTCAAGGCTACCCAGGCCGCGGTGAAGGAATTGGTGGGGGCCTTCGCCATCGGCGTACTGAGCCGCCAGACCCCCGACGTGATCGCCGGCGCCCGCAAGGGCTGCCCGCTGTTGGTGGGACTGGGGGAGGGCGAGAACTTCCTGGCCTCGGATGTCTCGGCTGTGCTCTCCGCGACCCGCAAGGTCATGTACCTGGAGGATGGCGACGTGGTGGAACTGCGCGGCAGGCGCGTCACCGTGGTGGACCGGGATGACGCGCCCGTGCGGCGCGCCACGCGGATCAGCGATGTGTCCCTGGAATCCCTCGACCTTGGCACCTATCAACATTACATGCAGAAAGAGATCCACGAGCAGCCGGCGGTGCTCGCGGATACCCTGCGGCCGTTCCTGGAGCAGGGTTTCTCGCCCCGGGTGTTCGGCCTGGGCGCGGAGGAGAGCTTCGCCGCTACCGAGTCCATCCTGATCCTGGCAGCCGGCACCAGTTACTACGCCGGTCTTACCGCCAAGTACTGGATCGAGAGCGTGGCGGGCATCCCCACCAATGTGGAGATCGCCAGCGAGTATCGCTATCGCCGCTCGGTCCCGCATCCCAGCCAGCTGATCCTCACCATCTCCCAGTCCGGCGAGACCCTGGACACCCTCGAGGCCCTCAAGCACGCCAAGTACCTGGGTCACGACAAGACCCTGGCCATCTGCAACGTCACGGAGAGCGCCATCCCGCGTGCCTCGGATCTGGTGTTCTACACCCGGGCTGGTGCCGAGATCGGCGTGGCTTCCACCAAGGCATTCACCACCCAGCTGGTGGCGTTGTTCGGATTCGCCGTCACCATGGCCAAGCTCCGCGGCCGGCTCTCACCCGAGCGGGAGCAGCAATACGTGGTGGACCTGCGTCGACTCCCGGAAAGCGCTCAGCATGCCCTGAACCTGGAGCCGCAGATCCGCGGCTGGGCGAGCCGCTTCGCGAAACACCAGCACGCCCTGTTCCTCGGGCGCGGCGTGCATTACCCCATCGCCCTGGAAGGTGCGCTGAAGCTCAAGGAGATCTCCTACATCCATGCCGAGGCCTATCCGGCGGGTGAGCTCAAGCACGGGCCGCTGGCGCTGGTTGACAGCGACATGCCGGTGGTGGTGATCGCGCCCAATGACATGCTGCTGGAGAAGGTCAAATCCAACATGCAGGAGGTGAGGGCCCGCGGCGGCGAACTCTTCGTGCTCACGGACCAGGACAGCCACTTCACCGCCAGTGAAGGCATGCACGTGATCCGCACCCCGCGCCATGCCGGTGTGCTCTCACCCATCGTGCACGCGCTGCCGGTGCAACTGCTCGCCTACCACAGCGCCCTGGCCCGCGGCACCGACGTGGACAAGCCGCGCAACCTCGCCAAATCAGTAACCGTGGAATGAACCTAAGGATACTCATGGAAGAGAACCTCAATTTCCCCATCCCAAACCTGGTTGCACACCTGCCGTTCTCGCAGCGGAGCCTGCCCATGGAGTCCGAAGAGCGCCCTTGGGGCAGCTGGACGTTGCTATACGAAGCGGAGGGCATCAAGGTCAAGTTGATCGAGGTAAACCCGGGTCATCGCCTGAGTCTGCAGTATCACCACCATCGCAGCGAGTACTGGACCTGCATCGCGGGGCGCGCCAGCGCGCAGGTCGGCGACGATATGGTCGAGATGGACCCGCGCAGCAGCGTCGAGATCCCGCTGGGCATGCTGCATCGCCTCGCCAATCACGGCAATGAACCGGTGGCGATCGTCGAAGTCCAGCGCGGCCACATCCTGCGCGAGGACGATATCGTGCGGCTGGAAGACGACTACCACCGCATCGCATCCCGACCCTGAATCTAAGGTTCAAGGACTGAATCGTCCCGTGTCCCTGCGGGGCCAAATCCATCAATGAGGTGATCGAAATGAAATGCTTAGTGACGGGCGGCGCCGGCTTCATCGGTTCCCATCTCACCCGTGGCCTGCTGCACCGGGGCCACGACGTCTGGGTCTTGGACAACCTGTCCACCGGCAAGCGCGAGAACATCGAGAGCTTGCCCATCGAGTTCATCGAGGGCGACGTACGGGACCGTGAGACCGTGCGTTCCGCCATGGCCGGCAAAGACTATGTGTTTCACCTGGCGGCACTGGCTTCCGTTGGCCGTTCCCTGCGGGACCCGCTGGCCACGCACTCGACCAATGAGACAGGCACCCTGACGGTGCTGGACGCCGCCCACAAGGCCAAGGTGAAGCGGGTGGTATATGCCGCGTCATCTTCCGCCTACGGCAACGCCGTGGCCCTGCCAAAGCGCGAGGATGCGAAGCCGGCACCGGCTTCCCCCTATGCCGTGTCCAAGCTCACCGGTGAGTACTACTGCAAGGTCTACAACGATACCTTCGGTCTCGAGACCGCCTGCGTGCGTTACTTCAACGTGTTCGGGCCGCGCCAGGATCCGGACTCGGAGTACGCCGCGGTGATCCCACGCTTCATCGACACCGCGCTGAACGGTGGTGCGCCGGTGATCTACGGCGACGGCAGCCAGTCCCGGGATTTCACCTTCGTCACCAATGCCGTGGATGCCACCATCGCCGCCGCCACCGCAGCCAACGCTGCGGGGCAGGTGATCAACGTGGCCTGCGGCGAACGCCGCAGCCTGTTGGAGTTGATCGACATGCTGGAAGACCTGTTGGGCGACCGCATCGCGCCCCAGTTCGAAGCGGCCCGCGCCGGCGATGTACTGCACTCCCAGGCCGGCATCGAGAAGGCCCAGGAATTGCTCGGCTATGCGCCCCAAGTGGCGTTCAAGGAAGGATTGAAAGAGACCGTGGACTGGTACCGCAAGTGCCTGGCCCTGGAGCACTACCAGGCCCGCGCGCTGCATCTCAGCCAGGATCTCGCTACCCAGCCCTGAAGCATCCGCGCGAGCGGATCAG
>DATBAJ010000014.1:0-42708 GCA_036271575.1 Gammaproteobacteria bacterium
CAGCACCTCCAGCAGCGCCGACGACGGATCGCCGCGGAAGTCCATGGACATCTTGTCGATCTCGTCCAGGAGGAACAGCGGGTTGCGCGTGCCGACCTTGGACATGTTCTGCAGGATCTTGCCGGGCATGGAACCGATGTAGGTGCGACGGTGGCCGCGGATCTCGGCCTCGTCACGCACGCCGCCCAGGGACATGCGCACGAACTTGCGGTTGGTGGCCCGCGCGATGCTCTGGCCTAGCGAGGTCTTGCCCACGCCCGGGGGGCCCACCAGGCACAGGATCGGGCCCTTGAGCTTCTGCACACGGTGCTGGACCGCCAGGTACTCCAGGATACGATCCTTGATCTTCTCCAGGCCGTAATGGTCCTCGTCCAGCACCTTCTGGGCGCCATTCAGGTCGTGGCGCACGCGGGTGCGGCGCTTCCACGGCACGTTCACCAGCCAATCGATGTAGTTGCGCACCACGGTCGCTTCGGCGGACATGGGCGACATGAGCTTGAGCTTGTTGAGTTCGGAAGTGGCCTTCTCGCGCGCGTCCTTGCCCATGCCGGACTTCTGGATCTTGCGCTCCAGCTCCTCCAGCTCGTTGGGCGCGTCCTCCAGTTCGCCGAGTTCCTTCTGGATGGCCTTCATCTGCTCGTTGAGGTAGTACTCGCGCTGGCTCTTCTCCATCTGCTGCTTGACGCGGGTGCGGATGCGCTTCTCGATCTGCAGCACGTCGATCTCGCCCTCGATGAGGGCCATGACGTGCTCCAGGCGCTCGCGCACCTCCTCGATCTCGAGGATCTTCTGCTTCTCCTCGAGCTTGAGCTGCATGTGGGCGGCAATGGTATCCGCCAGGCGGCCCGGAGCGTCGATGCCCGCCAAGGAGGTCAGGATCTCCGGCGGGATCTTCTTGTTGAGCTTCACGTATTGGTCGAACAGCGACAGGGCCGAGCGCATCAGCACGTCTGCCTCGCGCTCGTCGAACTGGGTCTGCTGGCGCAGCACCGTGACCATGGCGGAGAAATACGGGCCATCGTTGATCTGCTGGATCTTGGCGCGGTCGCCGCCTTCCACCAGCACCTTGACGGTGCCGTCCGGCAGCTTCAGGAGCTGCAGGATGGTGGACAGGGTACCGACCTGGTTCAGGTCCTTGTCGGAGGGATCGTCCACCTCCGGGCTCCTCTGCGATACCAGCAGGATCTGCTTGCCGGCCTGCATGCCGTGGTCCAGCGCCTTGATGGACTTGTCGCGGCCCACGAACAGCGGGATCACCATGTGCGGGTACACCACCACGTCGCGCAGCGGCAGCACGGGCACCAGCATCGGCTGGCCTTCGAGCAGATCGGATTGACGGTTTTCGGCCACGATATTTACCTGTTAGGAAATTGGACTGATGGCGTGGGCCAGCGAGGTCACTCGCGGGCCGAGGCTGCCAGCTGTTTCTTCTCGCGCTCGTACATCACGTAGGGCTTGTTGTCGCCGTTGATGACCGACTCGTCGATCACCACCTTGGAGACGTTCTCCATGGAGGGCAGTTCGTACATGGTGTCGAGCAGTACGTGCTCGAGGATGGTGCGCAGGCCGCGAGCACCGGTCTTGCGGTCCATGGCCTTGCGGGACACGGAACGCAAGGAGTCGTCGCGGAACTCCAGCTCGCAGCCTTCCATCTCGAAAAGCTTCTGGTACTGCTTGGTGATGGCGTTCTTGGGTTCGGTGAGGATGCGCATCAGCGCCGCCTCGTCCAGCTCCTCCAGGGTCGCCACCACCGGCAGGCGGCCGACGAACTCCGGGATCAGGCCGAAGCGGATCAGATCCTCGGGCTCCACCTCGTGCAGCACTTCGCCGACGTTGCGGATCTCGGATTTGCCCTTCACCTCGGCCATGAAGCCGATGCCACTCCTCTCGGTGCGGTGGCGGATGATTTTCTCCAAGCCGGCGAAGGCGCCGCCGCAGATGAACAGGATGTTGCTGGTGTCCACCTGCAGGAACTCCTGCTGCGGATGCTTGCGGCCGCCCTGGGGCGGCACCGAGGCGATGGTGCCTTCGATGAGCTTCAACAGCGCCTGCTGCACGCCCTCGCCCGACACGTCGCGGGTGATGGACGGGTTGTCCGACTTGCGGGAGATCTTGTCGATCTCGTCGATGTAGACGATGCCGGTCTGGGCCTTCTCCACGTCGTAGTCACACTTCTGCAGCAGCTTCTGGATGATGTTCTCCACGTCCTCGCCCACGTAACCGGCCTCGGTCAACGTGGTGGCGTCGGCGATGGTGAACGGCACGTTCAGGAGCCGGGCGAGGGTCTCCGCCAGCAGGGTCTTGCCCGAACCGGTGGGACCGATCAGCAGGATGTTGCTCTTGGCGAGCTCGATGTCGTCCTTGTTGCGCGAACTGCGCACATCCAGCCGCTTGTAGTGGTTGTACACGGCGACCGAAAGGATCTTCTTGGCGCGCTCCTGGCCGATCACGTACTGGTCCAGGACCGACTTGATCTCCTGCGGGCGCGGCAGCTTGCTGCGCGAGGTCTGGGACTGCTCCTGCATCTCCTCGCGGATGATGTCGTTGCACAGCTCCACGCACTCATCGCACACGTACACGGAAGGACCGGCGATCAGCTTGCGCACCTCATGCTGGCTCTTGCCGCAGAAGGAACAGTAAAGCAGCTTGCCGTCTTCGCCCTTGCCGCGGGTATCTTCCGCCATCTTGCCTAGCCTCCTGAGGGCCCCCGCCACACGGGGACCATTTGAACACCATGGGGGCAGCTTGCCCCGCCTTCAATACATAAGACCCTTGCAGCCTGAATCTTGTTCCGCCGGGTCTTAGCCCGCCAGCACCGGGCCTTGGCGCTTGTCCAGGACCTTATCGATGATGCCGTACTTCACCGCTTCGTCGCCGCTCATGAAGCGGTCCCGGTCCGTATCCTTGGTGATCTGCTCCATGGTCTGGCCGGTGTGCTTGACGAAGATCGAGTTCAACCGCTCCCGGAGGTACAGGATCTCCTTGGCCTGGATCTCGATGTCCGAGGCCTGGCCCTGGGCACCGCCGTGGGGCTGGTGGATCATGACCCGCGAGTGGGGCAAGGAATAACGCTTGCCCTTGGCACCGGCTGCCAGCAGCAGCGAGCCCATGCTGGCTGCCTGGCCCACGCACATGGTGGAGATGTCCGGCTTCACGAACTGCATGGTGTCGTAGATGGAAAGCCCAGCTGTCACCACGCCGCCCGGTGAATTGATATAGACGCTGATGTCCTTGTCCGGATTCTCGGATTCCAGGAACAGGAGCTGCGCCACCACCACGTTCGCGACATAGTCATCGATCGGCCCAACGATGAATATCACCCGTTCCTTCAGCAGGCGCGAGTAGATGTCATAGGAGCGCTCGCCACGGGCGGTCTGCTCCACCACGATGGGAATCAGGTTCAAGGCCTGGGTCTCCGTGCTGTTCTTCATGCGGTTAAGGTCACCTTCGCCGGGTCGCGGCATCAATGGTCGTGATGATCGTGGTCATGATCATGGTCGTGATCATGATCGTGCAGGTTCATGAGGGCCTGGAAACTGGTCGGCTTGTCGGTCACCGAGGCCTTGTCCAGCAGCCAGTCCACCGCCTGGTCTTCCAGCACCAGGGTCTCTACCTGATGCATGATGTCCTTGTTCTGGCGGAAGCTGCGCACAGCCTCGGAAGGCTTGCTGTACTCACCCGCCATGCGCTCCAGACGCTCGTCCACGCGCTTCGGCTCCACCGCCAGGCGCTGCTGGTTGATGATCTCGCCCACCAGCAAGCCCAGACTCACGCGTTTGACGGCCTGTTCCTCGAATAGCTCGCGCGGCAGCTCTGAGGCTTTCTTCGCGTCACGCACACCGATGCGCACCAGCGCATCCCGGCGCAGCCGCTCGATCTCATCGTCCACCAGGGACTTGGGCAGGTCGAGGGTATTGGCCTTGAGCAAGGCGTCCAGGGCCTGATCCTTGAGTTTGCGGCGCACCGTCTCTTCCAGTTCGCGGCGCATGTTGTCCGCGACCTCGGAGCGCAGCTTCTCGATGCCGCCCTCGGCAACGCCGAAGGCCTTGCAGAACTCGTCGTCCAGCGCCGGCAGCACCTGGCCTTCCACCGCATGCGTGCTCACCTTGAAGCGCGCCTGCTTGCCCGCCAGTTCCGCAGCCTGGTAATCCGCCGGGAACTTCACGTCGAACTCGCGGCTCTCGCCGGTCTTGATGCCCTGCAGGCCCTGCTCGAAGTCCGCCAACATGCGCTTCTCGCCCAGCACCACCGGCACCCGCTCGCCCTTGCCGCCCGGGAACGGCGTGCCGTCCAGCGAGCCTTCAAAATCTATCAGCACGCGGTCGCCGTCTTTGGCGGCACGCTCCACGGCTTCCCAACCGGCGCGCTGACGGCGCAGGTTGTCCACCATGGCGTCGATGTCCTCGCTGCTCACTTCCGCGACCGGACGCTCGACCTTGATGCCCTCCATACCCTTGAGTTTGATCTCGGGGTAGACCTCGAACACCGCGGTGAACTGCAGGTCCTTGCCCGGAGCGGCATCGATGGAGTCGATGCGCGGCCCGCCGGCGGGATTCAGCTTCTGCTGCGCCAGCGCTTCGTTGTAGCTGGACTGCAATAGGTCCGTGACCACTTCGGAGCGCACCTGGTCGCCGAAGCGCTGCTTCACCACCTTCAAGGGCACCTTGCCGGGACGGAAGCCGTCGATCTTGGCGCGCTTGCTCAAGGATTTAAGACGATCCTCGGTCTCGCGCTCCACGCGCTCAGCCGGGACCTGCACCTTCAGGCGGCGCTCAAGACCATCGCTCTTTTCAAGTGAAACCTGCATTGACCTCATTCCTCTGTCTGCGTTTGACGTTTTTCAACCCGGAAGGCTTGGTGCGAAAGGAGAGACTCGAACTCTCACGGGTTACCCCACTGGAACCTAAATCCAGCGCGTCTACCAGTTCCGCCACTTTCGCCACACTGGCAGATCGGCCCACCCAGGCGGACATGCCGCCGGGCGGACACTATTATACCGGGTAGGTGCGGGAACCCCGAATTTTGGGGTCCGGGCGGGTCAAAACAGGGCTTGGAAGGGTGAAACAGTGTCATCTGGCCCGAAATTACATGGGGACTGGCATGCCATGTGACAAGGGCTTGGAAAACTTAAGTCGTATAGCGCCCAGAGTCAGGCCTGGTCATGGGTCTCAGCGGCGGTCAGGGTGTTCACCAGCAGCATGGTCACGGTCATGGGGCCGACGCCACCTGGCACCGGAGTGATGAAGGCTGCCCTCTCCCGGGCCGCCTCGAACTCCACATCGCCGATCACTTTGCCATCCGGCATGCGGTTTATGCCCACATCCACCACTGTGGCCCCAGGCTTCACCCAGGCGCCCTTCACCAACCCTGGCTTGCCGACTGCCACCACCAGGATGTCTGCGTCCGCCACGTAGCGTTCGGTGTGCTCGGTGAAGCGATGACAGACCGTGATGGTGCACCCCAGCAGCAGCAGTTCCAGCGCCATGGGCCGGCCGACGATGTTGGAAGCCCCCACCACCACCGCGTGGCGGCCGTAGAACTTCTCGCCGTAGTGCTCCAGGAGCTTGATGATGCCGTAAGGCGTGCAAGGCCGGAGTTTGGGGATGCGTTGGGCCAAGCGGCCGATGTTGTAGGGGTGGAAGCCGTCCACGTCCTTGTCAGGCCGGATGCGCTCGATCACCGACTCGGTATGGATATGGGCCGGCAAGGGCAGCTGGACCAGGATGCCGTCGATGCCGGGATCAGCGTTCAACTCATCGATCAGCCCCAGCAGCTTGGCTTCGGGGGTGTCCGCCGGCAGGTCATAGGCCTTGGAGACGAAGCCTACCTGCTCACAGGCCACTCGCTTGTTGCGCACGTATATCTGCGAAGCCGGGTCGGCACCCACCAGCACCACGGCAAGGCCCGGAGCGCGCTTGCGGGTGGCAGCCTGAAGGGCCACGTCCCGGCGCAGTTCTGCGGCGAAGGCTTTACCGTCTATGAGCTGGGCAGGCATCGTACTCTGGGCTCTGCAAATTTGTGCCGGATTGTCGCATGCAAGCCTCCAAGCGACCACCTGTAAGCCCTTGAAATTGACTGGGGACTGGCCTCCCCGTATCATTCCCGCCCTTAACGCAACCTGCGGCATGCCGCGCAGGCAGCGCGGGGCATAGCGCAGTCTGGTAGCGCACCTGCTTTGGGAGCAGGGGGTCGGGGGTTCGAATCCCTCTGCCCCGACCAAATGGAGCCTGGCACCGGTTTTTGTGCTGAGACGACGAAGCGCCCGTAGCTCAACTGGATAGAGCACCGGCCTTCTAAGCCGGCGGTTGGGAGTTCGAGTCTCCCCGGGCGCGCCACTTAGGTGTCGCCGGGTGAAGGTCGCGGTTGCTATGGTGGGCGTAGCTCAGTTGGTAGAGCCCCGGATTGTGATTCCGGTTGTCGTGGGTTCGAGTCCCATCGTCCACCCCATATTTTCTGGAATGAGAGAGGCTTGGTGGGCCGTTAGCTCAGTTGGTAGAGCTGCTGACTCTTAATCAGTAGGTCGTAGGTTCAAGTCCTACACGGCCCACCAAGCCTCTCTCTGATTTCCTGTCTTCTAACCATCCCTGGTGACGTGACCTGCCTCGCCATCCTTGGCTCAGCGCTCGCCGCATGCGGCTCGCCCTACACGGCCCACCAGAGGGTTCTTCAAATCCAAGGTGCCGTAGGTTCACTTTCGGCTCCGCTTCCTGCTCCGCCGAAAGTCCAGGGCGGTCTCCTGACCGCCCGCCGGTCGCTTCGCGACCAGCCCTACACGGCCCACCAAGCCTCTCTCTGATTTCCTGTCTTCTAACCATCCCTGGTGACGTGACCTGCCTCGCCATCCTTGGCTCGGCGCTCGCCGCATGCGGCTCGCCCTACACGGCCCACCAGAGGATTCTTTTCCCTACCTCTGCTTTCACGTCACTTTCTCCGCCAGGTGGTCCCGCCGGCACCGTCCTCGATGACGATCCCAGCCGTATCCAATTCAGCCCTCAAGCGGTCTGCTTCTTTCCAGTCTTTCGCGACGCGCGCGGCCTTGCGGGCGACGATGAGCTTCTCCACTTCCATCGCGGGCATGCCCTCGCCCTGCTCCGCTCCGCCCTGCAGATAGATATCCGGATCGGATTCCAGCAGGCCCAAGAGACCGCCGAGTTCCTTCAGTAAGGCCGCGAGAGGCGGCGCCTCCGCGGGTTTGGTATCCCGCAGGGTATTCACTTCCCGCGCCAGGTCGAACAGCACGCTCATGGCGATGGGGGTGTTGAAGTCATCGTCCATGGCCGCGGCGAAGCGGGTGCGGTATTCGCTGTCCTTGGGTGCGGCAGCCGCCGGCATCTTGCGCAGGGCGATGTAGAGCCGGCCCAGCGCCGCTCGCGCCTGGTCCAGCTGGGCATCGGAATAGTTCAGGGGGCTGCGGTAGTGGCTGCTGACGATGAAGTAGCGCACCACCTCCGCCGGATAGAGTTTCAGCACGTTCCGTACCGTGAAGAAATTGCCCAGGGACTTGGACATCTTCTCGTCGTCCACGTTGACGAAGCCGTTGTGCATCCACAGGTTCACGAAGTGATGACCGGTGGCGCCCTCGGACTGGGCGATCTCGTTCTCATGATGCGGGAACATGAGGTCCATGCCGCCGCCGTGGATGTCGAAGGTGTCGCCGAGGGCCGTGGTGGACATGGCCGAGCATTCGATATGCCAGCCGGGACGCCCCGCGCCCCAGGGGGAGGGCCAGGAAGGCTCGCCGGGCTTTGCGCTCTTCCACAGCACGAAGTCCAGTGGATCGCGCTTGGCGGTGTCCACTTCCACACGTTCGCCGGCACGCAGGTCGTCCAGTCGCTTACCCGAGAGCTGGCCGTAGTGAGCGAACTTGGAGACCGCATAGAACACATCGCCATCCGAACCCTGATAGGCGAAACCCTTGTCCACGAGCTGGCCGATCATGGCGACCATGGCTTCGATGGACTGGGTGGCCTTGGGCTCGAGGTCCGGCGGCAGCACCTTCAGGGCCCGCTCGTCCTCGTGCACGAGTCCGATGAAACGCTCCGTGAGTGCCTGCACGCTCTCCTTGTTCTCGGCGGCGCGCTTGATGATCTTGTCGTCGATATCCGTGATATTGCGGACGTAGCTGAGCTTGAGACCGCTGGCCCGCAGCCAACGCGCCACCACGTCGAAGGCTACCAGCATGCGGGCATGGCCGATGTGCATGTGGTCATAGACCGTGAGCCCGCACACGTACATGCGCACCTCGTTGGGGCGCATGGGCTTGAAGGTCTCTTTCTTGCGGCTGAGGGAGTTGTAGATCTCGAGCATGGCGCGGATGTTACAGGTTCGCCGCGCGGGCGCGGTCAAATCGAGCTTCGATCAGCTTCGGATCCATGAGTCGCCACAGGCGCTCCATCTCCGGCCCATCCAGACGGCCGGTGAGCGCCGCCCGAAGCGGCTGATACAGGGCTTTCCCGGACTGGCCCGTGGCCGCCCCTACCGCCTTGGCGAAGGGTTTGAACTCCGGAGCCGACTGGCGCAAAACACCCAGCACCGCATCGAAGAACCCGGCAGCCGCCTGATGCAGAGCCGCATCAGCCTCATCGCCGGCAGGAGGGAGGTCGCCATAGACCACGGTGGCCCATTCAGAACCGTGACTGGGGCGCGTGATGTTGCCACGCACTGCCTCGACGAAGTTCTTACGGTCACGTTCCGGGACCATGCGCTCCAGTTCCTGTCGGCCACCCACCAGCCAGTCCCAAAGTCGCTCATCCGCAGCATGGCGTACCGCTTCTCCCTGCCAATGATCCAGCTGGGTATGGTCGAAATGGGCGGGCGAATGGCCAAGGTGGCTCACGTCGAAGCCGCGAGCCAGTGTGTCGAAGTCAGCGAAGGCATTGTCGCTATAGGTGTGGCCAAGGCGAGCCAGATAATTCAGCAAGGCTTCCGGCAGCACACCCTCGGCACGCAGTTCGCGCAGACTGCCGCCGCCTTCGCGCTTGGAAAGCGGCGCGCCGCCCTGCCCCACGATCAGCGACAGGTGCGCATACTGGGGTGCCTTCAGCCCAAGTGCATCCAGGAGCAACAGCTGCCGCGGCGTGTTGGCGAGGTGGTCCTCGCCCCGCAGTACGTGGGTCACGCCCATGAGTGCATCATCGACGGCGTTGCTGAAGAAGAACGCGGGACTGCCATCGGCGCGCTGGATGATGAAATCCCCGATGTCCTTGTGGGCGAAGACCTGGCGGCTGCGCACCAGATCCATGAATACGGTCTCGCCCTCCTCGGGCACGCGGAAACGTATCGCGGGTTTCAGCCCCTTTGCGATACGAGCTTCTATCTCGGGGACGCTCAACTTGGCGCAGGTGCCCGCATAGCGCGGTGGCTTACCGGCGCTGAGCTGAGCCTTGCGCGAGACTTCCAGTTCCAGCGCAGTGCAGAAGCAGGGATAGACCCTGCCCCGCGTCGCCAGCTGTTCCAGTTTCGCCGCATAGAGTTCGCCGCGCTCCGACTGGCGGTATGGTCCCTTGGGACCACCGACGTCCGGGCCTTCCTGCCAGCGAACCCCAAGCCAGGCGAGATCGGCCCGCATCTCGTCTTCATGGGACCGGAGGGAGCGGGCGGCATCCGTATCCTCGATGCGCAGGATGAGGGTCCCGCCGTCGCGCGCAGCCAGCAAGGCGCAGAACAATGCCGTGCGGGCGTTGCCCACATGGATTTCCCCTGTCGGGCTGGGGGCGAAGCGGGTACGCGTGGTCATAGGGTCGGCATTTTATCAGGGCCGAACCCGAAGGCCCCCGCTGGGTATTGGTTATGATGAGATATCGTCAGTCCTGGAGTGCCCCCATGCGCGCATCGCTCACCGCCCTCCTGTCCCTGACCCTGCTCGTCGCCTGCGGCCAGGCGCCGGTGAAGCCGGCGGCCTCGAACGCACCACCGGCCGCGGCCACCACGCCTCCTCCAGCGCTGACTGTGACCCCGCCGCCGCAGGTCCAAGCGCCTGCGCCCGCCGGACCCCCGCCGGTGCAGGAAGTGCCGGTGGATAAGGATCATCGCGAGGTGCTGATCCACACCAACCTGGGCGACATCAGAGTGCAGCTCGACGCCACCCGGGCGCCGCTGACGGTCAAGCACTTCCTGACCTACATCAAGGAACGCTACTACGATGGCAGCGCTTTCTACCGGGTGATACCCGGCTTCGTGATCCAGGCCGGCGACTACGCGGCTGATCTCAGCTATCACCCACAGAAGCACAAACCCGTCCCCTTCGAGTCGAGTGCCCTGACCAACCTGCGCGGCAGCATCGCCATGGCGCATGATCAGGACCCGAACAGCGCCAACGCCGCGTTCTTCATCGACCTGCAGGACAACACCCAACAGTTCATCCCTTACGCCGGTAATCCCGGCTATGCGGTGTTCGGTCAGGTGGTCGCGGGCATGGACGTAGTAGATAAGGTTGCTGCGGTGCCCACCCACAGCGTGACACTGCTGAACGCGCCGGCGCCTTACGACGACGTGCCGGTGAAGCCGGTCAAGGTCCTCAAGGTGACGCTGTTACCCATGCCGCCAGCCGGGAAACCGTGACCACCCTGTATGATTGGGCACAGAATTACTGATTGGGGATCACCATGCGTGCATCGCTGACCGCTCTCCTGCCCTTGGTCCTGCTCGCCGCCTGCGACCAGGCGCAGGTGAAACCGGCAGCCTCGAGCGCGCCGCCGCCCGTGACCCAAGCCGCGCCCGCTCCAGCCTCCGTGGTGCCACTCCCCAAACCGGTATTCCACATGCCGCCGCCGGTGGTGGTGCAGGAAGTACCGGTGGACAAGGATCACCGCAAGGTGCTGATACAGACCAACTTCGGTGACATCACCGTACAGTTGGACGCCAAGCGAGCGCCCCTCACGGTGAAGAACTTCCTCACCTACGTGGATGAACGCTATTTCGACAACAGCAGTTTCTATCGGGTGGTGCCGGGATTCGTGATCCAAGGCGGCGACTTCACACCCGATCTCACCAATCATGAGGCCAGGCACCCGGCCATCCCCAATGAGTCCGGTAACGGTCTCAGCAACCAGCGCGGCGCCATCGGCATGGGGACCGACGAATATCCGCACAGCGCTCAGACCGCCTTCTATATTGATCTCGTGAATAACCAGAAACTGGATCCACGCCCGGATCGCTGGGGCTACGCGGTGTTCGGCCAGGTGGTGGACGGGATGGACGTGGTGGACAAGATCGCCGCGGTGCAGACCCATACGGTCACCCTGACGGACAAGGACCACAGCACCTTCAACGATGTGCCGGAGCAACCAGTGAAGATCTTCAAGGTGTCACTGCTGCCCATGCCCGGTGACGCCACGCCGTGAGCACCCTGTTCATCTCTGACCTGCACCTGGATGGGTCGCGGCCGGAGGTCACGGAGCTGTTCCTGAAATTCCTGAAGGAGGAGGCGCGCCGCGCCTCCTCTCTCTACATCCTGGGAGATTTCTTCGAGGCCTGGATCGGCGACGATGACGACGATCCGCACCATGCACGGGTCATGGATGGCTTGCGCGACCTCACCCAGGCCGGCGTACCCGGCTACTTCATGCACGGCAACCGTGATTTCCTGATAGGCAAGCGATTCGCCCGCCATACGGGCGTGAAGCTGCTGGCGGACCCGACCGTCATCGATCTGTACGGCGCGCCCACCCTGCTGGTGCACGGCGATACTCTCTGCACCGACGACGTCCAATACCAGAAAGCCCGGGCCACCATGCATAACCCCATCGTGCAAGGGGTGTTCCTGGCCATGCCCCTGTTCCTGCGCCGGCGCTACGCCGCGCATCTGCGCTCCAAAAGCCGCAGGCATACCGCTGGCAAGGATCAATACATCATGGACGTGAACCAGGGCGCGGTGGAGGCGGCCATGCAGAAGCACGGGGTGCGCCGCATGATCCACGGCCATACCCATCGGCCGGCGGTGCATCGTTTCAAGTCATCTGCCGGCACGCCGATGGAGCGGATCGTATTGGGTGATTGGCATGATCAGGCGAGCGAACTCAGATGGGGTGAGGCCGGAGGTTACCTATCAGATGGTCGAGTGAAAGATGGCAAAGCAGACTAAAATTCAGAAAACTTTTGGCGCGAGCACTGCTCGCGCCTGGCCGAACGACCAGGCAGGGATGCCTGGGCTGTACACTGCACCAGGGATGGGTCCGTGATTGCCTAAGCTGGCACCCCGCTATGGAACCTAAACTCCCCGTCCTCTGACCCGATCAACTCCGCTTCCACCTCGCGGAACACCGGCACCCTCTCCGCCACGTCTCCGACACCGTACTTCTGCGCCAGGCCCAGATACAGCTTGAAGTGCCGTGCCTCGGCGGCATGCAGTCCCCGATAGAACGCCGCCAGCCCTTCATCCAGCTCCGGAATCAGCGCCGCGAAGCGCTCGCAGGAACGGGCCTCGATGAAAGCGCCGATCACCAGCAGATCCGTCAGGCGCTCCTGTTCGCCCTTGCGCAGTTTCTTGCGCAGACCTTCCGCGTAGCGCGCCGCCGTCAAAGGCCGGTGCACGATGCCGCGGGCCCGCATGATGCGGGTCACCTGCTCGAAGTGCCGGAGTTCCTCTCGCGCCAACCTGGACAAGGCTTCCTGCAATTCCGGCAGGCGTTCGCCGTAACGGAACATGAGGTTGAGCGCCGTGGCCGCCGCCTTCTTCTCGCAATTCGCATGGTCCACCAGCAGGAGTTCCTGCTGGCCACGGGCGGCCTTGAGCCAGGCCGCCGGTGTCTGGCAACCCAATAGCGCTTCCGGGCTGGCGGGAAGATCGCTCAATCCACCACCAGCTTCACGGGCACGTTGTTGCGGGTAGCGCGGGAATAAGGGCATATCTGGTGCGCAGCCTGCATCAGTTTCTCCGCTTCGGCCTTGTCGACGCCCGGGAAGCTGCCGTGGAGTTCCACCGTGAGATCGAACTGGCTCTCGCCGGTCTTGTTGAGCGTGACCTGGGCGGTGATGGATACATCCTTCAACGCCACCTTGTCGCGGCGCGCCACGAAGCCCAGCGCGCTCTCATAGCACGCCGCATAACCTGCGGCGAACAACTGTTCCGGGTTGGTACCGGCTCCGCCGGGGCCACCCATGGACTTCGGCACCTTGAGATCGATATCCAGTATGCCGTCCGCAGACTTCACGTGGCCTTCACGGCCACCCTTGGCGGTGACTTCCGCCGTATAGATCGCTTGCATGAGATGTTCCTCCTGGTTCAGAGGCGGTCGACGGCCGCCTGGATGTGCTTCATGACCGGCTCCATGCCTGCCGACGCATCCAACAGGGCGCCATTCAGGTAGAAGGTGGGGGTGCCGCGTACGCCGCTGCGCTTTCCGCCGGCCACGTGTTCCTGCACCCGCTGCAAGTAGACGTGATCGTCCAGCTCGGCCTGGTAACGGGCCATATCCAAGCCGATGTCGCGGGCAAAGCCGTGCAGGTGCTTCTCATCCAATTGGGCTGGATGCTCGAAAAGCTTGGCATGCATCTCCCAGAACTTGCCCTGGGCGGCGGCGATCTCCGACACCTCCGCGGCCAGTTCCGCATGCGGATGCACCTCGATGAGGGGAAAATGCCGGTAGACGAAGGCGATGCGGTTGCCGAAGTGCTGCACCAGCAGCTCGGTCGCGGGATACACGCGCCGGCAATCCGGGCACTCGAAGTCGCCATACTCCACCACCGCGACCCGGGCTGTATGGGGTCCACGTACATGGTCGGTGGGCTGCACCGGGACAGCGAGGTGGAAATGGTCGGTCATCGGGTGCTCCTTCAGTCTCTATGTCTGTAACCGATCACCAGGTCCATGACGTTGGTCCCGGTGGGGCCGGTGTGCAGGAGGTCGCCGCTGCCTTCCAGGAAGTCGGCGGCTGCGGCGCGCTTCAGGCACAGGTCCGCATCGTAGCCCGCATCCCCGCCCCGCTCCAAACTTGCTCCATCCACCAAGGCCCCCGCATCGTCGCTGCCATCGCTGCCGTCGGTGGCGGCCGCCAGCAGGAATATGTCCGGATGTCCGGCGATGACCCGCGCCGCGGCGAGCGCGAGATGCTGGTTGCGGCCGCCCGCGCCCGCATCGGGTGGAAGCCTGACGGTGCTCTCGCCACCCCACACGTGTATCCCGATCGAGGCTGCCATCAGTTCCCGGGCGATGGATTCGCCGCAGGCGACCGCGTCCGCCGCCGGCAGCGGACCATGGTCCTGTGCCCCCAGGCCCGCGGCACCGGCGGCCTGTACTACCGCAGCTCTGGCATGGCGGTTGGAGGCGATGACGAAGGCCTGCACCGTGCCTGACTCGCGTACCGCACCCGACTGGAAGGGGAGCGTGGCGAACTCAGCCGACAGCGTCGGCAGGGATCCAGGCGGAGATGGGACCAACAACCCGGAGCCGATGTCGCTGACCACGTCGCCCGGCACGTCGGAGATGAGGAGTTGCGTCGCATGCCGCCCGTGAAGTTGCGCCGCCAGGCGCCCACCCTTGATGCGCGACACCGAGCCGCGCACCCGGTTGATGTCCGCGATGGGCAGGCCGCTGCCCAGCAACCAGCGGTTCAGCCGTCGCAACTCATCCGGTGAGATACCGGCGACGGGGGATTCCACGAGGCTCGAGGTCCCGCCGGAGATCAGGAACAGGAAACGTGCATCCCGCGGCGCCTGTTCCAGAAACAGCTGCAGGGCATTGCCGGCGGCAAGGCTCTGCGCGTCCGGCAGCGGATGGCTCGCCTCCAGGCACAACAACCTGGGATCCGTGTAGACCGGTTCATCGAGATAACCGTAGCGCGTCACCACCAGTCCCGACAGGAGATCCGCGCCCGCCGCGTCCAGCGCGCCGGCGGCCATGGCCGCGGCGGCCTTGCCCAGGGAGACCAGGTGGAATGGCCCCGGTCTGTGGTGGCCCACGAGCCAATCGCGCACCGCGGCGCGGCCATGCACGGCCGCAAGCCCCTGCCGGTAGAGGTCCAACAGCAATGCGCGGGGTATGGAGACAGGATCGCGCATGCCCGGCGCGACCCGCTCAGGAGATCTTGGCGATGCGCTCGGACAGGCTGCGCTTCTGCTTGGCCTCGTCGGAACGCTCTTGCTCCAGGGATGCCAGGTAGTCCGGCGTCACGTCGCCGGTGACGTACTCGCCGGTAAACACCGAGGTGTCGAAGCGCTGGATGCGCGGGTTACCGCGCCGCACCGCCTCGATCAGGTCGTTCAGGTCCTGGTAGATGAGTTTGTCCGCGCCGATGAACTCGGCCACCTCGGCCTCGCTCTTGCCGTGGGCGATGAGTTCCTTGCCGCTCGGCATGTCGATGCCATAGACGTTGGGGTACTTCACCGGCGGCGCCGCCGAGGCGAAATACACCTTGTTGGCTCCCACGTCGCGGGCCATCTGCACGATCTGCCGGGAGGTGGTGCCCCGCACGATGGAGTCGTCCACCAGCAGCACATTCTTGCCGTGGAACTCCAGGTCGATGGCATTCAACTTCTGTCGCACCGACTGGTTGCGCTGTTTCTGCCCCGGCATGATGAAGGTGCGGCCGATGTAGCGGTTCTTGATGAAACCCTCGCGGAACTTCACACCCAGCATGTTGGCGAGCTGCAGCGCGCTGGTGCGGCTGGTGTCGGGGATGGGGATCACCACGTCGATGTCGTGGTCCGGCCACTCGCGCTGGATCTTCTCTGCCAGCTTCTCGCCCATGCGCATGCGGGCCTTGTGCACCGACACATCGTCCATGGTGGAGTCGGGTCGCGCGAAGTATACATACTCGAAGATGCAGGGAGAGAACACCGGCTTGTCCGCACACTGATGCGTGAATATCTTCCCATCCTTGTGGATGGCCACCGCCTCGCCGGGCGCCACGTCGCGCACCAGCTGGAAACCGCACACGTCCAAGGCCACGCTCTCGGAGGCCAGCATGTATTCGGTGCCCTGCTCGGTCTCGCGCGTGCCGTACACCAGCGGGCGGATGCCGTTGGGGTCGCGGAAACCCACCACGCCGAAGCCGGCCACCAGTACCGTCACCGCGTAAGCACCGCGGCAACGGCGGTGCACCGCGCTCACTGCCTTGAAGATGGCGCGCTCATCCGGTTCCACACCGCCCACCCGTTGCAGCTCGTGGGCGAACACATTGAGCAGCACCTCGGAGTCGGAGTCGGTATTGAGGTGGCGCAGGTCCTCCTTGAGCAGCAGTTCACGCAGAGCGCGGGCATTGGTCAGGTTGCCGTTGTGGGCGAGGCCGATGCCGTAGGGTGAATTGGTGTAGAAGGGCTGCGATTCCGAGGAATGGGGGTTACCGGCGGTCGGATAACGGGTATGGGCGATACCCATGTTGCCGGTGAGCTTGAGCATGTGGCGTTCGTGGAACACATCGCGCACCAGGCCGTTGCTCTTGCGCAGGTGCAGGTGACCTTCTTCGCTGGTCATGATGCCGGCCGCGTCCTGGCCGCGGTGCTGCAGCACCAGCAACGCGTCATACAGCGACTGGTTCACATCACCTTTGCTGACGACTCCGACGATACCGCACATGTGGACGCCTCGAGCTTAAGGACTAGACGCTATCCGGGATGGCTGGCGCCTGTTGCAGCGGACGGAAGTCCGGGTGCACCGGCATCAGTCGCCGCGCCACCTTCACTATGGGCGCGGCATAGGGTATGAGTCTCGATTCGCGCCACCAAGACGGCTGGGGGACCAGGGCCAGCTCCCCCACCAGGATCAGGGTGGTGACGATCACCAGGCCACGCGCCGCGCCGAACAAGGTACCGAGAGAGCGGTCGCCGACCCCGGCGCCGGAACTCTCCACCAGCTTCTTCAGCAGCATGCCGACCACGGTGCTCGCGATCAGGGTGGCCAGGAGTACCACCGCATAGCCGATGATCAGCCGGTCCTCGGCGCTCTTCACGAAGTGGAAGGCGTCGCCGATGGGCGGCGCGAAGCGCACCGCCAGCCAGAAACCGAGCATCCAGATGACCAGCGAGGCCACCTCACGCAGGAACCCGCGCGCCAGTCCCAGGATGGCCGAGACGAACAGGATGGCCAGGATGGCGTAGTCGACAGCTGTCATTTACGTCCTCGCCAGATCGGATGCCTATTTTACCAGAGGCGTCAAACCGCCGTCGGCTCAGTCGTTGGAGACGACCTCGGGCTTGCCGCCGATGGCCTTCGCTACCGCCGCCGCGGCCTTCTCGGCATCGCCGCGTTCGGCGTAGGCGCCGACGCGTACTCGATAGTAGGTATGCCCCGCCTTGCTGAAGTGGCTGACGTTGGCGTGGAAACCGTGTTGCTTCAGCGTCGCGGCGGCCTTGTTGGCATTGGCCGCGCTGCCGTAGCTGCCCGCCTGCACGGTCCACTTGCCCGCGACCTGGGATGCCGGCGCGACGGCGGCCGGGGCCGCGACGCGTGGGATGGCGTGCACCGCAGGTTTGGGCGCGGACTGGGAGACCGCGGCCGGCGCGGGAGCTTTGGTCACGGCCGCGAGGGCCGGTACGGCTGTAGAGGTGAGCGGCAGGCTCACCTGCTGCTGGGCGGCGGTGGAGTCCGGCGCCGGGAGGCTGACGGACTGGCTTACGGTCGAATCGGGGGACGGGGAACTCTTGAGGAACAAGGGGATGATGATGACACCCAACACCACCAGAACCGCCGCGCCGATGAGGCGCTCTTTCACTCCGATCTCCATGCCGATCTCCCGGTCGGTAGCGGCGGGACCGCCGCGCGCCGGGAAGTATAGCGTCTTTCAACGGCCCGTAAGGATTGGATGAGGCAAAGAAACCGCTGTCGGCATCTTCAGAGGAACTTCATGACGGAGGCCACCGTCTGGAACGAACCGAACACCACGATGCGGTCACCGGGGCGCGCCGCGGATCTTGCGGCGGCGTAGGCGGCGCTCACGGACGGGAATTGCGAAAGCGCGGCATCAGGCGATGCCTCGCGGACCCGCGATGCGAGCGCCGCGGCATCTTGTCCACGCGGACCTTCGAGGCCGCCCAGATACCAGTGCGCGAAACAGCCGTGGAGCGCGCGCGCCACCTCCTCCACCGCCTTGTCCTTGAACATGCCCATCACCGCGAAGTCCCGGCCTGCCGCCGGGAACGCTGCCAGGTTGCCGGCCAGGACGCACGCGGCATCGGGGTTGTGAGACACGTCGAACACCGTCTCTACCGGACCCTCCAGCCGCTGGAAACGGGCGGGGATCGTCGCTTCCACGAGACCGCGGCGTACGGCCGCTTCGGGTACCGCGAGGCGCGGATGGGACTGCAAGGCCGCGATCGCCGCGGCGGCATTGTCGTATTGGATACGCCCGAGCAGGGCCGGCGTCGGCAGCCCGCGGAATTCCCTGGGCCCGGCTTTCCAGGTCCAGATGTCGCCGTGGATCTCGCATTCGAAATCCCGACCGAGCAATTGCAGGCACGCGCCGACACCGGCGGCCTGATCCACCAGCGAGACCGGCGGCCGCCGGTCGGCACAGATGGCCGGCCTCCCCTTGCGGAAGATGCCGGCCTTCTCCCGGCCGATGCTCTCACGGTCGTTCCCGAGCCACTCCTGATGGTCGAGGCCGATGGACGAGATCAATGCCACGTCCGCATCCAGGGCATTCACTGCGTCCAAGCGCCCGCCCAAGCCCACCTCCAGCACCGCCACACTTACGCCGCGGCGGGTCAGGATATCTATCGCAGCGAGGGTGCCGAATTCGAAATAAGTGACACGCAGGTCGCCGCGCGCTTCGTCGATGCGGGCGAAGGATTCGCAGAACTCCGCATCGGAGATGTCCACGCCATCCACGCGCACCCGTTCGTTGTAGCGCAAGAGATGCGGTGACACGTAGGCGCCGACCTTGTGCCCCGCGGCGCGCAGCATGGCTTCGGCAAAACTGACGGAGGAACCCTTGCCATTGGTGCCGCCCACCGTAAGGATGGGAAACCCGGGCCGCTCCAGGTCCAGCGCCTTCAAGACCGCTTGGACCCGGTGTAGTCCCAAGTCGATGACGTTGGGATACAGCTGTTCCTGCCAGGACAGCCATTCGGGAAGTGTGTTGAAACGCATCGGGCAGCGCGCGGTAGGCGGCTTAAGAATTCTCAGCTTCTTGCGGCGCCGGTTGCCTGGTCAAAGTCGCAAGGATGCTGGCGAGCTTGTCGCGCATCTCACGCCGGTCCACGATGAGGTCGATGGCGCCGTGCTCCACCAGGAATTCGCTGCGCTGGAAGCCTTCGGGAAGGGTCTCGCGCACAGTCTGCTCGATGACCCGCTGGCCGGCGAAACCGATCAGCGCCTTGGGTTCCGCCACGTTCACGTCGCCCAGCATGGCCAGGCTCGCCGACACGCCACCCGTGGTCGGGTCGGTCATCACGGAGATGAACGGCACGCCGGCCCGCGCCAGCCTGGCGAGAGCGGCGCTGGTCTTGGCCATCTGCATCAACGAGATCAGCGCCTCCTGCATGCGGGCGCCGCCACTCGCCGAGAAGCACACCAGCGGTGCGCCCTCCTCGAGGGACGCGGCGGCGGCACGCACGAAGCGTTCACCGACCACCGAACCCATGGAGCCGCCCATATAGCGGAACTCGAAGGCGCAGGCCACGATGCGCATGCCCTTGAGACGGCCTTTCATGGCCACCAATGCATCTTTCTCGCCGGTCGCCTTCTGGGCGGCGACGATGCGATCCTTGTACTTCTTGCTGTCGCGGAACTTGAGGATGTCCACCGGTTCAATGTCGGCGCCTATCTCCACTCCGGAGCCGGCATCCAGGAAATAGTCGAGGCGCTGGCGCGCGCCCAGGCGCATGTGGTGGTTGCACTTGGGGCAGACGTACAGGTTGCGTTCCACTTCGGCGCGGTACAGCACCGAGTTGCACTCGTCGCACTTGGTCCACAGGCCTTCGGGCACGCTGCGCCGGCTGGCGCGGCCTTCGGTATTGATGCGCGAGGGGACGAGTTTCTTGAACCAGTTCATCGGATCCTCATGCTCCCGTTCTGCGGGCTGCATCCATGGCTTGGCGCAGACCCTTCACGAATTCCTGGACGGATGCAGTCATCTTCACCGCATCGTCCTTGTGTTCGGTCATGCGGCTCACCACCGCGCTGCCGACCACCACCGCGTCTGCCACCTGCCCGAGCGTCGCGGCGGTGACCGCGTCCCGCACGCCGAAACCCACGCCCACGGGGAGCGTAGTCAGGCGGCGCAGCTTGGCGAGTCGTTCCTGCACCTTCCCTAAGTCCAGATGGGCGGCGCCGGTGACGCCCTTCAGGGACACATAATAGACGAAGCCCGAGGCGGTTTCCGTGATACGACGGATGCGCGCATCGTCGGTAGTGGGGGCTAGCAGGAATATGGGGTCGATGCCCTTGGCGCGCAAGAGGCTCCCTAAGGGCTCCGACTCCTCCGGAGGCATGTCCACTGTCAATACACCGTCTACACCTGCCTCCGCCGCGGCCCTGGCGAAGGCTTCAGCGCCGAAGGCTTCCACGGGATTGAGATAACCCATGAGCACCACCGGCGTGTGCCCATCGATGCTGCGGAATTCTTTCACCATGGCCAGCACGTCCCTGAGCGTGGTGCCGGCGGCGAGCGCACGTTCCTGCGCCGCCTGGATCACCGGGCCGTCGGCACTGGGATCCGAGAACGGCACGCCGAGCTCGATGACATCGGCGCCGGCCGTCACCAGCGCGTGCATGAGCGGTACCGTCGCACCCTTGCCGGGGTCGCCGGCGACCACGTAGGGCACCAGGGCGGCGCGGCGATCCGCTTTCAGCTTGGCGAAGCGAGCGGCGAAGCGACTCACAGCTCGATCCCATCTCGGGCGGCGACCGTATGGATATCCTTGTCACCGCGGCCCGAGAGGTTCACCAGCACGATCTTGTCCTTGCCCAGTTTGGGAGCAAGCTGCATGGCACAGGCGAGGGCGTGGCTCGATTCCAGCGCCGGCATGATGCCTTCGCTCTTGGTGGTGATGTGGAAAGCCTCGAGCGCCTGCACGTCGGTGATCACCTCATATTTCACCCGGCCGATATCCTTGAGCCAGGCATGTTCCGGGCCTACGCCCGGATAGTCGAGACCGGCGGAGACCGAGTGGGTCTCGGTGATCTGGCCGGCAGCATCTTCCAATACATAGGTGCGGTTACCATGCAGCACGCCGGGGCGCCCGCCGGTCAACGATGCCGCATGCCTGCCCGTGTGCAGACCGTCGCCGCCCGCTTCGACTCCGTAGATGGCTACTTCGTCGTCGAGGAAAGCATGGAACAAGCCGATGGCGTTGGAGCCGCCGCCTACACAGGCCACCAGCGCGTCCGGTAACCGGCCTTCGGCACTCAGTATCTGCCGACGCGCTTCCTCGCCGATGCAGGCCTGGAAGTCACGCACCATGGCCGGATAAGGATGGGGTCCGGCCACGGTGCCGATCACGTAGTAGGTGTCATCCACATTGCTGACCCAGTCGCGCATAGCTTCGTTGAGCGCGTCCTTCAGGGTCTTGGAACCCGCTGTCACCGGCACCACACTCGCACCCAGGAGTTTCATGCGGTATACGTTGATGGCCTGGCGCTGGATGTCTTCCGCACCCATGTACACCACGCACTCGAAACCGAAGCGTGCCGCCACCGTGGCCGTCGCTACGCCGTGCTGGCCCGCGCCGGTCTCGGCGATCAGGCGTTTCTTGCCCATGCGGCGGGCCAGGAGTGCCTGCCCCAGGGCGTTGTTGATCTTGTGCGCGCCGGTATGGTTCAGGTCCTCGCGCTTGAGATAGATGCGGGCGCCACCGGACCTTTCCGTGAGACGTTCAGCAAAGTAGAGAGGCGAGGGCCGGCCCACGAAATCCCGCAGATACCCCTGCAGTTCCGTCTGGAACGCCGGGTCCCGGCAGCTCTCTTCATAAGCGATCCGCAACTGCTCCACCGGGCCCATGAGGGTCTCAGCCACGAAACGGCCGCCATAGACGCCGAAGTGGCCCGCCGCATCCGGCAGGTGGCGCAGCGATTCCCGCAGCAGCGGCTGCTTAAGCATCTGCGGCACGGTTCACCTCGCGCACGAATTCGGCCATCTTCCCGGCATCCTTGATGCCGGGTTTGATCTCCACGCCGCTGGACACGTCCACGCCATAAGGCCGAACGATGCGGATCGCGGTAGCCACGTTGGATGGGTTGAGACCGCCCGCCAGGATCAGCGGTGGACCTTCGACCTTGGGGAGAGAAGCCCAGTCGAAACTCACGCCGGTGCCGCCGCGCTGACCCGCGGCATGACTGTCCAGCAACAGCGCCGCGGCGCTGCCATGACGCAATGCGTACTCCGACACATCCACCTGGCCGCCCATGGGCACCGCCTTCACATACGGGCGGCCGAAGCCGCGGCAGAACTCCGCCGGCTCACCGCCGTGGAACTGCAGCAGTTCCACTCGCACGTTATCCAGTACCCGCTGTACATGATCCCGGTCGGGATCCAGGAATAACGCGGTCACGGTGACGAAAGCGGGCAGCGCCGCCACCAGCTCGCGCGCCTGGTCGATGCCGACGTTGCGCGGACTCTTGGGGTAGAACACCAGGCCCACGGCGTCCACACCCAGACGCGCCGCTTCCGCGACGTCCTCCGTCCGTGTCATCCCGCAGACTTTTATCCTGACGCGCAAAGTGCGGCTCCCGAGTGAGCGTGCAAGACTATCAGAACAACGAATCTCCTGAGACTGGGACCGCGAATTCTGCCGGATATTCCACCGCCACCAGGGTCAATCCATAGGCAGGCGCCGTCACTCCACCCAGGGCACGGTCGCGGCCTTCCAATACCTCGCGGGACCATGCCGGCGCACGTCTGCCCTGCCCCACTTCCAGAAGCACGCCGACGATGTTGCGCACCATGTGGTGCAGGAACCCATCGGCCACCACATCGACGATGATGCGCTCAGCTTCGCGCCTCACGTCCAGGCGTCTCAGGGTGCGTACCGGCTGCTTGGCCTGGCAGTCCACGGAGCGGAACGCAGAGAAATCATGCTTGCCTATGAGATTGCCTGCCGCCGCCTGCATGGGCTCGACTTCGAGGGGCCGGTACACCCAGGTGAGCTCGGATCGCGTCAGCGCGGGACGCGTGCCGCGGTTGAGGATCAGGTAACGATACTGGCGCGCGGTAGCCTTGAAGCGCGCATGGAAATCCTCCGGCATGTCCTTGATCCAGCCTGCCGCAACGTCCGGCGGGAGATTGGAGTTGGTGCCCAGCAACCAGCCGCGCAGGTCGCGTCGGGCTTCGGTATCGAAATGGATCACCTGACCCGAGGCATGCACGCCGGTATCGGTGCGTCCGGCACACACCACGTCCACCGGATGGTCGGCGACTTTGGCGAGCGCCTCCTCCACCGCGGCCTGCACGGTCCGGCCCGGATGGGGCTGGCGTTGCCAGCCCATGAAGGCGGAACCGTCGTATTCGATACCGAGTGCGTAGCGGGTCACCCTTGCCACCGGTCATGAAAGTACTGCGCCGCCCGAAGGCGGCGCAAAGGACTTGAAGATCCGAGCCAGCCCGGCTTAGGACACGTGTTTGATCAGTTCCTGGGCTTCGGACTTCTGCTGGGCGTTGCCCTCGGCGATCACCTCTTCGAGGATGCTCTTGGCCCCGTCCGGGTCGCCCATGTCGATGTAGGCGCGGGCCAGGTCCAGCTTGGTGCCGATCTCGTTCATGCTGCTGCCGGCCGCATCGGCAGATGCGATCTCGCCGCCCAGGTCTTGCACCGGCGGCTTCGGCGGACGGATGGCCAGGGTCTTGTCGTCACCCGGCTCCTCACCCATCTCCGGCTGGGCCGGGACGTTGGTATTCACGAACGAAGCCAGGTCGTTCAGGGCCTTGTCGAATTCCACCTGGGAATCGGTACCGAAATCGGTGGCCACGGTGGGCTCGTCTGTGCCCAAGGTGGGGGCGGTCTTCTTCTCCTCCGGCTTGGAGACGGAAGGCGTCGGCTCGAAGTTGAGGTCGCCCAGGTCGAAATCGGTGCTGGCTGCAGGCGCGACCTCAGCCGGAGCTTCCGGAGCCGCCATGGGCTCGAGATCCGGCAGCGAGAATTCCAGACTGCTGTCCTGCACGATCGGTGCCGGGGCCGGAGCCTCGGGGACGGGTGTCGCACCGGCGCTGGCGAAGGCGCCTTCCAGGGCATCCAGGTCGCTGACCACGGTGTCGGTACCGCCGCCATCGAGCGAGATATCTACTGCACCGCCGGCGGAAACACCGGTGGAGCTGAACAAGGGCTCGTCGGGCGCCACCTGGCGGCCCATGATGGCCACGCTCTCCCAATCCTTGTCCGGCGCGGCGCCCATGGCCTGGCGCAGTTTCTTGGCTTCGACGACGAAGTTGTTGCGATCGCCAGCGGTGAAGTACACCTCCAGCAACTTGACCTGCGCCGGCCGCGAATCCGGGCTCTGACGCAGCGCCTTGCGCAGCACATCGGCGGCCTGGTCATAGAGACCGTAGGCCATGTGGAAATCGGCTTCCGCCATCGGGTCCGACACGTCGAGCTGCGATCCGCCGCCGCCCGTGTTGCCGACCATGGTGTCCTGCATCGGCGCCGGCGGGGGTGCCGCCATCAGCATGGTCTTGTCGCTGTCGCCAGCCACTTCGGTGGGCTGTTCCGACAGCACGGTGCGATCCTGGGCCTCATCCTGCCTGGATGCGGCTTTGCGGCTGCGGGTGCGGGTGGTGGACGAAGCGGCGGTGCTGTCGCCGCCATCCACGCTCTCCTGCTTCATCCAGTCGGCCTTGATGCGCGCGGAACTCTTGGATGCGCCGCCGGAACCAGACCCCTTGCGCTTCTTGATGATCACCACGGCGAGCGCGATCAGCGCGATCAGGATCAGGGCGATGATGCCGTAGGGGAAGATCAGGTCCATGATGCCGCCGCCGGATTGCGCGGCAGGCTGGCCGAATGGTTTCAGTGCCGGCTTGGGCTGCGCGGCCTTCGGCAGCGGCACGTTGGTGGCAGAGGACGGCAGCGCCGGCGCGGCATTCTGCTGCACAGCCTGTTGCTGCTCCGCCGACAGGGAGTTGCTGTTCACTGCAAGCGGCGGCTGGGTGGCCGGCACCGGAAGCGGCGGCGGATTCGCGCTCTTGCCCGTGGACTTGGCCGGCGTCTTCATCGACGCAGCCGGCGCTTCGGGCGCGACGGCGGTAGCAGTGGACTGGGTGGCAGCACCCGGGACCTGCGCGTTGCTTTCGGCGGCGGAACCCGGCGCGACCAGCTGCAAGGCAGGTGCTCCGGATGTAGACGTTGCAGCGGACGGCGCCGCCTCAGGCGCCGGCGTGCCGCTGCGCCAGGCCTGCATCTGCGCGCGCACTTCACTGTTGGCGTCGGTGACGCTCACTGCTTGCGCGTCGGAGGCGGTGGGCATGCGCAGGATGTAACCGGACTTCATCCGGTTGATGTTGTGCATGAAGACTTCGGGGTTCGCCTGGTAGATGGCGACCATCATCTGGTTCAGCGTGATGCCGTCCGGACGCACCGACCTGGCGATGCTGGAGAGGGTCTCACCGCGATGAATCGGCCCGTAATTCGTGCCAAGCGCCCGTTGTGCGGGCGCCTGCTCGACAGAGGGCGCGGGTGCCGGAGGCGGTGAAGCCGCCGGTGCGGGTGTCGATTCCGCCGCCGGCGCAGGTTGCGCTGCGACTGGCGGCTGCGGCGCAGCCGCGACTTCCGCCGGCGGTTGTGCAACGGGCGCTGCGGTCTGGGTGACTGGCGCAGGTGTCGGAACAGGGACAGGGACCGGCGCGGCAGCGACGGGTGCAGAGGGTGCCGCAGCGGCAGGCTGAGGTGCGGGAGCGCTGGGCGCTGCGTTCGCAGTCTGGAACGTCGGCGGATTCAGCAATACGGTGTATTCGCGGATCAGCTCGCCGTTGTTCCAGTTCGCGTCCACCAGGAAATCCAGGAACGGTTCGCGCACCGCGGCGTTGCTGGTGATGTGGATATAGGAGGTGCCGTCGGGATTACGCACCACCACGAACTGCAACTGATCGAGCACGCCGGGGCGGTCGAGGCCGGCCTGGGTGAATTGGTTCAGGCCCGCAAGCTTGACGTCGAGGCTGTCCAGCTCGTCGCTGGTGGCGCCCACCACCGGGATGTCGGCGTTGAACTTGTCGTTGAGCGCGGAGTTGAGTTTTATCTCGCCCAAGCCGAGCGCATTCGCCGCCATAGGCAGCGCCGCTGACACCAAGGCCAGAAGAACTATCAGCTTCTTGCTCATTACTTTCTTCTCCCCCAACCCTCCCGTCCCCCAAGGGCCTGGGAGCCGGGTCAAGTGCCCTAAAAAGCTCAGAACGCTCTTTACAATGATGGGCTAACTATAGCTTATAAATAGCTTTTCACCAATAACTCGGCTATCTGGATGCTGTTCAAGGCACCCCCCTTCCGCACGTTATCCGAGACCACCCATAGGTTGAGGCCACGGGGGTGGCTTAAGTCCTCCCGGATGCGGCCCACATAGACCGCATCCCCTTGGGCCGCCTCGGTCACGGCCGTGGGGTACCCCCCTGGCCGGCGCTCGTCCATGACCACAACCCCTTGTGCCTTGGCCAGCAGGGCCCGGGCCTTATCGGCACTGAGCTTGTCCCGGGTCTCGAGATGCACCGCTTCCGAGTGGCCGTAGAAGACCGGTACCCGGACACAGGTGGCGTTCACCTGGATGGCGGGGTCGAGGATCTTGTGGGTCTCCCAAACGATCTTCATCTCTTCCCGGGTATAGCCGTTGTCCTGGAACTCATCCACCTGGGGCAGCACGTTGAAAGCGATCTGCTTGGGGAACTTGCCACCCTTCTCCACCGGCTTGCCGTTCAGCAGGTTCGCGGTCTGATTCGCCAACTCCTCGATACCGCGGCGCCCGGCGCCGGATACGGATTGGTAGGTGGCGACGTTGATGCGCTGGATGCCGACCGCATCGTGGATGGGCTTCAGGGCCACCAGCATCTGGATGGTGCTGCAGTTGGGGTTGGCGATGATGTTGCGGGCCGTGTATCCGGCCAATGCCTGCGGGTTCACTTCCGGCACCACCAGGGGCACGTCGTCCTCGTAGCGGAAGCGCGAGGTGTTGTCGATCACCACGCAGCCGGCGGCGCCTGCCTTGGGCGCGTATTCCTCCGAGACCGAGGAACCGGCGGAGAAGAGCGCGATCTGTACCTTCCTGAAGTCGAAATCGCTGAGCTTGCCTACCGTGAGTTCACGTCCGGCGAACGCCACCTTGCCGCCCGCCGAACGTTCGCTGGCGAGTGCATAGACCTGCCCCACCGGGAACTTGCGCTCGGCGAGGATCTCCAGCATCGCTTCGCCAACGGCGCCGGTCGCGCCTACCACGGCTACGTCGAAAGTCTTCACAGCTGCTCCTGCATGTAGAGGTATGGGCGCTCAGCGCGCGGGAGGGAGGGGATCGAGCGGCGGTTTCACGTCCAGGTTCTGGGCGCGATGCCGCAGGGCATGGTCCATGAGCGTGAGCGCCAGCATCGCTTCCGCGATGGGTACCGCACGGATGCCTACCACCGGATCGTGACGGCCGTGCACGCTGACTTCGGTAGGCGCGCCATGCACGTCCACGGTCTTGCCTTCGAGGCGGATGCTGGAGGCGGGCTTGATGGCAAGGCTCACGACGATGTCCTGACCCGTGGAGATCCCGCCCAGGACGCCGCCGGCGTGGTTGCTCTTGAAACCCTGCGGTGACATCTCGTCGCGGTGCTCGCTGCCCTTCTGGCGGATCACGTCGAAACCGGAACCGATCTCCACGCCCTTCACGGCGTTGATGCCCATCATGGCACTCGCCAGTTCTGCATCCAGCTTGTCGAACACCGGCTCGCCCCAACCGGGCGGCACACCGGCGGCCGAGACGGTGACGCGGGTGCCGATGGAATCGCCGGACTTGCGCAGCGCATCCACGAAACTCTCGAGCTCCGCGACCCGTGACGGGTCCGCGCAGAAGAATGGGTTGCTGTCCACCGCGGCGGGATCCTTCACCTCGAGCTTCAAGGGTCCGAGCTCCGCCAACCAGCCGCGGATGACGACGCCATAACGTTCGCGCAGGTACTTGCGGGCGATGGCGCCGGCAGCGACGCGCATAACCGTCTCACGCGCCGAGGCGCGTCCGCCACCGCGATGGTCGCGGCGGCCGTATTTCATCAGGTAGGTGTAATCCGCGTGGCCGGGACGGAACTTGTCCTGGATGGTCTCGTAGTCCTTGGACTTCGCATCCGTGTTCTCTATCAGCAGGCCAATGGGTGTGCCGGTGCTGACACCCTCGAACACACCGGAGAGGATCTTCACCGCATCAGCTTCATGGCGCTGGGAAGTGTGCCGCGAGGTGCCGGTGCGGCGACGATCCACGTCCGGCTGGATGTCGGCTTCGCTGAGCGCGAGCCCCGGCGGGCAGCCGTCCACGATGCAGCCCAGCGCCGGCCCGTGGCTCTCACCGAAGGTCGTGACGCTGAACAGCTTGCCGAAAGTGTTACCGGACACGCGTGGTCCGCTTCTGCGGTTTGCCGAGTGCACCGAGCTGGTCCGCTTTGAGCAGGAACACCTCGGCGTGTCCTCGCTCGAACTCGAGCCAGGTGAAGGGCACATCCGGATAGGCCTCTTCCAGCGCCCAGCGGCTGTTGCCTACTTCCACCACCAGGATGCCGTCCTTCGCCAGATAGTTACCCGCGCCACTGAGGATGCGGCGCACGATGTCCAGGCCATCATTCCCGGCTGCCAGCCCTAAGGCCGGTTCGTGGCGATGCTCATCCGGAAGGGTCGCCATGTCCTCGGCGTCCACGTAAGGCGGGTTGCTGACGATGATGTCGTAGGGCGCTTCCGGCAAACCGTCGAACACGTCGGCGCGATGGAACAGCACCCGATCCGCCACGTGCAGCTTCTCGGCATTCAACTGGGCCACGGCCAGTGCATCGGCGGAGACATCGGTGGCGTCGATCGCCGCATCCCCGAAGGCATAGGCGCAGCCGATGCCGATGCAGCCGCTGCCGGTGCAGAGGTCCAGCACCTTGCTGACCCGGTCCGGCTCGATCCAGGGCTCGAAACCCGCTTCTATCAGTTCAGCGATGGGCGAGCGCGGCACCAGCACCCGCTCGTCCACGTAGAAATCCAGGCCCGCGAAGCGCGCCTTGTGGGTGATGTAGGCGTAGGGTTTGCGCTCCTCGACGCGCCGGCGCAGCAGGTCATAGGCCGCGCGTCTCTCCGCATCCGTGAGGCGCCCGTCCAGCAGCCACGGCGGGATGTCGTGGCCGAGATCCAATGCGTGCAGCACCAGGTTCAAGGCTTCGTCCACGGCGTTGGAGGTACCGTGCTCGAAGTGCAACTGGGCGCGGTTGAACGCGCTCGCACCCCAACGGACGAAGTCCTTGGCTGTCTCCAGGCGCACGCCGAGTTCTTCGAACTTTTCCATCGCGGAGCCTCATTTGCGGGAACGCCTATGATAAAGGAGTCGCGCAGGCTGCTGTTATAATCCGCCCATGAAATTCAAGACCGTGCTGCCCTTTGCCGGGTTGTTCGTCCTGGCGATCGCAGCCGGGATCGTCACCGGACGTCTCGTGTTCCAGTCCCGGCACGCGCCAAGCCGGCCCCAGACCGCAGCGCTGCTGCTGCACGATGCCAGGCCCTTGCCGGAGTTCACCCTCACCAGTACCGACGACAAGCCGTTCACCAAGCAGAGCCTCACCGGCCATTGGAGCTTCCTGTACTTCGGCTACACCCACTGCCCGGACGCCTGCCCCACCACGCTCTCGGCCCTGGACCATATGATGGCCTCGCTGGCCAAGGCTGCGAAGGCACCCAAACCCGCGGTGTATTTCGTCTCCGTGGATCCGAAGCGCGACGACCCCACGCTGCTCAGGAACTACGCGCTGTACTTCAACCCGGACTTCGTCGGCGCCACTGGCAGCCTGGATGCGCTGCGCGCGCTCACCGGCCCCCTGGGCGTGGAGTTCTCCTATACGCCCGCCAGCCAACAGGGCAACTACAGCGTCAACCACAGCAGCTTCGTGGTGCTGGTGGACAAGCAGGGCGAAGAAGTCGCGGTGTTCGACCCGCCGCTGGACCCGAGACGCATGAGCAGCGACTACCTCAACATCCTCAAGTACTACGGAGAGACCTGGTGAAGCGTTACCGCCTGTTGCTACTGCTGATGATCGCTGCACTGCTGCCCTTGGCGAACGCGGCGTCCGGTCCTTCGGTGCGCGCCTCACTGGTCTGGATCCGCCAGGCGCCGCCGGGTGTGGCGGTACTGGCCGGTTACTTCACGTTGCAGAACCTCACCGACACGCCCTTGACCCTCACCGCCGTCGAAAGCCGGGACTTCGGCTCGGTGGAGATCCACAGGAGTTTCGTCAAGGATGGCGTGGAAGAGATGGAGCCGGTGCCCAGCATCGCGATCCCAGCCCATGGCAGCATCGAATTCAAGCCTGGCAGCTACCATCTGATGATGATGCAGCCGAAGAAGAACCTTTTTGCCGGCGACATGGCGGAGGTGACACTGACCTTCTCAGACGGCTCACAGCTCGCGATCCTGGCGCCGGTGCGCCACGACCCGCCTGCACACTGATGAGCGCATCGCTGGGAGACCGCTTCAAGGCCTGGCTGCAGTATCTGCTGCCGCAGCATCTCATCTCGCGCGGGACCCATCGCCTCACCCGCATCCAACACCGCGGTTTCAAGGATTGGGCCATCCACGACTTCGCGCGCCGCTTCGGCGTGGACATGAGCGAGGCGCTTGAACCTGATCTTGGTTCCTACCTGCACTTCAACGCCTTCTTCACCCGGGCGCTCAAAGCCGATGCGCGGCCCATCGCCGCCGGTGCCAAGGACGTGGCCTCCCCCGTGGACGGCACCGTGAGCCAGATCGGCGCCATCGAAGCGGGACGGATATTCCAGGCCAAAGGGCAGTCATTCTCCGCGCTGGAACTCCTGGGCGGCGATGCCAAAGCCGCGGCACCCTTCGAGCACGGCCAGTTCACTACGCTCTATCTCTCGCCCCGTGACTACCACCGCATCCACATGCCGCTGGACGGCACGCTCACGCGCATGATCCACGTGCCGGGGCGCTTGTTCAGCGTCAACCCGCCCACCACCCGTGCGGTGCCGCGGTTGTTTGCCCGCAATGAACGGGTCGCCTGCCTGTTCGACACCGCCGCCGGGCCCATGGCGCTGGTGATGGTGGGCGCGCTGAACGTGGCCAGCATCGAGACCGTCTGGGCCGGTGAGATCACGCCTCCGCAACGCTCGTCGGTACAGACCTGGGATTACGCGAAGAACGAGATACGACTCGCCAAGGGCGCGGAAGTCGGCCGTTTCAACATGGGATCCACGGTGATCCTGCTGTTCGCCAGGGATGGTATCCGCTGGGATGGCAGTTATCAGGCCGCCAGCGCAGTGCGCATGGGCCAGAAGCTGGCCTCTCTTATATAAGGCTTGCCAGGAAGACGGCGGCCAAGGCCTCCAGCCCCTTCTGGTCTTCCTGGTCGAAGCGCGCGAGCTTGGGGCTGTCCAGGTCCAGCACACCGAGCATCTCGCCTTTCGACATCAGCGGCACCACCAGTTCCGACAGCGAATCCCCATCGCAGAAGATGTGCCCGGGGAAGGCATTCACGTCCGGGACGAGCTGGGTCTGCTGGGTCTTCGCGGCTGTGCCGCATACGCCCCTGCCGAGCGCGATGTGCACGCAGGCCGGCTTACCTTGGAAGGGCCCTACCAGCAGTTCGCCGTCCTTCATGAAGTAGAAGCCGACCCAATTCACATCCGGCAGGCTGTGGTAAAGCAGCGATGCGAAGTTAGCGGCGTTAGCCACGCGATCATGCTCGTCGTGCAGCAGGCCCTTGGCCTGGGAGAGGAGGTCTGCGTAAAGCTCCTGCTTGCTCGCCGCCGCGGCGGGTCTCTTCATCTCGAACATGGTCTGCTCCGGGTCTCGATACGGTTCATTTTACGCTGCTGTCGGGGGTCTCAGGCCCGTCTATCCAGCGGCTGATCTTCCAGCTCTCATCCGCTTGCCGGCGCCAGACCTCGAAACTGCGGAACGTAGTGGCCTTGCCGGTGGGACCGACGCTGGTCCAGGTGTCACGCACCACCGCCATGTCGCCGGACACCATCACCTCATCTATCTTGAGCTGATACTTGTACTGCGGGTTGGCGACCTTGGGTGTCTTGCGCGCGGAACCCATCTCGCGCTGATAGCTGTCTTCGCCGTCGCTCCCCCAGCCCTGCATGTCTGGCGCCCAGACCTGGGCCGCCTTGGCATAGTCGCCGCTGTTGAAAGCCTGCACCCAGTCCGCGAGGGACTGACGGATGACCGCCTCGTCCTGTTGCGCCTGGGCCGGCCCCGCGACCGCTGACGCGGCAACGAAGCACAGGAGACAGAGAAGCGGCGGGAACCAGCGTCGCAGCATGAGGCACCTCGAAGATGTTCAGGCCCGGTCCGAGGGGAACGCTATCACCTCGCCCAAGGCCCCGGCGCCGGCGATGACCATCAGCAGGCGGTCGACGCCCAAGGCAACGCCGGAGCATCCCGGCAGTCCATGGTGCAGTGCGGCCAACAGCCGTTCGTCCCGGGGTATGTCCATGAGACCGTGGGTCTTGCGGAAGGTTCGGTCTGCCTCGAAGCGCCGCCCCTGCTCTGCCGCGTCCGCCAGCTCGTGGAAACCGTTCACCAGCTCCACGCCATCGATGAAAGCCTCGAAACGCTCCGCCACCGGCGGCTCGCCGGGCCAGATGCGCGCCAGGGCTGCCTGGCTCGCCGGGTAGTTATATATAAAGGTGAGCCGGCCCTTCCCCAAGGCGGGATAGACCAAGTCCCCTGCCACCATGTCCAGCCAACCGTCGTAATCCAGCTGATCTTCAGACGGTACCTGGCGCCCGTCACGGGTGAGAGCCGCGATGCACTCTTTGCTACCGGCCTGGGTGACGTCGAAGCCCGCGTGGGTCTGGAAAGCCTCCCGATACGTCAGGTATTCCGGCGGATCCAATTCGGGTATCAGCCCGCCGATCAATACCGCCACTTCCGCCATCAGCTGATGATGATCCAGCCCCAGGCGATACCACTCCAGCATGGTGAACTCAGGGTTGTGACTGCGCCCGGCTTCGCCACTGCGGAACACCTTGCAGATCTGGTAGATATCACCGGAACCCGACGCGAGCAGGCGCTTCATGGGGAATTCCGGCGAGGTCTGCAGGTACAGATGGTCCTCGCGGCCATCCTCGACGCGGAAGCTTTGGATGTGGCGATCGGTGGCCCCGGCCCGGGATAGGGCTGGCGTATCCACTTCGAGGATGTTGCGCGCGGCAAAGAACTGCCGGAGCCTGGCCAGCAGTTCGGCGCGCAGCTTGAGATTTTCTAGAGGAGCAGTCGGCCGCCAGTCGTTCACGGCCGACCCATGTACTTACTTGGCGCGGGCCACGTATTCGGCGGAGCGCGTGTCGACTTTGATGAGATCGCCTTCGTTGATGAACAGCGGCACTTTCACCGTGGCGCCGGTCTCAAGCTTGGCGGGTTTGTTGCCGCCGGTCACGGTGTCACCGCGGGCGCCTGGATCGGTCTCGGTGACCTTGAGGATGGCGAAGATCGGCGCGGTGACCGCCAGCGGCTTGCCGTCCCAGAGCATGATCTTGCAGAGCTCTTCGCCCTTGAGCCAGTTCTTGGCATCGCCCATGGCGACGGCGTCGGCGGCCAGCTGCTCGAAGTTATCCGGGTTCATGAAGTGCCAGAACTGGCCGTCGCCGTACAGATACTGCACGTCCAGCTCGGCGATGTCGGCGGCTTCCACCGTGTCGCCGGATTTCAGGTTGCGGTCCAGCACCTTGCCGGTCTTAAGGTTGCGGATCTTGATCCGGTTGAAGGCTTGGCCCTTACCCGGCTTCACGGCCTCGTTCTCGACGATGGTGTAGGGGTCGCCATCCATCATGATCTTGAGGCCGGACTTGAATTCGCTGGTGCTGTAACTGCTCATGGAAATATCCGCCAAGTGTTAAAATACGCTAGGGCCTCTATATATGAGCGGCCCGAAAAAGCGCGTAATCATACCCTACCGCCCGGCTCCGGGCAGCCTCCTAGAACCCCATGACCACCCGTTGGCAGACCGAGATGGCCGAAGCAGTGCGCGACCCCCGCGAACTGCTGGCGCTGTTGCAGCTGGATCCAGCCTGGCTGGAGCCGGCCAAACGCGCCGCCGCCATGTTCCCCTTGCGGGTGCCGCGCGCCTTCCTGGCGCGCATGGCCAAGGGCGACCCGGCGGATCCATTGCTGCGCCAGGTGCTGCCGCTGGGCGCGGAACTGCAAGAAGTGCCGGGCTACAGCCGCGACCCGGTGGGCGACATGCCCAGCGTCGCCGCCAAGGGGCTGCTCCACAAATACCAGGGCCGGGTGCTGCTCATCACCACCGGCGCCTGCGGCGTTCACTGCCGCTATTGCTTCCGCCGGCACTTTCCTTACGCCGAAGAGACGGCCCGCGCCGAAGAGTGGGTTGGGGCCCTGGCCTATCTCAAGGGCGACACCTCGATCAACGAGGTGATCCTGAGCGGTGGCGATCCCCTCTCCCTGAGCGACGAGCGCCTGGCGGCCCTGGTACGGGCCCTGGAGGGGATACCTCATATAAGGAGGCTGCGCATCCATACCCGCCAGCCGGTGGTACTCCCTTCCCGCGTGGACGACTCCCTGGTGGGTTGGCTCAAGGCCTGCCGCCTGCAGAAGGTGGTCGTATTGCACACAAACCACGCCAGAGAATTGGATGCAGCGGTGGCCGACGCCTGCGCCAGGTTGCGGGAGACCGGCGCCACGCTGCTCAACCAGACGGTGCTGTTGAGGGGCGTGAACGATTCGGCCAAGGTGCTGTCGGACCTGTCCGAGGCCCTGTTCGAAGCCGGGGTGCTGCCTTATTACCTCAACCTCCTGGACCCGGTGGCGGGTGCTGCGCATTTCGACGTGCCGGAAGCCGAAGCGCTTGCGCTCATGACGGAACTGCGCGCGCAGCTACCGGGCTATCTGGTGCCCAGGCTGGTGCGGGAGGTGCCGGGGGCGCCCTCGAAGATGCCGGTGATGCCTGCCCCTTAAAGTCCGGCGATGGTTAAGCGGCCGTGCTCACTGGTAAATCTGTCGGGGATGCGATAAAAATACCCGTGCATGCAAGGGGTTAACGGGGCCTTCTGAGGAGTTATCTTGTCGCCACGCAGCGTCCTGCCTGTCCTGGTCGTCGCGCCTTCGCAGAACGATGCAGAGACTCTCAACAGCACGCTGCGTAACGCGGGCCACGCCGTCCGTCCGATCTGGGTGGCGAGCATCGACGATGCCGAGAAGAGCCTCAAGCAGCAGAAACCCGACCTGATCCTCTGCTCCACCAGTGTGCCGGCGGCGCCATTTGCCGATGTCGTACGGCTACGCGACATGACCCTGCCCAACGTGCCCATCATCGCCATCGGCAAGAGCCTCAAGCCGATGATCGTGGCGGAGATCGTCAACACCGGCGCCCGCGACCTGGTCTCCATGGATGAGATGGAGCACCTGCAGGCAGTGGTGTCCCGTGAACTGGAAGTGCTGCACCTGGCCCGTGACTTCGCGCAGGCCAGCATCAAGCTCCACGAATACGAGAAGCGCATCAGCCTGGTGGTGAAGGAGTCGAAGGACGCCCTCAGCTACGTGCATGACGGCATCATCCTCTCCGCCAATCCCGCCTTCCTGGAGCTGTTCGGCCACAAGGAGAGCGGCGACATCGAAGGCACGCCGATCCTGGAGCTGTTCGAGAGCGAATCCCAGGGACCACTGAAGGAAGCGCTCAAGGTGGCCGGCAAGGGCCAGGCCCAGGAACCGCTGGCGGTGAAGGGGCACCACGCCGGTGGCAAAGCGTTCAACACCGCGCTTGAGTTCGCGCAGGTGGAAGTGGACGGCGAGCACGCCATCGCCCTCTCCATCCGCAACGATGCCGGCACCAAGGAAGCCCAGGCCAAGACCCAGCAAGCCCAGGAGCTGGCGATCAAGGTGCACACCAAGGCCCAGGAGCAGGCCGACACCCTCAAGCAGCAGCTGGACCAGCAGACCCAACAGATCGAGCAGCTCAACCAGAAGCTCGCGGCCAGCGTGCAGCAGCTCACCACCTACCGGAACCTGGATCTCTTCACCGGGCTCCTGAACCGCAACCGCTTCCTGGAGATACTCTCCCAGGCCATGCAGGAGCCGCCCAAAGGCGCGGTGCGCGCCCTGCTCATCGTGAAGCCTGACAAGTTCACGGCGGTGGCCGAGAAAGTCGGCGTGCTGGCCAGCGACAACATCATCAAAGCGCTTTCGGACCTGATACGCAGCACCGCCACCCAGGACGATCAGTTGGCGCGTTTCGGCGGCACGGTATTCATGGCGCTGGTGGTGCGGCCGAAGCTTAAGGACGTGGCCGAGTGGGCCGACAAGCTGCGCACCGCCGCTTCAAGCCGCATCTTCCAGGCCGGCGGCAAGTCCACCAGCCTCACCATCAGCCTCTCCTACGTGGAGATGGACGCGAGCCGCACCACCAACCCGGAGAAGCTGCTGGAGGATGCGGAACAGGCGCACCGCACCGCCCTCCAACAGGGTGGCAACAAGGTGGTGGGTTGGACGCCGCCCACGGTGGATGCGGAAGGTCGCGTGACCGACAACGAATGGCAGCGGCGTATCACCGAAGGCCTCAAGGCGAACCGTTTCATCCTCGCCTTCCAGCCCGTGGCGAGCCTCACCGGCGAGCCCACCGACCTGCACGATGTGCTGGTGCGCATGCGCGGCGACAAGGAAGAGGAGATCCCTCCCAAGGACTTCCTCCCGGCCGCCGAACGCATCGGCATGATGACTGCAATCGACCGCTGGATCCTGGAGAACGCAGTGAAGATGCTGGCCGAGCGTGCCAAGCAGGGCAACAAGAGCAGTCTGTTCGTGCGCCTCTCGGACCAGTCGCTGACCGACAAGAACCTGCTGCCCTGGATCGAGAAACTTTTGTCGGGCGTCACCGGCATCGAACCGGGGCATCTGATCTTCGAGATCCCGGAGAAATCCGCGGAGAAATATCTGACAGACACTAGCAACTTCGCCGAAGGCGTCAAGAAACTGAAATGCGGCTTCGCCCTGGAACACTTCGGCATCGGTCACGATCCCATGCACACCCTGGAACTCATCAAGGGCGTGAATTACCTCAAGATCGACGGCTCCATCAGCGCGGTATTGGCCACGGACCCGAAGCGTAGCGACATGGTGAAGAAACTCGTGGAGAAGGCCCAGGCGAGTGGCATCAAGACCGTGGCGGAGCGCGTCGAGAAGCCCGAGACCATGGCGGTGCTCTATACCCTAGGTATCGAATATATCCAGGGAAATATCGTGCAGGAAGCCGAGGTAGTGATGACAGATGCCCGGGCACCCAGATAGTCCTCACTCCTTCGCCGGCTTCCCTCCTCCATTCTTCCCTGGCCATCTCGACTCCGGATAGATCGCATCCACATTTCTATAGTTCTTGGGCAGTTTGAGGCCCTTGCGGCCGCGATCTCCCTTGTACTCCGCGAGATCCTTCGGCGTGAGGGTCATGTGGCGGTTGCCGCAGACGATGATCAGATCCTCGTCCGCCGGCACGCTGGTCACCGCAGCCATGAACTCCTCGCGGGCGGCATGTTTCTTGGTGTTGATGCCCATGATCTTGTTGCCCTTGCCGCGGGCCAGTTCGGGCAGGTTCTTGATGCCGAAGGCCAGTATGTGGCCTTCGTTACTCACCGCCACCAGCAGGTCGGTCTTCAGGTCCTTGATGGGTGAAGGCACGTTCACCTTGGCACCAGGTTTCAGCTTCAATACCGTCTTGCCGGCACGGTTGCGGGTGAGGAGCTCCGCAAGTTTCACCACGAAGCCATAGCCTAAGTCGTTGGCCACCAGCCAAAGGTCCGTAGGTTCGCCGATGAGCGCACCGGCGAAGGTGGCGCCATCCGGCGGCGAGACACGTCCCGTGAGCGGTTCACCCTGGCTGCGGGCCGAGGGCAGCGTGTGGGCCGGCAGCGTGTAGGCGCGGCCGGTGGAATCCAGGAACACCGCCGACTGGTTGCTCTTGCCATAAGCGGCGGCGAGGAACGAGTCACCGGATTTGTAACTGAGCGTCGTCGGATCGAGTTCATGGCCTTTCGCGGCCCGCACCCAACCGGATTTGGACAGGACCACCGTCGTCGGTTCCGTGGGCAAGAGTTGGGTCTCGTCGATGGCCTGGGCCACCACCGCTTTCTCGATGAGCTTGGAGCGGCGCTCATCGCCGTAGGTGGCAGCATCGGCGATGAGTTCGCTGCGGATCAGCTTCTTGAGTTTGGCCTTGGAACCCAAAGTCTCTTCAAGAGTCTTGCGCTCGGCGGCCAGGTCTTTCTGCTCGCCCTTGATCTTCATCTCTTCCAGTTTGGCGAGATGGCGCAGCTTCAATTCCAGGATGGCTTCCGCCTGGATATCCGAGAGCTTGAACCGCTTCATCAGCACGGGCTTGGGCTCATCGTGCTTGCGGATGATGGCGATGACTTCGTCTATGTTGAGGAAGGCCGTCAACATGCCCGCCAGGATGTGCAGGCGCTTCTGCACCTTGTCGAGGCGGAACTCCAGGCGGCGGGTCACGGTCTTGAGGCGGAACTCCAGCCACTCCTCGAGTATCTCCTTCAGGTTCTTGACGCTAGGCCTCCCGTCCAGGCCGATCATGTTGAAGTTGACCCGGTAGCTTCTCTCCAGGTCAGTCGTGGCGAACAGATGCCCCATCAACTCGTCGCTGTCCACGCGGTTGGAACGCGGCACGATGACGAGACGCGTCGGGTTCTCATGGTCGGACTCGTCGCGCAGGTCCTCCACCATGGGCAACTTCTTGTTGCGCATCTGGGTCGCGATCTGCTCCAGCACCTTGGCGCCGGACACCTGGTAAGGCAATGCGGTGATCACGATCTCGGCCGTGCCCTTCTCCCGGCTCCATTTGGCGCGCACCCGCACGCTGCCGTTGCCAGTGTCGTACATCTGGCGCAGTTCCGCCTTGGGGGTGACGATGTCCGCGGCGGTGGGGAAATCGGGGCCCTTCACGTGCTCGCAGAGTTCGCGCACCGTGGCTTTGGGCTCGTCCAGGAGATGGATGCAGGCACTCGCTATCTCGCGCAGGTTGTGGGGCAGGATATCCGTGGCCATACCCACGGCGATGCCGGTAGAACCATTCAGGAGCACGTTGGGCAGGCGCGCCGGCAGCTGCAGCGGCTCCTCCAGCGTGCCGTCGAAGTTCGGACCCCATTCCACGGTGCCCTGGCCCAGTTCGGACAAAAGCACTTCCGCGTACTTGGAGAGCTTGGCTTCTGTGTAGCGCATGGCGGCGAAGGACTTGGGATCGTCCGGCGAACCCCAGTTGCCCTGGCCTTCGATGATGGGATAGCGGTAGGAGAAAGGCTGGGCCATGAGCACCATGGCTTCGTAACAGGCGGAGTCACCGTGGGGATGGTACTTGCCCAGCACGTCGCCCACGGTGCGGGCGGATTTCTTCGGTTTCGACTGGTAATCCAGCGAGAGTTCCGACATGGCGTAGACGATGCGCCTCTGAACCGGTTTCAGGCCGTCGCCGATGAAGGGCAACGCCCGGTCCAGGATCACGTACATGGAGTAGTCCAGGTACGCCTTCTCCGTGAATTCCTTCAGCGGCTGCTGCTCGGAGCCCTTCACCGTATACATCTGCTCAGCCATTGCTCGATACCTATATAGAGTCAGATTTCAGCCAGATTGCCTTTTTTCTCGAGCCAATCCTTGCGGTCGCCGGCGCGTTTCTTGGCCAGCAGCATGTCCATTAGCTTGTCGGTGTTGTCCTTGGCTTCCAGGGTCAACTGCACCAGGCGACGGGTGTCGGGATCGATGGTGGTCTCCCGCAGTTGCGCCGGGTTCATCTCGCCCAAACCCTTGAAGCGCATCACCGTGGGCTTGCCTTTCACCTTGTCCTTGACCAGCTTATCCAGCACGGCCTGTTTCTCGTCCTCGTCCAGGGCGTAGAACACCTGCTTGCCCACGTCGACGCGGAACAGCGGCGGCATGGCCACGAATATGTGGCCGGCGGTCACCAGCGGCCGAAAATGCCGCACGAACAAGGCGCAGAGCAAAGTGGCGATGTGCTTACCATCGGAATCCGCGTCCGCCAGGATGCATATCTTGTGGTAGCGCAGCCCATCCAGCTTCGAAGAACCGGGTTCCACGCCCAAGGCGATGCTGATGTTGTGCACTTCCTCGGAGGCGAGTATCTCGCCTGCGTCCACTTCCCAGGTATTCAGTATCTTGCCGCGCAGCGGCAGGATGGCCTGGAACTCCCGGTCCCGGGCCTGCTTGGCGGAACCGCCGGCGGAGTCGCCCTCCACCAGGAACAGTTCGGATCGTTTGGGATCGCCGCTGGTGCAATCCGCGAGCTTGCCCGGCAGGGCCGGGCCCGCGGTGACTTTCTTGCGCACCACCTGCTTGGCCACCTTCAGGCGTGCCTGTGCATTCTCGATGGCGAGCTGCGCGATCTGCTCACCCGCTTCGGTGTGCTGGTTCAGCCACAGGCCCAGCGCGTCCTTCACCACACCGCCGACGAAGTTGGCGGACTCGCGCGAAGAAAGTCGCTCCTTGGTTTGGCCTGAGAACTGCGGGTCGGGCATCTTCACCGAGAGCACGTAGGCGGCCCGGTCGCAGATGTCCTCCGGCGCGAGCTTCACGCCGCGCGGCACCAAGTTGCGGAACTCACAGAACTCGCGCACCGCATCGGTGATGCCGGTGCGCAGGCCGTTCACATGGGTGCCGCCCTGGATGGTGGGGATGAGGTTGACGTAGCTCTCGTTGAAGATCTCGCCGCCTTCGCCCGGCAGCCACACCACGGCCCAATCCACGACTTCCTTGCCCTGCTGGATAGCGCCCGTGAAGGGCTCGTTAGGCAAGTACTCGGCACCTTCCAGGGAATCTATGAGATAGCCCTTAAGGCCGTCGACGTAGTGCCACTCTTCCTTCTCGAGGGTCTGTTCGTTGATGAACTTGACCGTGAGACCCGGGCAGAGCACCGCCTTGGCGCGCAGCACGTGCTTGAGCTTGGGGATGGAGAACTTGTTGCTGTCGAAATACTTGGGATCCGGCCAGAAGCGCAGCAAGGTGCCGGTGTTGGCCTTGCCCACTTCGCCCTGCTCCTCCAGCTTGGTGACGCGTTTACCGTCCTTGAAGCCCATGTGGTAGCGCTTGCCGTTGCGCTTGACCCACACTTCGAGCTTGCTGGAGAGCGCGTTCACCACCGAGACGCCCACGCCGTGCAAGCCGCCGGAGAACTGGTAGTTCTTGTCGGAGAACTTGCCGCCTGCGTGCAGGCGCGTGAGGATCAGCTCGACGCCGGTGATCTTCTCCTTGGGGTGCACGTCCACCGGCATGCCGCGGCCGTCGTCCTGCACCGAGAGCGAGCCGTCCTTGTGGACGATGAGCTCGATCTTCTTGGCGTGGCCGACGATGGCTTCGTCGACGCTGTTGTCGATGACTTCCTGGGCGAGATGGTTGGGGCGGGAGGTGTCGGTATACATGCCCGGGCGTTTGCGCACCGGGTCGAGGCCGGAGAGTACCTCGATATCTGCGGCATCGTATTTTGCGGCCATGCGGTTCAGGTCACCCCAACTGTGGATTTCGCCGGGGATTCTAACCTGAACTCAGCGGAGTTGCAGCGTATTCAGTCCAGGTCCGCGACCAGCGATTTCCGCAATGCGTCGGGTAGTGGCTTGACGGAATGGCTGTACTCCGCATGGTCCACGCCCGCGTCCAGCGCCTCGCCTTCCTTGAGCGCCTTCACCATGGACGAGGTGAGTTCGAAGCGCAGAAAATGCACCGCGGAGGTCTTCTCTGCGGTCTCCCGCTCCAGGTCCTCATCGGCGATGGGGAACACTTGCGCGTGACCGTGGATCCGCATCCATACCTTGTCCTCGATGCCGATGAGCTTGCCCAGAGCCTCGCGACGTTCCTCCACCTCGCCGAACTCGATGAGCATGGTGGCCTTCCAGTTGGAGCCATCCGGGACCAGGGGGTTATAGGCGTCCAACTCGTCCTGGATGCCGGCGGCCTCGAAGATGCGCTCGGCTCGCAGCATCTCTTGCACCTGGTAACGCATGGTCTCCCGGTCCTCGAACAGCAAGGTCAGGTTCGGGCCGATGTGCAGGGTACGCGCCCGCTTGTGGGCGATGATCTGCTGGCGGAGGGTGTCGCGCTTCTGCGCGTATTCCTCAAGGCCCAGCAGGTCTTTGCGTTCCAACTTATGTGTGCTCATGGTCTGCATGCCTTTCAGTCTTCGCGATCCTTGATGGGACCTTCCTTGAAGAGGTATTCGCGGAGTTCCTTGTCGAAGCGCTTGTTGTGGCGGCGGATCCATTCCAGGGTCATGCAGGCATGCTCGATCTCCTCGTCCCGGTTGTGGGCGAGGACCTGGGCGAGCTGCTTGTCCTTGCAGGCGTGGACCCGCTGGTTGTACCAATCCACCGCTTCCAGCTCTTCCATCAGCGAGACGACGGCGCGATGGAAGTCGCGGATCTCGTCGGTCAGCTCGCCGATCGGCTCGTGATACCCCTCACTGGACATGGTCTTCTCCTGATTCTGTGAATGCCTAGAGTCTACAACCCGTAGGCTTTTCTGAGTAATTCCATGGGCAGCTCCGGCTCTTTGGTCTTGTCCTTCAGGCCGTTCTGTATCTGTTCCGCAGCCATGGGGCAGTCACTTATGTAATGGTCGCAACCGGAAGCCTCGACCTTGTTCATCACCGGCCGGCCGATCTT
>DATBAJ010000015.1:0-17608 GCA_036271575.1 Gammaproteobacteria bacterium
CTTCGTGATCCTGTTCATCCCCGGCGACCAGTTTCTGTCCGCTGCGCTCGACCGCGAACCGAACCTCATAGAAGAGGCCCTGCGCCAGAAGGTGATGCTGGCCACGCCCACGAGTTTCGTGGCCTTGCTGAAGGCCGTCGCCTATGGTTGGCGCCAGGTGGCGCTGGCGGAGAACGCCGAGCGCATCCGCGAGCATGCCGAGATACTCCACCAGCGCATCGCCACTTTTGCCGAGCACATGCAGAAGGTGGGCGGCACGCTCGAGAAGAGTGTGCAGCACTACAACGATGCGGTCGGCTCCCTGGAACGGCAGGTGCTGCCAGCGGCACGCCGCTTCACCGAGCTCGGCGTGCAATCCAAGAAGGACATGCCGGAGCTGGAGCCGGTGGAGACTGCGGTAAGGCTCCCTGGCGGCAAGAAGCCGGACGCATGAATCCCGCCCAGCAGGCGGCAGACAAGATAAGTTCCGCCTCCCTCGACCTGCGCCTTTCTCTCACCTTCATCCCCGCAGCGCAGCGCGCGGCCCAGACGGCCTTGCACGCCGTGTATCTCGAACTCCACGAGGTGCCCGGCGAAGCACGGGACCCGGGGGTGGCGGACGTGAAGCTGCGCTGGTGGGAAGAAGAGATCGCTTTTCTCTATGCCGGCAAGCCACGCCATCCCCTCACCCAGGCGCTGCTGCCCCACATGGCGGCGCTCAAGGCTCGGCAGGCATTGTTCCTGGACCTCATCGCCGGCACCCGCGCCGATATCGCCGGCGCGGGCTTCCCAAGCTTCGAGGACGTGAAGCGTTATTGCTTCCGCCATTCCGGCGCCTTGTCCCAGCTCTCGGCCATGCTGGCGGGCGGCCATGCCGAGGAGACGCTGCTGGCGGCCAGGCTGCTGGGCAATGCCACTTGTCTTGCTGACATCGCCGCCACCGGCATCGCCGCAGCTCTGGGTGGGCGGCTGTATTTCGCCGCCGAGGACCTGAAGTTGCGCGGCGTGGACAAGCATATCAACGGCGAGACCCACGCGGACGCGCCGGTGCGGGCGCTGGTACAGGACTATGAGGATCGGGCCCGGGCCATGCGCGCCGCCGCGCTGCGTTCCGTGCCGGTGGCCGAACGCCGCGCCCTCACGGTCTGGCAGGTGCGCAGCGCGCTCACCCTGAAGCGTGCCCGCAAGCAGGAGCGCGCCGGTTCCGCCGCCGCGGCGGAGCCTGTAGGATTGCATCCCCTTTCCGCGCTGTTCACCGCTTGGCGGGCAGCGCGCAATTCCAATTAAGGTTCCCATGGCCGAGAACAAGCGCGACTACGCACCGCCGAAAGACCTGCTCAAAGGCCGCGTGATCCTGGTGACAGGCGCAGGCGACGGCATCGGCCGCGCCGTTTCGGTGGCCCTGGGTGTCCATGGCGCCACGGTGGTGTTGCTCGGTAAGACCGTGAAGAAACTCGAAGCCACCTACGATCTGCTGGTAGCCGCCGGTGCACCGAAGCCCGGCATCTTCCCCATGGATCTCATGGGCGCCAAATACAAGGACTACGAGGACCTGGTGGGCATACTGGACAAGGAGTACGGCAGGCTCGATGGTCTGCTGCACAACGCCGGCATCCTGGGCGAGCGCGCACCCATCGAGCACCATGAGGTGCACGTCTGGCAACAGGTGCTGCAGGTGAACCTCACGGCTCCCTTCATGCTGAGCAAGGCCTGCCTGGAATTGCTCTACAAGTCACCGGACGCCTCGGTGGTGTTCACCTCCTCCGGCGTCGGCCGCAAGGCGCGCGCCTATTGGGGCGCGTACTCCGTATCCAAGGCCGGCATCGAAGCGCTCTCGGCGACCCTCGCCGACGAGACCGAGTTCCGGAAGACCCTGCGGGTGAACAGCATCAACCCGGGGCCGGTACAGACCGAGATGCGCCGTCAGGCCTTCCCGGCGGAAGACCGGGACAAGCTCGCGACGCCGGAGCAGATCGTGGGGACCTATCTCTATCTATTGGGCCCGGACAGCCAGGGGGTCACGGGGCAGCAGTTTGACGCGTAGTTTGTCAGTCGCGGCGCGAAGTTCGTCGCGACTTCGACAGAGTCAATTTCTTGCGCGGCCCTGAGCGGGCCGGCTTCTTCGTCGCCTGGGCTGGCATCTTCGCCGTGACCAGCAAGGCGCTGGTCTCTTCCTCTGTGGCATCGCGCCATGCGCCGCGCGGCAAGTTGCGGGGCAGGCTCAAGGATCCGTAACGGACCCGGATCAGGCGGCTCACGGAGACACCCACCGCATCCCAGAGCCGGCGCACCTCGCGGTTACGGCCTTCGCGCAGGATCACGTGATACCAGTGGTTGGCGCCCTCGCCCCCTGCCTCGGTGATCTCATCGAACTTGCCCATGCCGTCTTCGAGACGCACGCCCTTCTTGAGAGATGCCACCTGATCGTCAGAGACCTTGCCCAGCACACGCACCGCATACTCCCGCTCCACTTCCGCGGAAGGGTGCATGAGCTTGTTGGCGAGCGCGCCGTCGTTGGTGAAGATCAGCAAGCCCGAGGTATTGGTGTCCAGGCGCCCTACCGAGACCCAGCGGCTGCCGCGCAGGCGCGGCAGCGATTCGAAGACCGTGGGACGGCCTTCCGGATCCTTGCGGGTGGTGAGTTCGCCTTCCGGCTTGTGATAGAGGATCACGCGGCGGCGGGTGTCGGCACTGTGCTCAAGGCCGCGCACGGCCTTGCCGTCCACGCTGACCCGGTCCGACGGCTGCACACGGTCGCCGAGCTTGGCCGGCTTGCCGTTGACGCTGACGCGCCCTTCCGCGATCCAGCCTTCGATCTCGCGCCGGGAGCCCAATCCCGCCGCGGCCAACACTTTCTGCAGCCTCTCTCCGGCTTGATCCTGGCCTTCGCTTTTCATCAGTGGGTAGTGATGCCGGACTCGCCCTCGTCCAGGGCGGCGGACTCATCCTCCGCCAGGCGCGGCGCAGCGGCGGGTGCCGCGGCCTGGGCCGGGATGCCGTCCGCATCGGTGCCGAAATCAAGTTCCGCGTTAATGCTCTCGATGTCGCGCAGCTGCGCGAGCGTCGGCAGCTCGTCGAGGCTCTTCAGGCTGAAGTAGTCCAGGAATTCCTTGGTGGTGCCGAACATCTCCGGATGACCGGGCACGTCGCGGTGGCCGACGATGCGCACCCAGCCCCGCTCCTGCAGGGTGCGGATGATATGGGTGCTGACGGTGACGCCGCGCACTTCCTCGATCTCGCCGCGGGTGATGGGCTGACGATAGGCGACCAGCGCGAGGGTCTCCAGCAGCGCGCGTGAATACCGCGCCGGGCGCTCCTCCCACAGGCGACCGATCCAGGGCGCGAGTTCCTGCCGCACCTGGATGCGGTAGCCGCTCGCCACTTCCTTCAGCTCGATGCCGCGGCCCTCGAACTCGGCCTTCAGCACGTCCAGCGCCTTGCGCATCTCGCCGCGGTCCGGGCGGGAGTCATCCGGGAACAGCGCCAGCAACTCATCCAGGCTCAGGGGCCGTCCGGCCGCCAGCAGGGCGCCTTCGATGATGTTGCGCAACTCGGTCTTCTTCTCAGGCTTCATGGGCAGGCTCCTCCCCGATGACGTCGATCTCGATCTTGCCAAGGTCCACTTCGTGCACGCCCACCGCCGCCTTGATGTGGATCTGCGCGAAAGATTCGGCTTGCACCAGTTCGATCAAGTGCTGCTTGATGAGCTCCAGCAATGCCAGGAACGTCACCACCACGCCCAGGCGGCCTTCCGCCGGCGTGAACAGGGAAGTGAATTCTCTGAACTCGGCACCCTGCAATCCCGCCAGCACGTCGGACATGCGCTGGCGTACCGAGAGTTGCTCGCGGCCCACGTGATGGTGGGTGAACATGTCGGCGCGGTGCAGCACTTCCTTGAAGGCGACCAGCAGTTCCTTCATGACCACGTCCGGCACCAGCTGCACGGCGCGGTGGTCGTGCATGTCGGCGGTGGCCGGGAACACGTCGCGGGCCACGCGCGGCATGGCCTCGATGTCCTCGCCCGCCTGCTTGTAACGCTCGTACTCCTGGAGGCGGCGCACCAGCTCGGCGCGCGGATCCAGTTCCTCGCCCTCCTCGATGGGCGGGCGCGGCAACAGCATGCGCGACTTGATCTCGGCCAGCATGGCGGCCATCACCAGGTATTCGCCGGCCAGCTCGAGCTGCATCTCCTTCATCAGCTCGATGTATTCCATGTACTGCCGGGTGATCTCGGCGATGGGGATGTCGAGGATGTCGAGGTTCTGGCGCCGGATCAGATACAGCAAGAGGTCCAGCGGGCCCTCGAAGGCCTCCAGGAACACCTCCAGGGCCTGCGGCGGGATGTACAGGTCCCGCGGCAGCGTCATGTAGGGTGCGCCCTGCACGATGGCGAAGGGCATCTCCGCTTGCTCGGGAGCGGACGTGGTGCCCAGGATCTTGTTCTCGTCGTTCTGCATGTTCACTCGTTATCGTTGGGCCAGGCCCACGGCCTGGCGCACTTCATCCATAGTATCCCGCGCCACGGTCCGCGCCGCCTCGCAGCCATCCGCCACCGCGGCGCGCACGACCTCGGGGTTCGCCTCGATCTCCTGGGCGCGCTCGCGGATGGGTGCCAATTCCTTCAGCACCGAATCGATGACCGGCTTCTTGCAGTCCAGGCAGCCGATGCCGGCGGTGGTGCAGCCCTTCCAGGCCCAGTCGCGGGTCGCCTGGTCGGAATACACCTTGTGGAACTCCCACACCGGGCACTTCTCGGGGTTGCCTGGATCGTTGCGGCGCACCCGCGCGGGATCGGTGGGCATGGTCTTGAGCTTCCGCTCCACTTCCTTCGGGTCTTCGCGCAGGCCGATGGTATTGCCATAGGATTTGGACATCTTCTGTCCGTCCAGGCCCGGCATGCGCGACGCTTCCGTGAGCAGCGGCTGCGGCTCAGCCAGGATCGGCCGTCCGCCGCCTTCCAGGTGCCCAAGCAGCCGGTCACGATCGCCCAGTGTCAGGTTCTGGTTACCCGTCACCAGCATGGCAGCGGTCTTCAAGGCGTCCGCGTCGCCCTGCTCCTGGTAGCGCTTGCGCAGTTCGGAGTAGAGCTGGCCGTTCTTCTTGCCGAGCTTCTTGACCGCCGCTTCGGCCTTGAGCTCGAAATCCGGTTCGCGGCCGAAGATGAAGTTGAAGCGGCGCGCGATCTCGCGGGTCAGCTCCACGTGCGGTACCTGGTCCTCGCCCACCGGCACGAAACCGGCCTTGTACATCAGGATGTCGGCGCTCTGCAGCACTGGATACCCCAGGAAGCCGAAGGTGGAGAGGTCCTTGTCGGACAGCTTCTCCTGCTGGTCCTTATAAGTCGGCACCCGTTCCAGCCACCCCAAGGGCGTGATCATGGAGAGCAGCAGGTGCAGCTCTGCGTGCTCGGCGATGCGCGACTGGATGAACAGGTTGGCCTTGCCCGGGTCCACGCCCACGGCGAACCAGTCCACCAGCATGTCCCACACCGCATCCTCGATGCCGCTCACATCCGCGTAGCCGGTGGTGAGCGCGTGCCAATCGGCGACGAAGAAGAAGCATTCGTACTCGTGCTGCAGTTTCAGCCAGTTCTTGAGCACGCCGTGGTAATGGCCGAGATGCATGCGGCCCGTGGGACGCATGCCGGAGACCACGCGATGGTTGCCTGGGAGCACAGCGTTCACGGTACGGCCCTCAGTGCATCTCTGGCAGAGGCGCCAGCAATAGGTTAATGAGGCCGTACATGGGCGGGCCCAGGATCACGTTCAGGAGACCGGTCGCGAGCAGGATGGCGACGATGAACAAGCCATAGGGCTCGATACGGTACAGCACCCGCGCGCCTTCCGGCGGAAGCAGGCCCGCCAGCACACGGCTGCCATCCAGCGGCGGCAGCGGAAACAGGTTCAAGACGCCCAGTGCCACGTTGGCGATGACGCCGAACACGCCCATCCAATACAGGGGGGCGAGCCAGGGCACCGTAGCGGCGAAGGTGACGGAGACCCAAGAGATAGTGAGCCAGATCAGCGCCATCAAGAGGTTGGCGCAGGGGCCCGCTGCCGCCACCCAGGCCATGCCGGTGCGGGGCTTCTTGAAGTTCTGGGGGGTAATGGGCACGGGCTTGGCCCAGCCGAACAGGAAGGGGCTGTGCAGCAGCAACAAGACCGCCGGGATCAGCAGCGTGCCGATGGGATCGATGTGCTTGATGGGGTTGAGGGTCAGGCGTCCCAGCATACGGGCCGTGGGGTCGCCGAGCTTGTTGGCCACCCAGCCGTGCGCCACCTCATGCACCGTGATGGCGAAAAGGAGCGGGATTCCGTACAGGAGTATCTTCTGGACCAGGCTGAATTCAGGCATGCGCGCATTATACAGGTGCGGCTAGCCGCCGAAGGGCGTGGGATCGCCCCGCCCGGCCCGAATCAGTCGTGGCGCTTCTCCGGTCAGGTCCACCACCGTGGTCGCTTCGAAACCGCAGGGACCACCGTCCATGATGAGGTCCACCTGGTGCTCGAGGCGTGCGCGCATCTCCTCCGGGTCGGTGAGCGGTGCGTCGTCACCCGGCAACATCAGCGTGGAACTCATGATGGGCTCGCCCAGTTCCGCCAGCATGGCTAGCGGCACCGGATGGTCCGGCACGCGGATGCCGATGGTCTTGCGCTTGGGGTGCTGCAGGCGGCGCGGCACCTCGCGGGTGGCTTCCAGGATGAAAGTGTAGGGGCCCGGCGTGCAGGCCTTGAGCAGGCGGAAGGTCGGGTTATCCACCTTCGCATAGGTGGCGATCTCCGAAAGGTCGCGACACATCAGCGTGAAGTTGTGGTCTTTGTCCGCTCCGCGGATACGGCGGACGCGCTCCATGGCGTCCTTGTCGCCCAGGTGGCAACCCAGGGCGTAACAAGAATCCGTGGGGTAGATCACCACGCCGCCGGTCTTGAGTATCTCGACGGCGCGTCGTATCAGGCGCAGCTGCGGATTGACGGGATGGAGGGTGAAATACTGGCTCATGGACGGAGGCGGCGGGCGCCGCTTGAACGGGTTGAGGTATCATAGCCCGCCCCTGCCCGCTCCGACCCGGAAATATGTCCTCGCTGCTCGAATTCCTGCTGCTCGCCGCGTTCTTCCTGAGCTATTTCTGGAAGGGCATCTACGCCGCCACCGCGGTGATCATGGTGGGCAGCGTGATCGTGGTCGCCCTCTCATGGCTGCTGACCCGCAAGGTCAAGCCGATGCTGCTGATCACCATGCTGCTGGCTTTGTCCTTCGGCGGCCTGACGCTGCTGTTCCGCGACCCGGTCTTCCTGAAATGGAAATTCTCGGTGATCGAGTGGTCCCTGGGCTGTTCGCTCCTGGCCAGCCAATGGCTGGGGAAGAAACCTTTCATCCGCCTGGCACTGGAAGAGAACATCGAGCTGCCCGAGGCGATATGGCCGCGCCTGAACCTCATGTGGGCCTTGTTCTTCCTGTTCCTCGGCACCCTCAACGTCTACATCATCTACGCTTTCAGCACTGACTTCTGGGTGCGTTTCAAGCTGTTCGGTTCCATCGGCTTGACCTTCCTGTTCGCCGTCGCGCAGTCGGCCTACCTGAGCCGCCATATGAAGACCAAGGAAGAATCGTGATGTGGTACGCGATCATGTGCGAAGACGTGGCCGATTCCCTGCCGAAGCGCATGAGCGTGCGCCCGGCCCACGTGGCGCGCCTGGAGGCGCTGAAGCGCGAAGGCCGCCTGCTGCTGGCAGGCCCACTGCCTGCGGTGGACGCGGAAGACCCGGGCCAAGCCGGCTTCACGGGCAGCCTGATCGTTGCAAATTTCGGATCTCTCGAGGAAGCCCAGGACTGGACGGCCGCCGACCCCTACGCGACCGCCGGCGTGTTCGCCCGCGTCACCGTCAAACCTTTCCGCAGGACGCTGCCCTGATGGATCGCAGCGCCGAGATCAGGGATCGCTTGCAGCAACGCTTCGCCCCGCAGGAACTGGAAGTGCGCGACGACAGCGCCCTGCACAAGAGCCATCCGGGCGCCCGCGATGGCCGCGGCCATTTCTCGGTGCGTATCGTCTCCAGCCAGTTCGCCGCGCTGGGCCGGGTCGAGCGCCACCGCATGGTTTACGCGGCCCTGGGCGAGCTGATGCAGCACGAAGTCCACGCCCTCAGCATCGCCGCCTTCACGCCGGAAGAGACCCATTGAGACCTGAAAATCCAACCCAAGGAACTTGTATGCGTACCGTCTCCAGATTGATGCTCCCCGTCCTGCTGGGCCTATTGGCACTGGGGGGCCTCGCCGCCTGCCATAAGCGGGCCGACAACTCCGGTGACAGCGCCGTGCTCGCCACCGTGAACGGCACGCCCATCACCCAGGGCTTGCTGGACGCATTCGTGCGCTTCCAGGCGCAAGGCCAACTCCCGGAACTGAACCCCGTGCAACGTGCAAGCCTGATCAAGTCCCTCGTGACCATGGAACTGCTTGCCCAAGAGGCCCGCAAGCAGGGTCTCGACAAGCAACCGGACGTGCAGGCCCAGATCGACTTCAATGACAGCGACGCACTGGCTGAGAAGGATGCCCAGGACTACATGGCCAAGCACACACCTACGGACGCGGACATCAAGGCTGCCTTCGATGAGCGCATGAAGGGCTTCGATCCGCATGAGTACAAGGCACGTCATATCCTGGTGCAGGACCAAGCCCAAGCCCGGGACATCATCGGCCAGCTCAATAAGGGCGCGAACTTCGCGACCCTCGCGAAGAAATACTCCATCGATCAAAAGAGCGCCCAAAATGGCGGCGAACTGGGTGACTGGTTCCCGCCGGATGGCATGGTGCCCTCGTTCTCGGCGGCGGTGCAGAAGCTCAAGAAGGGTGAGATCACCCAGGCACCGGTGCAGAGCGACTATGGCTGGCACGTGATCCAGCTCGAGGACGTGCGTGATCGCCCGGTCCCGACCCTGGCACAGATGCACGACCAGCTCGCCAGCGAGATGCGGGGCAAGACCTTCCAGGCCCACATGAAGCAACTCACGGATGAAGGCAAGGTGGTGATCGCGCCTGCCGCAGGCACCTTGGCGGGCGCCATGCCGGGCCAGGCCAAGCCCTAAAGATCTACATTCCGAAACGAAGACGGCCGGTCTCTCGACCGGCCGTCTTTTTTTATGCCGCGTCCGCGCTCAGTCGTGGGAGCGGGATTGCTGCAGCTTGTCGAAGTAGGCCCGTACCTTCTCCAGGCGCTCGCGGCTGTCGCCGCTCTCGAGGAGCCCCAATTTGCCCACCGAGAACATCTGGATGCTGTAGTCCGTCGGCGAGAGGTAGAACTGCACCTCGTCCACTGCCTGCTCGGGCTGGTAGTAGTAATCGGTGTTGCGCTGGTCGTGGGTGGCCGCCGGATAGTCCACGCGGATGTAGTTGCGGTGGTTCGAGGCGATACGCGCGGAACCTGCGGCGTTGATGGCGGCCACCAGATCGGCGTGGGCCTGGTCGCGATCCGCCTGGACGCTGGTACTGTGACCGCGGGAGTAATGCAGCGGCTCGATGTAGAGCTTGGGATCCTGCTCCTGGCTGGAGACGCAGTCCTGGTTCTCCGGGCAGCGCGGGAACTGACCCTGACGCACGCCGTAATCCGGCGACAGGGTGCCGTTGCAGCCGGCCAAAGCCAAGGGCAGCACGGCCAGCAAGCCGGCCAAGCCATGTCTCACGTTTACGGGCATCCCTGAAGCTCGCGGAAGATAGTAGGCTGGCTTCATTCTAGCAATACCGGCGCTAGGATTGCAGGAGCTTCTTCAGCCCCGCCTCGTCCAATATCGTGACACCCAGACGCTGCGCATCGCTGAGCTTGGAGCCCGCCTCGTTGCCGGCCACCACGAAATCGGTCTTCTTCGACACGCTGCCCGCTACCTTGCCGCCGTGGGCCAGGATCAGGTCCTTAGCCTGGTCCCGGGTCATGGACGGCAGGGTCCCGGTGAGCACCAGGGTCTTGCCCACCAGGGTCTGGGAACCGACTTTAGGCTTCGACGCCACCGGCCAATTCACGCCCGCCTTCACCAGCCGCTCGATGACCTTGCGGTTGCCGGCCTGACCAAAGAACGCGCCGATCTGCTCTGCGACCACCGGACCGATACCCTCCACCTTGCGCAGGTCCAGTTCCTTGAGCAATTTCTCCGCATCTTTCGCTTCCAGCGACGCGTGCTTGAGTCGCTGCTTCTCGTAAGCGACCGCGGCTTCTTCGAGCGCATCCAGATCGCGGAAATGCCGCGCCAGGTCAGCCGCCGTGGTCTCACCCACGTCGGGTATGCCTAAGGCATATAGGAACCGGCCTAAGGTGGTGGTCTTGCTCTTCTCTATGCCGTCCACCAGGTTCTGGGCGGACTTCTCGCCCATGCGTTCCAGGTCCGCAAAAGTCGCCACATCCAGTTTGTAGATGTCCGCCGGCGTCGTCACCAGCTCCTTCTCGATGAGCTGGTCGATGAGCTTCTCGCCCAGGCCCTCGATGTCCATGGCCCGGCGCGCCGCGAAGTGACGGATCAACTGGCCGCGCTGCGCGGCACAGAACAGGCCGCCGCTGCAACGCGCCACTGCCTCGCCCTCGGGGCGCACCACTTCCGAGCCGCAGACCGGGCAGGCCTTGGGCAGCTTCACCTTCTTGGCATCTTTAGGCCGCTTCGCCAACACCACGCCGGCCACTTCTGGTATCACGTCGCCGGCGCGGCGCACGATCACCATGTCGCCGATGCGGATGTCCTTGCGCTCGATCTCATCCATGTTGTGCAGCGTGGCATTGCTGACGGTGGTGCCGCCCACGAACACCGGCTCCAGGCGCGCGGTGGGCGTAAGCGCACCGGTGCGGCCCACCTGGAAGTCCACGGACTTCAAGCGCGTCATCTGTTCCTCGGCGGGGAACTTGTGGGCCACCGCCCAGCGCGGCGCGCGCGCCACGAAACCCAGCTCCCGTTGCCAGTCCAGCCGGTCCACTTTGTACACCACGCCGTCTATCTCATAGGGCAGCGAGGCGCGCTTCTTGCCGATGGAGGCGTAGTACTCGAGACAACCCTCGGCACCCTTCACGGACTTGATCTCGCGATTGACGCGGATGCCCCACTCCCGCAGCTTCTCCAGCACTTCGCTGTGGCGCTTGGGCAGGTTATCCGGGCGGACCTCGCCCAGGCCGTAGCCATAGAACTCGAGAGGCCGGTCCGCAGTGATGCGCGGATCCAACTGGCGCAGGCTGCCGGCGGCGGTGTTGCGTGGGTTCACATAGATCTTCTCGCCTGCCTTCGCCAGGCGGCGGTTCAGCTCCTCGAAACCGCGCTTGGGCATGAACACCTCGCCGCGCACTTCCAGCACCTTGGGCCAGCCGGTGCCGCGAAGCTGCAAGGGGATGGACTTCAGGGTGCGTATGTTCTGGGTCACGTCCTCGCCGGTGGACCCGTCACCACGGGTGGCACCACGCATCAGCGTTCCACCCTCATAACGCAGGCTGATGGCGAGGCCGTCGAGCTTGGGTTCCGCGGTGTAATCCACCTGCTCCACTTCGAGGCGCTCGCGGATGCGCCGGTCGAACTCCTCGACCTCCTCGCGTTCGAAGGCGTTGCCCAGGGAGAGCATGGGCACCGCGTGGCGCACTTCGTCGAAAGCCGCCAGCGGCGCCGCGCCGACCCGCTGGGTCGGCGAATCGGCCGTGATGAGCTCAGGATGTTCTTCCTCGAGCGCCTGCAGCTCGCGCATGAGCTTGTCGTACTCCGCGTCCGGCACTTCCGGGTCGTCGAGCACGTAATAGCGGTGGTTATGGTGCCGCAGCTGCTCGCGCAGGGTCTCGATGCGCTTGTCTGCGTCGCGTCGGCTGGTCATGCAGGAAGTCTAACCCGCGGGCGCGGGCTTCAGGAAGGACGCCGCATGCGCAGCTGGGTCTCGAAGGTGATGATGCGCTCGCGGATGTGGCGGGCGGTCTGGCGCGTGAGCGTGCTGCGGTCCTGGTCCAGCACCTCGCCATCCAGGGCCTGCGCCAGTTGCCGCGAGGTGGCGAGCATGTCCGCGTAGGAGGCTACGCCGCCGCGCGGGCCCGGTAGCACCATGAATAAGGTAAGTCCGGAGAGTTCGCTGGCTTCGAGGGTCTCGGGATCGAACGAGCCCGGTTCCACCACGTTGGCGACGCTGAACACCGAGTTGCCGCCGGGCGCATCCAGGCGATGGAACACCTGGTAGCGGCCGAAGCGCAGGTTGCAGGCCTCGAAGGCATCCTGCACCGCGGCGCCGGCGATGGGCATGCCGGTGCGCGGCATCACGTGCAGCGCCAGGATCAGCTGCTCGCCCTGCTCCCGCACCGGCGCGGTCTTGGCGGAACTGCCGGGGATGGTCTCGGAGGGGAACGCATCCTCGGGGAAGGACTCATCAGGCAGGATCGGTGCCTCGCGCGGTACCTTGCCGGCTGCCGGGCCAGCCTGACGGGAGAACAGCCAGATGGCCGCGATGATGACCGCGCCGATGAGTATCAGGATGAGGCGCAGTTCCATGCGTCCTCACATGGCGGCGATGCGCACGGCTTCTTCCACGTCCACCGCCACCAGCCGCGATACGCCCGGCTCGTGCATGGTGACGCCCATCAGCTGGTTCGACATCTCCATGGTGCCCTTGTTGTGGCTGATGAAGATGAACTGCACCCGGTCCGACATGCTGCGCACCATGTCGCAGAAGCGGCCGATGTTGGCCTCATCCAGCGGCGCGTCCACCTCGTCCAGCATGCAGAACGGCGCCGGGTTGAGCTCGAAGATCGAGAACACCAGCGCCACCGCGGTGAGCGCCTTCTCGCCGCCCGACAGGAGGTGGATGCTGCTGTTCCGCTTGCCGGGCGGGCGCGCCATGATGGCCACGCCGGCATCCAGCAGTTCCTCGCCGGTCAGTTCCAGGTAGGCATGGCCGCCGCCGAACAACTTGGGGAAATTGGCGGAGAGCCCTGTGTTGACCTTGTCGAAGGTCTCCTTGAAACGGGTACGGGTCTCACGGTCGATGCGCTTGATGGCGTCCTCGAGGATCGAGAGCGCCTCGGTGAGATCGCCCAACTGCGCGTCCAGGTATTGCTTGCGCTCGGACTGCTCCGCGTATTCGCTGATGGCGGCCATGTTGATGTCGCCCAGGCGCGCGATGCGCTGTTCGGCCTCGGCGAGCTTCTCGGCCCAGGTGCCTACGTCCGCGCCCTCGGGCATGGCGTCCAGCACCTGCTGCAACTCCAGGTTCTCCTCCTTGAGTTGCGCCACGATGGTCTCGCGCTTGATGCGCACTTCCTGGCTGTCCATGCGCAGTTGCTGTACCTCTTCGCGTAGGGCCTCGGCCTTGCGCTCGCGCACCTGGCGCGCCTGGTCCAATTGGCGCATCTGCTCGGCGATGGCTTCCATGGCGCGGCGCGCCTCGGTCAGCTCCGCATCCACGCGGGTACGCTTGTCCAGCAGTGACTTCAGTTCCTGTTCCTGCACGTGCATGGGTTGCAGCGACTCTTCGGTGCTGCGCTTGAGTTCCGTACGGCGCTGCTCCAGCTGCGCCATCTGGGCCTGCATCCGCCCCATGCCCTGCTCGGTGGAGGTCTTCTGCGAACGGCGTGATTCGAGTTTCAGCGCCACCTCGTGGGCGGCGTCACGGTCGCGGGCGGCAGCCTGGCGCTCGCCGTCGAGCTTGGCCCGCAGACTGTCGCGCTCAGCCATGATGCCGGCGCGGCTGCGTTCCAGTTCTTCCAGCGCCTTCAGCGCGCTCTCGACCCGGCCGCGGGCACCCTTGATCTCCTGCTCCGCCTGACTGATGAGGCCGGCGATCTCGCCCGCCTCATTCTCCAGGGTCTTCAGGCGTGCCGCGATCTGTTCCTGGGTGGAACGGGCAGCCTTGAACTTGGCCTGGACGTCCGCCGCCTCGCGGTTGGCGCGGTTCACGTCCATCTGCAGCAGTTCGCGTCGCGTCTCCAGTTCCTTGATATCGGCCTTCTGGCCGTCGAGCTTCGCCGCCAGTTCCGCCGTGGCTTTCTCGTTGTCGGCGAGCTGCTGCTTCAGGCTGCGCAACTCCTGCTCACGGGCCAGCACGCCGGCACGTTCGTCGTTGTCGCGGATCACCCGCAGCCAATGGCGGCCCAGCCACATGCCGTCCTTGGTGATGAGCGATTCGCCTTCGCCCAGGGAAGCACGTTGCTGCAGGGCTTCCGCCAGGGAATCGGCGGTACGCACGCCGCGCAGGAAATCTGTGAGCGCCGCGGGACCCTTCACCTTCTGCATCAAGCCCGGGCCGGGTGCCGCCTGCTCGGAATTCTCGATGAAGGTCATGGAGCCGCCGGTGAGACCGGCGAGATCCTGAGGGCTAGGCGCCGACTCGCTCACCACCAGCGCTTCCAGGTGCCAGCCGAGCACGGTCTCGACGGCCCGCTCCCAGCCTGCGTCCACGCGCAACTTCTCGGCGAGGCGCGGCGAGGTATCCAGGCGCTTCTGCTTCAACCAGGCGTTCACCTGTTCGCGGCTCTTGCCGAGCGCGGCCTGCTGCAGGGCTTCCAGCGAAGCCACGCGGCCGCGGTTGTCCTCCAGCTTGCTGCGCAGCTCATGCAGCGCGCGTGATGCCTGCTGTTCCTGGCCGCGGCGCGCTTCCAGGTCCTTCAGCACTTCGGCGAGCTCGCCTTGCAGGCGTTGCAGCTTGGCCTCTGCGGCCTGCGCCTCGCTCTCCAGATTGGTGAGTGCCTGCTGTTGCTGGTCGGCGGCGTACTGCTTGCGTTCCGCTTCCACGCGCTCGCGGCGCTGCAGCGTCTGCATCAGTTGGCGCTCCAGCTGCTCCACCTGGGCGCGGCCCACTTCGGCAGCCTGGGTGTGATCGCTCACGCCTTTGTTGAAGGACTCCCAATTGGCCTGCCATGCCTGCATGGCCAGCTCTGCCTGGGCCAGCGCCTCGGCAGCGCGCTGCTCCGCCTGCTTCGCCTGTGCGAAGGCGGGTTCCAGCGCGGTGATCTCTGACCCTAAGGTCTCGATCTGCTTCAGGTCGCGGGTGCGATGGCCTTCCAGCTCGCGCCACTGCACGTCAGCCTGTTCCAGTTCCGACTGCTGGCGCTTGCGCAGTTCGCGCGCGTGCTGCAGGGCCTGTTCGGCGCGGGCGATGGAGGCGCCCACTTCGTAGAAGCGGCCCTGCACCTGGTTGAAGGAGTCGCTGGACTCGTCATGACGCACGCGCGCTTTCTCGATGTCGTTCTCGATGGCACGCTGCTCGGCGACCGCGGCTTCGAGCGAAGTCTCGCGCTCGCGGATGATGCCGTCCTTCTCACCCACGTCCGCATCCAGCGTCTTCCAGTTCAAGCCTTGCAGCTCGGCCTTGAAGCGCCGCTTCTCTTCCATCAGTTCCTTGTAGCGCTCGGCGGCGCGCGCCTGGCGCTGCAGCCGCTCGATCTGCTTCTCGACCTCGTCGCGCAGGTCGTTCAAGCGCTCGACGTTCTCTTTGGTGTGTCCGATGCGGCTCTCGGTCTCGCGGCGGCGCTCCTTGTATTTGGAGATGCCTGCGGCCTCTTCCAGGAACACGCGCAGTTCGTCCGGCTTGGACTCCACCAGGCGCGAGATGGTGCCCTGCTCGATGATGGCGTAGCTGCGCGGCCCCAGGCCGGTGCCGAGGAACAGGTCGGTGATGTCGCGGCGGCGGCAGCGCACGCCGTTCAGGTAATAGTTGGAGGTGCCGTCGCGCACCACTTCGCGGCGTACCGAGACTTCCGCGTAGTTCGCGTACTGGCCGCCGATGGCGCCGTCGGAGTTGTCGAACATGAGTTCGATGGACGCCGTGCCCACGGGCTTGCGCGCCGAGGAACCGTTGAAGATTACATCCGCCATCGAGTCGCCGCGCAGGTTCTTGGCGGAGGTCTCGCCCAACACCCAACGCACCGCGTCGATGATGTTGGATTTGCCGCAGCCGTTGGGGCCGACGATGCCCACCAGGTTGCTGGGGAAATGGATCAGCGTGGCGTCCACGAAGGACTTGAATCCCACGAGCTTTATCTTGGAGAGCCGCATGTGCCTCGCCGGTGCTGCAAAAATGGCCAGTGATGGTCAGGTAGTGTAAAGTATCGCCGTCCCGAAACGCAGCGCCGACTGGCCCCCGATGACCACCCGACCCAGCAAAGAACTCGAGACGTTCCCCAACCCGCGCGAAGGCCGGGATTATACCATCCGCATCCGCATGCCTGAGTTCACCTGCCTGTGTCCCAAGACCGGTCAGCCGGACTTCGCCGAGATGCTGCTCGAATACGTACCCGACAAGCTATGTGTGGAACTGAAGGCGCTGAAGCTCTACATGTGGAGCTTCCGTGATGAAGGTCACTTCCACGAAGACGTGACCAACCGTATCCTCGACGACCTGTCCAAGACCTTGGGGCCCAAGTTCATGCGGCTCACTGCCGAGTTCAACGTCCGCGGCGGCATCTTCACCGCCGTGGTGGCCGAGCATAGGGCTCAAGGATGGAAGAGCCCGGAACAGGTCGTTTTGCCCTAAGATGCCGGCCCACTTCCCACTTCGCTCCTGCTCCGTGGGAAGTCCAGGCGGCCCATCCCTGGACCGCCGTTCGTGGCTGCGCCACTCACCCCCGTGGCCTGCCCTGATTCGGCCTTCTCGGAAGTAAACTTGCACCCCCCCGGCCAATCCGGTATAACACCGCCCGCTTTTTAGTTTTAGCATGGTCCAGGAGTCTCCCCGATGCCGGTCAAGAAGAAGGCAGCCCCCGTGAAATCCGCCAAGAAACCGGCGCTCAAGGCCGCGCCCAAGGCGGTCGCCAAGAAGGCTGCCCCGGCGCCTGCCAAGCCCGCTCCCCGCAAGTCCGCCGCGGCCCGCGCCGCCGGCGACATGTTCCGCGGCTTCACACCCTATCCGCTGAAGAAGGGCGAGCCGTACATGAACGACGCCCAGCGGGCCCACTTCCGCGACATCCTGCGCGGCTGGAAACGCGAGCTGATGGAAGAAGTGGACCGCACCGTGCACCACATGCAGGATGAGGCTGCCAACTTCCCGGACCCGAACGACCGGGCCACCCAGGAATCCGAGTTCAGCCTGGAGCTGCGCACCCGCGATCGCGAGCGCAAGCTCATCAAGAAGATCGACGAGGCGCTGGCCAACCTGGACGCCAACGAATACGGCTATTGCGAGACCTGCGGCGTGGAGATCGGCATCCGCCGCCTGGAAGCCCGCCCCACCGCCACCCAGTGCATCGACTGCAAGCAGCTGGATGAGATCAGGGAAAAGCAAATGGGCGGCTAAAGCCGCTGCAAAGAAAAGGCCCCGAAAGGGGCCTTTTCTTTGGGTAGTATTCCTTCATGACCTACGTCGGCCGTTTCGCCCCTTCCCCCACCGGGCCCCTGCACATCGGCTCCCTGATGGCGGCGGTGGGCAGCTATCTGGAAGCCCAGATCCATGGCGGCCGCTGGCTGCTGCGCATGGAAGACCTGGACCCGCCCCGGGAGATGCCCGGCGCGGCAGACGGCATCCTCCGGGACTTGGAGGCGCTGGGATTCCAGTGGCACGGGCCGGTGGTCTATCAGAGCACGCGGCTTGCGGCCTATGAAGAGGCCCTCGCCCGGTTGCAGGGATCCGGTGCGGTCTTCCCCTGTGCCTGCAGCCGCAGCGAAATTGCCGACAGCGCCGTGACCGGCATCGAGGG
>DATBAJ010000016.1:0-20721 GCA_036271575.1 Gammaproteobacteria bacterium
TGGGTTCGACACGGTGTTGAACCTCGCCGCCGGACTCGACACACGCCCGTACCGCCTGGCGCTGCCGGCGACCCTGCGCTGGATCGAGGTGGACCTGCCGGCCATGGTCGAATACAAACGCACGGCACTCAAAGACGCCAAATGCTTCTGCCGGTTGGAGCGGCACGCGGTGGACTTGGCCGACGTGGACGCGCGCCGCGCCTTGTTCGCGAAGGTGGGCGCCGCCGCCGACAGGGTGTTGGTGGTGACCGAAGGACTTCTAATCTATCTCGACCCGGAAGAAGTGAAGGCCCTGGCCGTAGACCTGCATCAGCCGCCGGCTTTCAAGCGCTGGCTCATGGACATCGCCTCGCCCTCCTTGCTCAAGATGCTGGCGCGCCAGGGCACCACCGGCAAGGACAATACCCTGCTGCAAAATGGTTCGGTGCAATTCAGGTTCGCGCCGACGGAGCACGTGGGATTCTTCCGGCCCTTCGGCTGGAAACCCGGCGACTACCGGGACACGGCCACGGAAGCCAGGCGCCTGAAGCGCTTCGATATCCCTTTCATGTTCAAGCTGATGGGCACGATCATGAGCCTGCACCCGACGGTGCGGGCCAAGATGAAGAAATTCAGCGGAATAGCTGCCCTCGAACGGGCTTAATGGCCTGCGTCCACGTCGCTGAGATAATCCGTCCCGCCCAAGCCTTCCATCTGATCGAGTATCCAATCCTGCCGTCGCTGTAGATGCGCCGAAGGGTCCGTCACGTCATAGATATCCGGCGCCGGCAGCGAAGCCGCGAGCAGCGCAGCCTGCCGGCGGTCGAGCCGTCCCGGCGAGACGCCGAACAGGCTGCGGGAGGCGGCGCCCACGCCGAAGGTGGCGTCATCCAGTTGCGCCACGTTGAGGTACATCTCGAGGATGCGGCGCTTGGGCCATTCCGCCTCGATCAACACCGTGAACCACGCCTCCACCAGCTTGCGGCCGTAGCTGCGGCCCGGCCACAACCAGAGGTTCTTCGCGGTCTGCTGGCTGATGGTGCTGCCGCCGCGCACCTTGCGGTGCAGCGCGTTGTGCTGCAAGGCCTCGCCCATGGCATCCCAGTTGAAGCCATGATGGGTCGGGAAGGTCTGGTCCTCCGCGGTGACCACCGCGAGCCGCATGTCCGGCGCGATGTCCTCATACGCCGTCCAACGGTAGTCGATGTCCGCCGGCCGGTGCTTGGACAGGAGGTCCAGGTGCCGCTCTTGCATGAAAGCGGTGGTGGCGGGGTCCACCACGCCGCGGAAGGCCACGCCGCAGACGGTGGCCAGGAACCACAGCCAGGCCAGCACCAGGCAGCGGCGCGTCAGACGTACGCTTAGCGTCGCCGGCTTCATGCGAGGCCCCGCCCCGTGAGCAGATACGCGGCGAAGCTCGGCAGCCAGTGGCTGCCTTCATAGAGCTCCTCGCGGATCGAAGCGAGACCCGCCCCCGCGTGTTCGTCCGCTGCGGCGTGCAAAGCCTTGCGCCTTGCGTCTTCCGCCGGCAAGCCCGCAGCCATGCCCTGCAGCATCCAGGCGCGGCTGAGATTCAAGCCGTCGAGATGCGCGAGCTTCGGGTCTGACGGGTCGCGGCTGACGGCCGGTTCCAGCCAGCGGGCGCCGTCACGGGGCAGTTGCGGCAGGAACTTGGTCAACCAGTCCCCATAGTCCAGCTGTGGCAGGAGGCGGCGCATGAGGTCGGCTTCCGCCAGCACCGGCGAGAGAAAATCCTGTCCCGAGGGTTCATAGGCGAGCGGGCCCTGCACGTCGAAGCTATGGAACTCCAGCCCCTTGGCCCGGACCAGTTCACGCATGGCGACGTTGCCCGCGACCCGCGCCCAGTCGTGCACCAACCCCAGGGCGAAGGCGCTCTGGGAATGCTCGCCGCTGCGGATGGGATAGAAGAGCTTGGGCAACCACAGGCTGAAGCGCTGCCGCACCGTTTCCTCCAGGGGTGCCAGCACGGTGTACCAGCCGCGCGCCTCGGGCGTCGCCCACTCACGCAGTTCCGCCGTAAGTTGTAATACCCAGGCGAGGCCGTAAGGCCGCTCCCAGGAGGCGCGGCGCGGACCGGAGCCCGAATCCATAAAGTATCGGCATTCCTGGGCCACATCCGCCGCATTGATGCGGCGCGACAGGAATGCACGGGCGGCGGGCGCGAACTCGCCCTCCGGCATGAGCCGCAACATCCGCACCAAGAGCCAATAGTTGTGTACCGCCGAATGCCAGTCGTAGGCGCCCGAGAACACCGGGTGCAGTTCCCGGGGCGTGGCGGCATCGGTGTCGCCGTCCATCAGGTGCTGGATATGGTTGGGATAGTCGCGGCCGAGGTTGGCGAGCGCGATCTGCGCCATGCGCTCCAGGACGGCCGGGTCGGTGCTCGAAACTTTCATGGCGTGAGGCAGTCTACTGGGACTGGGGCGGCATGGCGATAAATGCCCCAGTCAATCGAAAGACAGGGGCCCTGCCCCTTGGCGTCCCTCCCGCCGGACTGCCATGATGGGCTCCGCCAGCGCCGGGGGTACCGGCCTTTAACCGCAATCTTCCAAGGGAAAAGCACATGGCCAATAAATCCTCCCTGCGCCGCGACGTGGGCGTGATCGCACTGACCATGACGGGCATCGGCTCGATCATCGGTTCCGGCTGGCTGTTCGGCGCCTCCAAGGCGGCGCGCCTGGCGGGTCCCGACGCGGTCTGGGCCTGGGTCATCGGCGCCGTGATCATCCTGGTGATCGCCCTCACTTATGCCGAACTCGGTGCCATGTTCCCGGAATCCGGCGGCATGGTGCGCTTCGGTCTCTACACCCATGGTTCACTGGTCGGCTCGCTGGCGGCCTGGGCGGCGTGGCTTTCTGTGGTCTCGGTGATCCCGGTGGAAGCCTTCGCCTCGGTGCAGTACATGGCCTCCTGGCCCTGGGACTGGGCCAACCCCTGGGCCCATAACCTCTTCCAGGACGGGAAGGTGAGCAACACCGGCCTCGCCATCGGCGCGGTGCTGGTGATCATCTATTTCCTGATCAACTTCTGGAGCGTGAAGCTCTTCGCCCGCACCAACACCGCCATCACCACCTTCAAGCTCATCATCCCGGCGCTGACCGCGGCGCTGCTCATCGCCTCCGGCTTCCATGCGGATAACTTCAGTGTCGGTACCCACGGCGGCGCCCATGTGACCGATCTGGCGGCGGTGCTCACGGCGGTAGCCACCGCCGGCATCGTGTTCAGCTTCAACGGCTTCCAGAGTCCGGTGAACCTGGCCGGCGAGTCCAAGAACCCCAGCCGCGACGTGCCTATCGCAGTGATCGGCTCCATCCTGATCTGCGCCGTCATCTACGTGCTGTTGCAGGTCGCTTTCCTGGGTGCGGTGCCCACCGAGATGCTCGCCAAGGCCGGTTGGAGCGGCATCCAGTTCAGCTCGCCCTACGCGCAGCTGGCGCTGGCGGCGAACATCAACTTCCTGGCCATCCTGCTCTACGTGGATGCCTTCGTGAGCCCCAGCGGCACCGGCTCCACTTACACCGCCTCCAGCTCACGCATGCTCTGGGGTATGGAGCGTAACGGCATCCTGCCCAAGATCTTCGGCTTCGTGCACCCGGTGTACGGTGTGCCGCGCCCGGCCATGTGGCTGAACCTGGTGGTGGCATTCATCTTCTTCTTCTGGTTCCAGGGCTGGGACAAAGGTGCGGACGTGACCTCGGTCGCCTGCGTGCTCTCCTACCTCATCGGCCCGGTGAGCGTGGCGGTGCTACGCGACATCGCGCCGGACAAGCCGCGCCCCCTGAAGATACCGGCCCTTAAGTGGGTGGCAGGCGCAGCCTTCACCCTCGGCACCCTGGTGTTGTACTGGGCCAAGTGGCCACTCACCGGCAAGGTGCTCGTCACGCTGCTGCCGGTACTGCTGCTGTGGGGCTACTACGAGTCTCAGAACGGCTGGAAGGATTTCGGCCAGCACATGCGCGGCGCGCTCTGGCTCGTGATCTACCTGCCGGGTGTGGCGCTGCTCTCCTACATCGGCAGCACCCAGTTCGGCGGCATCGGCTTGCTGCCCTTCGGCTGGGATCTTCTGATCGTGGCGGCTTTCGGCGCAGTCTTCTTCCTCTGGGGCCTGAAGAGCGGCTGGAAGACAGTACACCTGGAAGCCAGTGAGCAGACCAAGCACTAGAAACCGCGTCAAAGCTGCTGCGCTCGGCATGACTTCGTTGCGGTCCGGCTCGCCGTCCTCACGTACTGAAGAGCACGCTCCGGGGGCTCGCCTCCCACGCCTCATCCTGCCTTCGCTCGCGACGCTTTGAGCACGGTTTCAGCAAACTGAGACAGAAATGGATACGCCCCGCCGGGAGACCGGCGGGGCGTTTTCTTTTAGAGGTCTACGATCTCAACGTCCTGGGCTTCGATAGGCTCGCCCAGGAACAGACTACCCACTCGCGCGAAGCGCTCGGCGCCGTCGGTGGCGAGATAGCGGGCGCTGCCCTTACCGCCTTTCTTCTTGCCCTCCAGCATCTGCTCCACCGCCATAGCTACGGTCTCACCGGAATCCACGAGCCGTACGTCCGGTCCTGCCACTTCGGCGATGGTGTCTTTGAGCAGCGGGAAGTGGGTGCAACCCAAGACCAGGCAATCCAGGCCTTCGCGCTTCTTCTCACGCAATAGTGGATAGAGATATTCCTTCACCACGGATTTCACCAAAGATCCCTGGATCCAGCCTTCCTCGGCGAGCGCTACGAACAGGGAACAGGCCTGGGAATAGACCCGGGCATCGGCACGGCGCGCAAGGATAGCCCGCTCGTAAGCGCCGCCGTTGACGGTGCTCTCGGTGGCGAGCACGGCGATATGGCCGCTCTTGGACGCCTTCACGGCGGCTTCCGCACCCGCCTCCACCACGCCGATGACGGGCAGAGGTGCGAACTCACGGATGAGGGCGGGCATCGCGACGGCAGACGCTGTGTTGCAGGCCACCACCAGGAGCTTGATGCCCCGTTCCACGAGATGTCCCGCCGCCTGCACCGCGTAGCGGCTCACGGTATCGGACCCCTTGGTGCCGTAGGGTAGGCGCGCGGTGTCGCCGAGATACAGGAAATCCTCGCCGGGCAGGCGCGAGCGCATGGCCTTGAGGACGGTCAAGCCGCCCACGCCGGAGTCGAAGATGCCTATCGGAAGTTCAGCGGGACTCAATGTTTCTCGCGCAATTCTCGGCGCAGGATCTTGCCGACGTTCGATTTCGGCAGTTCGTTGCGGAACTCGATGTGCTTGGGCACTTTATATCCGGTCAGATACTTGTGGCAATGGGCGATGAGTTCCTCGGCAGTGAGATTCGGGTCCTTGCGCACCACGAACAGCTTCACCACCTCGCCCGAATGCACGTCCGGCACGCCAACCGCGGCGCACTCGCGCACGCCCGGGTGCATCATGGCCACGTCCTCCACCTCGTTCGGGTACACGTTGAAGCCCGATACCAGGATCATGTCCTTCTTGCGGTCCACGATGTAGACGAAGCCGCGGCGGTCCACCCGGCCAAGATCGCCGGTGCGCAGCCAGCCGTCGTCGGACAGCACCTTGGCGGTCTCCTCCGGCTGGTTCCAGTAGCCGCGGGTCACCTGGGGTCCTTTGAAGCAGAGTTCGCCCACCTCATCGACTCCCAGTTCCTTGCCGTCGTCGTCGCGGATGGAGAGCTGGGTGGAGGGGATCGGCAGGCCGATGCTGCTGTTGTACTCCTTGATGTCCAGCGGGTTGATGCAGGCCGCGGGCGAGGTCTCCGTGAGGCCGTAAGCCTCGACAATTGGCCGGCCGGTGACCTTCTTCCACTGCTCCGCCACCGCACGCTGCACCGCCATGCCGCCGCCCAGCGCGAGCTTGAGGTGCGAGAAATCCAGCGCTTCGAAGCCTTGAGCATGCAGCAGGCCGTTGAACAGGGTGTTGACGCCGGTGATGACGCTGAAGGGATACTTGTGCAGGGTCTTGCAGAAGTCCTTCATGTCGCGCGGGTTGGTGATGAGGATGTTCTTCCCGCCGAGGGTCATGAACACCATGCAGTTCGCGGTGAGCGAGAAGATGTGATACAGCGGCAGCGCCGTGATCACGATCTCCTGTCCCGGCACCAGGCCCTCGCCGAGCCAGGCGGCGGACTGCAGCACGTTCGCTACCATGTTGCCGTGGCTCAACACCGCGCCCTTGGACACGCCGGTGGTGCCGCCGGTGTATTGCAGGAAGGCGATGTCCTCGTGGCCGAGCGTCACGGGCGCGAGTTGGTAATCCCCGCCGGAATCCAAAGCATCGCGCAGCTTGACGCTGCCGGGCAACTCCCAGGCCGGCACCATCTTCTTGACGCGCTTCACCACGAAGTTGACGAGCTGGCGCTTGGGTGCAGGGAACAGGTCGCCGATCTGGGTGGTGATCACGGTGTCCAGCGCGCCACAACCCTTCACGTCCTGCAGGGTGTGGGCGAAGTTCTCCAGGATCACGATGCCGCGGGCCCCGGAGTCCTTGAGCTGGTGTTCCAGCTCGCGGGCGGTGTACAACGGATTGACGTTCACCACGGTCATGCCGGCGCGCAGCACGCCGAACAACACCACCGGGTACTGCAACAGGTTCGGCATCATGATGGCGAGCCGGTCGCCGCGCTGGAAGCCGCGCTCCTGCTGCAGCCAGGCGCCGAAGCGGGCGCTCAGGCGGTCCAGCTCGGCGTAACTCATGGTCACGCCCATGTTGACGAAAGCCGGCAGGTGCGCGTATTTGGCGCAATGCTCCTCGAATATCTGCTTCACCGAGGCGTAGCGGTTGACGTCGATCTCCGCCGGCACGCCGGCGGGATATTCCTTGAGCCAGAGCTTTTCCACCCGATTCCCCCGAAAAGCCAATGCCCTCGATGATACCGCAGCGGCAAGCGGGCATGGAGGCGTGGGCCACCTTACAATGTCCAGCATGCAGACTCGCGGACTCGCCTGGATCACCGGCGGCGGCACTGGCATCGGCCGGGCGCTGGCGCTGCGGCTCGCCGCCGACGGCTGGCAGGTGGTGGTGTCCGGGCGGCGCCTTGAACCGCTCGCGGAGACCGCCGGCCACGCCGCCGGCGCCATCCATACCTGGCCCCTGGATGTGACCGATCTCGCCGCGGTGCGCCGCGCCGTGACGGACATCGAGGCCCGGCACGGGCCTATCACGCTCGCCGTATTGAACGCCGGCATGTATCAGGCGGTGAAGCTGGACAGCTTCAAGGCCGAGGTACTGGCCGAGCACATGCGTGTGAACTACCAGGGCGTGGTGAACGGCATGGATGCGCTGTTGCCGGCCATGCGTAAGCGCAAGTCAGGTCACATGGTGCTGGTGGCGAGCGTGGCAGGCTACCGCGGCCTGCCCCTGGCCTCCGCCTACGGGCCCACCAAGGCAGCGCTCATCAACCTGGCGGAATCCTTGAAGTCCATGTTCGAGAAGGAAGGCTTGAGCATCTCGGTGTGCAACCCGGGCTTCGTCGAGACGCCGCTCACGGAGGGCAACCGTTTCCCGATGCCTTTCCTGATGAAAGTGGATGACGCGGCTGCCGCATTGCAAAGAGGTATCTATCGGCGCAAGTTCGAGATCGCTTTCCCCACGCGTTTCGTGCTGATCCTCAAGTTCTTCCGCTGCATGCCGTACTGGCTTTACTTCCCGCTCATCCGAAGGATGACCGGTCGCTAAGCCGCTCTGGTCCAGGTCATATCGGCAGACTGGTACTTCAAGGGCGGGTGGCAACGGCGGATGATGTCGCCCCGTACAGAGGAGACTCCCATGTCCGAAAAAAAAGAACACCGCTATCAGGCTCTTTGCCGCTGGAGCGGCAGCACCGGTGTCGGCTACGACCATTACCTGCGCACCCACGAGATCAGCGCCGCGCCCGCCGAAGCCACGCTCAAGCTCTCCGGCGACCCGGCCTTCCGCGGCGATGCGAAGCTCATCAATCCCGAACAGCTATTGGTGATGGCGGCTTCGTCCTGCCAGCTGCTCTCCTTCCTCGCGGTGGCTGCGCGCAAGCGCCTGGATGTGGTGGAGTATGAGGACCGGGCGGAAGGTTTCATGCCCGAGGACGACAAACCGGTACGCATCACACGCATCGTGTTGAAGCCCCGCATCGTGGTGAAGGGCGGCGACGTCGCGGCGGTCAAGAAGGCTGTAGAGATCGGTCATGATGAATGCTATATAGCGAACAGCCTGAAGACAGACATCCGGGTCGAACCGGAGATCGTGATACTCAAGCCCTGAAGAGATCCTAAGGACAATGACGGACAGGAGTCAGCCATGCTGAAAGATGCAGCCATCCGCGCCTACATCCCCGCCCATGACGTGAAGCGGGCCCGGAGATTCTACGAGGGTCTCATCGGACTCGTGCCCAAAGAGGAATACGCCGGCGGCGTGGTCTACGCTTGCGGGAGCTCGGAAGTTTTCCTCTACCCGACGCCCAACGCCGGCACGTCCAAGGCCAGCCAGGCCTTCTGGCAGGTGACGGACGTGGAAGCCGAAGTACATGCCTTGAAAGCGCGGGGCGTGAAGTTCGAGGAATACGATTTCCCTGGGTTCAAGATGGTGGACAGCATCCTCATCGCGGGCGGCGCGAAGACTGCGTGGTTCAAGGATACCGAGGGCAACATCCTGGCCATCAGCCAGCGGGTGTGACCTCAAGCTATCGCAGCGAGCCAGTCCTTCAGAACCTCAGCCCCTTGGACCTGCATGGCGGCGGCGTGCGCCTGGGCCGAACGGCGCAGTTCTGCCGGGCTCAAGCCCGCCTCGCGGATATCCCCCACGTTGCCCACGTACCATTGCTCCAGACCCCGCGCCGTCACCTCAGGATGGAACTGCAGGGCGAGCGCGGTCTTGCCGAAACTGAAACCCTGGTTCGGCGTGATATCAGTCGAAGCGAGATGCACGGCGCCCTGCGGCAGATCGAAGGTCTCCCCGTGCCAGTGCAGCACGGGACCGCTGAGGTGCCGGAGAGGCGAGGCTTTGCCGGCTTCCGTGAGCGTGAGCGGTTTCCAGCCGAGTTCGGCCTGGGCGTTGCGGTAGACCTGGGCGCCGAGCGCACGAGCCATGAACTGGCTGCCAAGGCAGATGCCGAGCAAAGGCGCCTTGGCCTCGAGCCGCGCTTCCACGAACTTGAGTTCCGGTGACAGGAAGGGATAGTCGGCGCCGTCATTGACGCCGATGGGACCGCCCAGCACCACCAATAGGTCCCAGCTCTGCCTGGAGAGCGCATCGAAATCAGCCGTCGGTGCGTCCACGTAGCGGATGGCATAACCGGCCTGGGCCAGCGGCAGCGCCAGGGAGCCCAGGTCTTCAAACGGCAGATGCCGGACGGCGAGCAGATTCTTCACGCCGGCATTGTAACAGTGTGCTGCGCCAAGTGACTGTAAACACTGGTATTTTCTCCGGATACGCTATGACATGCGGCTGACATACACTGCGGATAGGCTCAATTGCCTAAAATGGACGCATAGAGATGCCTCTGGATACCGCCGCCCGGGCGTATCCCCGGTAACCCATTCCGCGAGATCCCCCGATGCTGTACCCCGAACTGTTCCGATCCCTCGAGAAGCTGCGCTGGAGCATGGAGAAGGACGTCCCCTGGGATAGCTTCGATCCCAAGCTCCTCAGCGACGAACAGGCCCAGACCATCAAGATGAACGCCATCACTGAGTGGTCGGCGTTGCCGGCCACCGAGATGTTCCTGCGCGACAACCGCCACGACTCGGACTTCGCGGCGTTCATGTCCATCTGGTTCTATGAGGAGCAGAAGCATTCGCTGGTGTTGCAGGAATACCTGCGCCGCTTCCGCCCGGACATGCTGCCGACCGAGGAGGAACTGCACGCGGTGCGCTTCGAGTTCGATCCCGCGCCGCCGCTCGAGACCCTGATGATGCATTTCTGCGGCGAGATCCGCCTCACCCACTGGTACCAGCGTGCCTCGGAATGGCACACCGAACCCGTGATCAAACACATCTACGACCTCATCTCCAAGGATGAGGCACGCCATGGCGGCTGCTATCGCCGTTTCATGGAGCGCGCGGTAGAGACCCAGGGCAACACAGCGCGCCTGGCCTTCGCCAAGATGGGCGTGCTGATGGCCAGCATCCGCACTTCCAACGCGCTGCATCCCACCAACCTGCACGTGAACAAGGCTCTCTATCCCAAGGACCGGGTGCAGGACCACGTGCCGGATCCCGGCTGGATGGAGCACTGGCTCAACGAACAGATCTGCTTCGACCGCAGCTGGCAGGAGAAAGTGATCGCGCGCATCCTGCAGAACCTGTCGCTGATCCTGAAGGTGGACTTCCAGTCGGTACGGGACCTGTCGCAGTACCGCAAGCAGCTGGCGGCCGACGCCGCCTGAGGGCGGTCCTGTTCGCATGGATGACGCTCCCAACAGGCGCTTGTCGGCCGGCGTGGTGGTACTCCGCGATACCGCGCAGGGACCGCGTTACCTCTTGTTGCGCGCCTACAAGCACTGGGACTTCCCCAAGGGCATGGTGGAGGCGGACGAGGCTCCTCTCGACGCCGCGCGCCGCGAGGTGGCCGAGGAGACCGGCATCGATGCCCTGGATTTCGCCTGGGGCGAGGTGTACCGCGAGACCGCACCCTACGCGCGCGGCAAGGTGGCCCGTTACTACATCGCCCGCACCCAGCGCGAGGACGTGGCGCTCAGCGCCAATCCCCTGACCGGCATCCACGAGCACATGGAGTATCGCTGGGTGGACATGAAAGAAGCGCTGGCGCTGGTGACGCCGCGGGTCAAGCACATCATCGACTGGGCTGCCCAGGTGACAGGAGCCTGAGACCCTCGGTAGGATGACCCCCATGAAGGGGATACTCGCCGGCTTCGCGCTCATGCTCTGCCTCGTCTCGCCTGCCGTCCTGGCGGACGACGACGACTGGCAACCGGGAACGGTGCACCCTGCCCTGGATCTGGGCATCGCCTTCGGCGGTGATCGCCTCGCCACCCGCCACTACATCATCGGCGGCCACAGCACCGTGTATGCAGGCACCGGCCTGTACTTGGGCGTGGGCCTGCTGGATAACTTCGACGATTCATCCTGGAGCTTCAAGGGCGCGGTCGGCCAGCAGACCGGTTTCAGCACCGGCTTCAGCACCAGCATCAACTTCACCCGCTATCCGGTGGACCTGTTGCTGATAGACACCCACGGCCGGCAGCATTTTGGATTCGGACTGACCTACCAGGCCAATCCCAAGTTCAACCCCAACAACGGCTCGCCGGACATCGCCTTCCATGATGCGATCGGCCCTACCCTGGAATACCAGTACCGTTTCATGGGCCTGCGCTATACCTACGCCCGCTATCGCGCCGCCTCCACTTGCCTCGACAAGTGCAGTTATGACGGCAGTTATTTGGAATTGTTCTTCGATTTCGTGTTCTGAGTCTAGCGACCCAAATCCAAGACCGTAAGCAATGCGGCGCAGCTGATGAACAGCCAGAGGCAGAGCCCCTGCACCAAGGGCTTGTAACCCACCTGCTTGATGGCCGCCCGCGACAGGCTCGCGCCGATGCAGAACAGCGTGGCGGCGAAGCCGATCTTGGCGATGCGCGCGAGCCAGGGCACCGCCGGGTGCAGCGCCGGCACGAAACTCCCCAGCGCCGAGGCCAGCAGGAACCCCAGGATGAACCAGGGCACGCTCAACCGCGCCCGCTGCTTGCCGGGCCGCGGGAACAGAGTCGCCGCCGCGAAAGTCACCGGCAATATCCACAACACCCGCGACAGCTTCACGATGGTGGCGACCTGCAGCGCCTGGTCGCCATAGGCGGAAGCGGCACCGGTGACAGACGAGACGTCGTGGATGGCGATGCCGGCCCAGGTACCGAACTGGCCCTGGGTCAAGCCCAGCACGTGACCCAGGAACGGGAACAGGAACAGTGCCACCGCGTTCAGCAGGAAAACGGTGCCCATGGCCACGGACATCTCGCTCCGATCCGCGTCCACCGCGCTGCCCACGGCGGCGATGGCGGAGCCGCCACAGATGGCGGTACCGGCGGAGATGAGGAGCGAAGTCTTGCGGTTTATCCCCAGGAGTTTCGCCAGCCAATAGCCCAGGGTGAAAGTGGCGAAGATGCTCACGGCGGCGAACAAGAGGCCGTGCGCGCCCACCCGCAGTACCGCTTCCAGGTCCACGCCGAAGCCCAGCAACACCACGCTGGCCTGAAGCAACAACTTGACGTAGGCGGCACCACTGTCGCGGTAGGGATTGTCCAGCAACAGCGCGAAAGCCAGCCCCAAGCCCAGCGCGATGCCTGGCGAAGCCCAGGGGCTGAAGCAGAACAGGATGCCGGCAGCGTAGATGCCGAGTGCGAGGAAGCGTGGCGTCATGTTGGAGATACCCGGTAGCGAAGCCAGCCCAGGCCCGGCAGTCGCGTAAGGTAACGCAAGCAGCCGTGGTCCTCCATCCACATCGCATAGCGCACATAGACCGGATCCGCCGACAGATGCCGCTCCTCGGTGCGGGCGCGCAACCAGTAGATCAGGTTCACGCCCAGCAGCATCAGGCAGCGCAGCGCGCCGTCCCAGGCCCCACCTTGGGCGAGGAAGGGCACCGCGATCAGCCACCAGGAGAGGTTCTTGGCGAGATAGGCCGGATGCTTCGTGAAGCGATAGGGTCCGTTGGTGATGATGCCGCGATGCGTGAGGTTGGAGAAGCGCGCGGCGAAAGACAAGGTCGCCCACAGATAGAACGCCGTGAGCAACAGGATCGCACCGCCCCACACGGCGCTCACTGCCGGCGCGGACGCGAGCCATCGCTGCCAGTCGTAGTCGGTGCGATAGGCCAGGTACTGCCCCGAGACGAAACCCCAGAACGGCTGATAGCAGGCGAGCGCCACCGCCCAGCCGAGCAGCGTGGGTTCCGTGCTGCGGATATGGGTGTCGGTGAGGCGCAGGGTGGCGAGATAACCCACGGACACCAGGGTCACATCCATGAAATACATGCCGGCATAGGCGGCGTCGAAGATGGGCTTGCCGCCGGCGGCGCCGGCGTCGTAGTCCAGGAGCCGCGCCATGTCCTGGCTCATGTAGCCGAACATGAGCGGCAGGAAGAAACCTTTCACGAGCCATGCCAGCAGATGCTGGCCGAGGATGCGCCGGTCCACCTCGCGCCACCGGAACAGCAGCAGTTTCCCCATCTGCCAATAGCCGTCCTGGGGTTCCCGCATGCGCCGGTCCACGAGATAGAGATACGGCAGCGCGGCGACGAGCCACAGCGACAGCAGCGCCGGCAGCATGGAGAAGAACGGCAGGTACAGCGGGTCGCTGTACGTGGGGAACATCAGGTAGCCCAGCGCGATGAAAGCGAGGCTGCCCAGGAGACCGAGGAACTTGACCGCAGTGCGCCCGACGGACGGATCATGATGGCGGCGATCCAGGCCGGTGCTGGCGCGCCGATGCACGCCGTTCCAGATGAGATCCGCGCCGAGCAGCAGTGCTCCGGTCCAGAGCAGCAACAGGAGGCAGGGCTGCCAGGTCCCGCCCCAGGGGCGCAGGGCGCGCACCAGCCACAGGCCGGCGCCGAACGCCAACAAGCCCACCACGGCCATGCCACCGTGGACCGCGGACTTGGGGAGGAACTGCGTCGAAGACTTGGACATGGCTGCGCCAGTCTAACGGCTGGTACCGCTCATTTCATTTGCCGGATCTGTGCAGCAGCGGCTCGAGGCTTGGCCAGATGTTGTCCAGCACCTGGGGCTCGGCCTGGGCGAGGGGATGCACACCGTCCGCCTGCATGAGTTCCCGGTGCTCCGCCACGCCCTTGAGGATGAAGGGCGCGAGCGGCACCTCGTAGCGCTTCGCCAGCGCCGGATAGGCCGCGGTGAAACTCTGCACATAGGGCTTGCCATAGTTGGGCGGCAGCAGCATGGACACCAGCAAGGGGCGGGCGCCGCCCTGCTGCGCGAGGCTGAGCATCTGTCCCAAGTTGGCCTGCATCGCGTTCACCGGCAGGCCGCGCAAGCCGTCGTTAGCGCCCAATTCCAGGATCACGATGCCGGGCTTGGCATTGGCGAAGGCCTGCGGGAAACGGGTCAGCCCTCCGGCGCTGGTCTCGCCACTGACGCTGGCATTGACCACGGTATAGTCATAGCCCCGGGCCTTGAGCCGGGCCTGGAGCAGCGTCACCCAACCCAGGTCGGGCGAACGCAGGCCGTAGGCGGCGCTCAGGCTGTCGCCCATCACCAGGATCACCCGTGGCGAAGCCGCAGCCGTTGCGCCCGCCCCACCGGCTGTCAAAGCTGCGAGGCATAGGAACGATACAAGAAGGATACGTCTCATCATGTCCCAGGTCTCCGATGCGCAAGTGCTGCTCAGTGCCGAGCACCTCAGCAAACAGGTTATCAGCCCCGACGGTGTGTTAACCATCCTCGACGACGTGAGCTTGCGCATCCGGCGCGGCGAATCGGTGGCCATCGTCGGCCCCTCCGGCTCCGGCAAATCCACCCTGCTGGGCCTGCTGGCGGGCTTGGACGTGCCGAGCCAGGGCGAAGTCCGGCTGGATGGGGAGCCGTTCAGCGCGCTCGACGAGGATGCACGCGCGCTGCGCCGTGCCCGCGAGATCGGCTTCGTATTCCAGTCGTTTCATCTCCTGCCGGGACTCACCGCCCTGGAGAACGTGATGCTGCCGCTGGAGCTGGGAGACAGTGCCGATGCAGACGAGACGGCACGCGCTGTGCTGGCCGCGGTGGGTCTCGCGGCACGCGCCAACTATTACCCGCAGAAACTCTCAGGCGGCGAGCAACAACGGGTCGCCATCGCCCGCGCTTACGCGACCCATCCGGCCCTGCTGTTCGCCGACGAGCCCACCGGCAACCTGGACGCGGTCACCGGCAAAGTGATCGTGGACCTCCTGTTCAAGCTCAACGCCGAGCGCCACGCCACGCTGGTGCTGGTCACCCACGAACGGGAACTGGCGGCGCGTTGCGACCGCATCCTGCCGCTGCACGCCGGCAGACTGGCGTGACGCTGCTGCGCCTCTCCACCCGTCAGTTCCGCCGCGGCTGGAAGAGCGGGGAATACACGGTGATGGCCGCGGCTCTGGCCTTGGCCCTGGCAGCGGTCTCCGCTGTCGGTTTCTTTACCGCCAGGGTGCGCACCGCGGTGGTGGAGCAATCCGGCGAGAGCCTCGCGGCGGACCTGGTATTGCAGAGCGGCGAGCCCATCCCGGCAAGACTCGGTGAAGAGTCGCGCGCCGCCGGCGCCGTCACCGCGAGCGTATGGGATTTCCCCACGGTGTTGGTGAAGGGCCAGGCCACGCAATTGGTGGACGTGCATGCGGTGAGCGCGGGTTATCCCCTGCGCGGCCGCGCCCGTATCGCGGCCGAGGCTTTCGGCGCCGCGCGGCCCGCGGACGGCATCCCGGCCCGCGGCACGCTGTGGGCCGAGCCGCGGGTGCTGGGCGCGCTCGGCTTGAAGGTGGGCGAGATGGTGAACGTGGGCGACACGCCCATGCGCATCGCGGCGGCCGTTTCCTATCTGCCGGATGGCGGTTTCGGCTTCACCGCCCTGGAGCCGAAGCTGGTCATGGATCAGGAGGACATCGCGACCACCGGCCTGGTCAGCGCCAACGCGCGAGTGGAGTACAAACTGCTGGTAGCCGCCAATCCGGACACCATCGACACGCTGGACGGCCGCTGGCACGACACGCTCAAGGGCATCCGCGTCGAGGATGCGCGCGACGGCCGGCCGGAGATCGTGAACGCCATCGAGCGCTCGCAGCGCTTCCTCGCGCTCGCCGCGCTGGTGAGCGCGCTCATCTCGGCGGTGGCAGTGGTGCTGGCGGCGCGGCGTTACGCGACCCGCTACACCGATGCGGCGGCGGTATTGAAATGCCTGGGGCTGACGCGCCGCCGGGTGCAGACGGTGCTGTTGCTGGAACTCCTGTGGCTGGGCTTAAGTGCCGGCCTCGCCGGGGTGCTCATCGGCTATGGCGCACAGTACGGCCTGGTGGCCGTGCTGAAAGATCTCCTGCCCTCGCAGTTGCCGCCGGCGCCCCTCACGCCGGCCGTCGCCGCCTTGGGCATGGGCCTGATATTGCTCTTGGGGTTCGCGCTACCGCCCTTGATGCGCCTCGGCGACACGCCGCCAGCGCGGGTGTTGCGCCGGGACCTGGAACCTCCCCAGGCCAAGGGTTTCGTGGTCTATGGCGCCGCCATCGCTGCGGGCTTCGGCATCACCCTCTGGCAGGTGCGTAACCTGGAACTGGCCTTCTCGGTGCTGGCGGGGCTTGGGCTCACGGTGCTGTTGCTGGGCCTGGGCGCACTCCTGATGTTGTACCTGCTCAAGGGCCTGCATCGCGGCGGAGCCGGCTGGCGCTACGGTCTCGCCAACCTGAACCGTCATAGACGCGACGCGGTGATCCAGATGGTGGCCTTCGGCATCGGCCTCATGGTGCTGTTGCTGCTGGCGCTGGTGCGCACGGATCTGCTGCACAGCTGGCGCACCAGCCTGCCGGACGATGCGCCCAATGAATTCATCATCAACATCCAGCCGGATGAGCGGGCCACGGTCACGAAGTTCTTCACCGACCACGGCGTCGCAGCGCCCACCCTCTATCCCTTCGTGCGGGCACGACTCTCCGCCATCGGCGGCAAGCCCATCGCCGGCCTGCAGTTCCAGGGCGAGGGCGGCAAACGCATGGCGGAACGGGAGCAGAACCTGAGCTGGTCCTACGACCTGCCCGCCGGTGACAGCGTCGTATCCGGCGAATGGTGGGATGCTGCGCAAGCCAAGCAACCGCTGGCCTCACTGGAAGAGAGTTTCGCCGCCAACCTGGGCGTGAAGGTGGGCGACACCCTGGACTTCGACGTGGCCGGCACGCCGCTCAAGGTGACGGTGGCAAGCATCCGCAAGGTGCGCTGGGATTCCTTCCAGCCCAACTTCTTCGTGGACCTTTCTCCCGGCGCCCTGGAGAACCATGCCGGCACCTGGATCACCAGCGTGTACCTGCCACCGGAGAAGACGCCGATCCTGGCTGACCTGGTCCGGCAACTGCCGTCGCTCACCCTATTTGACATCGACGCCATCATGCAACAGGTGCGCCAACTCATGGATGAGGCTTCACTGGCGGTGGAGTACGTGTTCCTGTTCACGCTGGGTGCCGGCGTGGTGGTGTTGTTGGCGGCGGTGCAGTCCACCCGCGACGAGCGGCGCTTCGAAGCGGCGGTGTTGCGCGCCATCGGCGCCTCGCGGCGGCGTCTGCGCGCCGCGGCAGCGGCGGAATACGCAGCGCTGGGTTTCGCGTCCGGATTATTGGGTGCGCTCGCCGCGACCCTGGTGGCCTGGGCGCTGGCGGTGCGGATATTCAACCTGCCCTACGCACCCGATTGGCGGGTCTGGGTGCTGGGGATATTGGCCGGTACCGTCATCGTCGCTTTCAGCGGCGTCATGGCGACGCGCAAGGTGCTCAAGGCGCCGCCGGTCGAGACCCTGAGGGAAGGTTGATGCGCTGCGCGCTGATCCTGTTGCTCCTATCCCTCGGCGTCTCCTTCTCCCACGCCGCCAGCGCCGGTTGCCCCGCCGTCCTGCATGCCCAGGAGATCTTCGTCTATCCGGACCTCATGAAGAGCCATGCGGAGTATGGCGATTATGAGATACGCATCTTCGATTCACGCTTCTGCAGCGGGCCTCGCTTCAAGGAGCCCTCGGGTCTTGAGATCCGCAAGGCCGGCAAGGTGATCTACACGCGCACTGGCTGGGGCTTCGCCATCGGTTACCCGCTGGAGGAAGATCAGCCGCCCGACGCAGTGAAGATCAAGGTGGGCGATGACCTGACGGGCGACGGCGTCCCGGACCTGCTCGTCTCCGAATGGACCGGCAATGCGCACTGCTGCTACTTCTTCCGGGTGTTCCAGCTTGGGCCTGAGTTCAAGGAGCTGCAGGAGCTGCCGCTGTTCGACGCGGACGAATCCGCGTTCGTAAGGCGGCCGGACGTGAAGGGACTGGTGCTGGACACCGCCGACTACAGCGCCTTCGCCTATTTCCCCTCGAGTTTTGCCGGCTCCCCGGCCGGACGGGTGTTTCTCAGTTTCCATGACGGCAAGTTCCGGCCCGATGCATCGCTGATGAGGGCAGACGCACCGAGGACCGGCGAGATCGTGAAATGCGCCGCGCTCTTCACGCCGAGTCGCGACTGGAAGACTTCGCAGCCGATGGGCATGTGGTACTACGCAACGGATCTGATATACGCCGGCAACGAAACGCAGGCCTGGGCCTTCCTGAATGCGGCTTGGGGCGGAAGTACGGCGGATAAGAGGAAGTACCTGGACGAGTACCGGTCACGGCTCAAGAAGAGTATCTACTACCCGGATCTGGAATCGTTGCAGAAAGCGCCGGTGTCGACCGCAGGCCAGAAGATCGACTGGACCAAGCAGTGCTTTGAATACTTACGCGGTTAGTTCTTAGCACCTGCTGTGAAATTCATCTGCGCTATGGTGCCGTCCGGCTTGAAGCGCGCTTCGCAGTAGTACTTGTCCGGGTAGAGAGTATCCGTGAGCTTCAGGAGATCGCCTTTCGCGTCGTGGTCCACTGCCGCTGAGTAGCCCTGCTTTTCGGCCAGGGCCGTGAGCTGGTCGCGGTTGAGCCCGGCTGACAGGCCCTCGCAGAATCCCTCCATCGCCTTGGCATGCAGCACCAGCGGCGCGTATTTCGGCACCGCCGGCGCGATCACCCACAGCACGCCGAGTGCCGAGACCACGGCGAGTGCCGCCACCGCCCAGCGCAAGCGCTTCATGACGCCCTGCGCGGGGGCCAGCGGTGCCATCCAGATCACTAGGCCCGCACAGGCGCCGGTCATGGCGGCGGCGAACAAGGCCGGCCCCCAGCCCGCGTGAGCCCAGATCACCGGCGCCGTGGCGCCGGTCATGACCAGGGTGAAGGCCCACAAGTAGAGTATCGCGCGCGCCCAACTGAGGCGCCGCCACAGCGGCACGATGGCGACGATGCTAAGCACCGCGTAGGCGGTCTGCATGAAAGTGGAGAACTTCTCGGCCCAGTTTCCAGCGTGGGTCCACTCCTGGTCCACACCCCAGAAACCGGCGACGCTGAGCGCCGCGAGCCCGAGGATCGCAAGCCATAGCCTGGTCTTCTGCCACATCTTCAACTCCGTGCCTGTCTGCCGACGATCGCCAGCGCCACACCCCCGAGTATGACGCAGGTCGCCAGCCCAAGGCGCAGACTGAACGCTTCGCCCAGCAGCACTACTCCGCCCAGGGCCGCGATCACCGGCACACTCAACTGCACCACTGCAGCACGAGTGGCGGTCAGGCCCTTGAGCGCCGTGTACCAGACGACGTAGCCCAGCCCGGAGGTGATGACACCGGAAGCGAGGGCCAGCGCCCATCCTATCGGGTCCACCTCCAGATGCGACACGAACAGCAGTGTCGCCGCGATGGCGAGCGGCACCGCGCGCAGGAAATTGCCAGCGGTAGCAGCGGTGGCATCGCCGGCGCGCCGTCCGCGCAGCGAGTACAGGCCCCAGGCCACGCCGGCAGCGAGCATCAGCGCGGCACCGAGCGGCTGAGGTGCTTCGACACCCGGCAGCACCAGATACACCAGACCCGCCACTGCGAGCGCGAGGCCGAGACCCTGGGTGGGACCCGGTCGCTCGCCCTTGAGGAAACCCGCCAGCAACATGCTGGCCTGCACCGCACCGAACAGCAGCAAGGCGCCGGTGCCGGCGCTCAGGGTGGCATAGGCAAATGAGAAAGCGATGGCATACACGAACAGGGCCAGCGCGGCGCGCCAGTCGCCGCCGACGCGCGTATCACGGCGGGCGACGTGCAACACGAGCAACAGGGCGGCGGCACCGGAAGCGAGGCGGATCAGCGTGAAAGCGGCGGGATCCGCGTGACCACCCCGCAGCGCAAACCGGCACAGCAGCGAATTGCCCGCGAACGCCGCCAGGGCGACGGCAGTGAGCGCGGACACACGCCAAGCGTGAGCGACCTTGGCTCCCGTGCTCACGGTTTACCCCGATGGATCATGGTCCGGCCCGCGTCATGGCATGGGCCCGAAGCATAACCCGGCCTAAGGGGTCTTCGTCGGCCATGGATCAGCTCGCTGGAGATTTCACCGCGGGTGGGCAGCGCGATGCGGCGTGGCTGGTGTTGCCCTGAACCCAAGGGTTCAGAGGCTCGGCATCACCTTGGCCACATCGGCCGCCGCCAGACGCTCGCTGGCATGACCCATGTCGGCGGAGCAGATGTCGTGGCTCTGGGCCGGGTCCTTGTACTGAGCCGGCAGATTCTGGATGTCCTGCAGCGTCGTGGTGTTCTTGTAGGTGGGCAGGCCGTTGGCGCCCTGCTGCTGGAACTCGTAGTAGCCGCCGTAGTTGTAGCAGTTGGCCTGCACCTCGAACCAGCCGTTGTCGGTGGCGACGGGATAGCTGCCCACGCCATCCGGACTGTAGAGCTCGAGGTGGTAACGGCCCGGGGGCAGCGCAATCATGATGTACGCGGTATCGCCGCTGCTGCTGCTGTGCATATTCTTGAGCCGGAAGTCCTTGCCGGTGCCTTCCTGCTGCACCACGAGGTCGGAATTCGAGGCGATGTTGGTGCTGGCTACATACAGGCCAAAGCCAGCGGGATCCTGCTCGAAGGCGCGCCGCGGGCCGAAGCAGCCGGCGAGCAACAACAGCGACACGGCAAGCATGAAGGTCTTCATGGCGGCTTCCTCGGATGTGCTGGCGGGAGGATGATATTAGTACTAT
>DATBAJ010000017.1:0-22121 GCA_036271575.1 Gammaproteobacteria bacterium
GACGCCTGAGATCGCCAAGGGCCTGAAGATTGCCCAACAGAACGGCGTGGTGGTGACCCAGGTGCAGCCGGACTCGGGTGCGGCTAAGGCCGGCATCAAGCTCGGCGACGTGATCACCAGCATCGACGGCAACCCGGTGGACACCAACACCGCGCTGCATAACGCCATCGGCCTGATGCGCGTGGGCAGCCAGGTGAGCTTGGGCGTGCTGCGCGACGGCAAGCCCATGACCGTGAAGGCCACCATCGGCAAGGACACGGGTGACGAAGCTGCCGCCGAAGGCGAGGCGGACATGCATGGCCTGGCGGTCGCCGACCTCGACAAGAGCTCGCCGCTGTTCGGCCAGGTGCAGGGCGTGCTCGTCACCGGCGTGGACCCGGACAGCGATGCGGCCCAGGCGGGCCTGCGCGCCGGCGACGTGGTGGTGGCGGTGGCCCAGCAGCCCGTCAAGAGCGTGGCGGATTTCCGCAAGGCGGCGAAAGCGGCCGATAAGGCGGGACAACTCTTCCTAACGGTCCGCCGCGGAGATCAGATGTTTTACGCTTCTTTGGGGGGTTGATCCCCGTTCCAGAAGTGACCAAGAAGGGCGCCGACAGGCGCCCTTCTTCTTTTTATGGCCTGCAGGAAAACCCGCTAGAAGCGTCACGAGCGACGGCAGAACGAGGCGCACGAGGTGAGCAAGAGGGGTTCGCCGCATGCGGCGAACGGGAGCACATGGATGTGCGACCTGGGCCGCAAGCGGAGCCGGATGCGCAGCGACGCGGGCACTCTGATGTGCATGACCGATTGCGAATCCGAAGTGCAACAAAGTTATGCCGAGCGTAGTAGCTTCTAGCTAGTAAGACCATTTTAGGGAGAGGAGATAGGTGTTCTCTTCCGCATCGGCGCCGATGCTCACGCCGAGTATCCATTGAGTGTGGAACAGGTGGTAGAAGAAACCCGCGCGCCCGGAGGTGTGGCCGGGGAAGTCGTCGTTCTCGTCATGCCGCACCCACGCGTACAGCTCCACGTCCTGCACCGGGACCACGCGCACGCCCGTCTCCACCGCCCATCCGTGCGCCGCGGAACCGGGCAAGGAGATCGGATCAGTGCTGGCGCCTGTCCAGAGCAACTCCATGAAATAGCTATGGCCCCAGGTGCCGACGGTGTCGAGGCCAAGGCCGACGTCGTACCGGCGCGTGGCGAAGGCGGTGTGGCTGGTGCGGTCGAACTCCCCCACCAGGAAAGCCTGCGGGGTCAGGGCGTAGCTGACGTCGAGCTCCTCGCCATGGCCGACGTCTTCCTTGCCGTAGGGCTGCGCCAGAAACAGCGCGGCCTGCACGTAGGAATACCTGGGACCGTTCGGCGGCGGTGGTTTGGGTGGAGCTGCGGCCGGCGGCGCTTGGGTGGAGGTGGCGGCAGCCGGTGGCGCAGTCTTGGATGCGGCAGCGGGCGGTACTGAGGTCGCGACTTGTGGCGGCGCGGCGGTGAGCGCGGGCAGCGGGAACACCGGAGTCGCGAACGCCGCCTTCCATGACAGCAACAGGCAAAGCCCCAGTAGCGCCGGGCGCTTCTGCATCGGGTATCTCCGCATTATGTATGGTGCGTCTCGCCATGCGGCGCCGCAGGTACATACATATATACTCAGCGGCGGGGCTTCCCACGATTTCCTCACATTCCTTAAAATTTCTGCAGGGAGATTTGCATATGTACAAGATCAACAAGCTGCTCTTGGCCGCCGGCCTCTTCGCCCTCGCCGGTTCCGCGTTCGCCGCCGACGCACCCGCCGCCGGCACTGCCGCTCCGGCTGCTGCCGCCAGCACCGCCGCCGCCATGTCCAAGGCCGCCGCCCCGGCGAAGGCCAGCAACGGTTCAGTGCAGAAAGCGCAGTTCACCTCCGCCGTGGAGAACCACGAGCCGAAGGACAACCTGGACACCTTAAGCAACGACCAGACCCGCATCTTCTTCTACGCGGTGCTCGTGAACCTGCAGGGCCAGGAAGTGACCTTCCGCTGGAGCTACAACGACGTGACCCAGGCCGAGGTCAAGCAGACCCCGACCTCCGGCCGTTATCGCACCAACACCAGCAAGACCCTGGATCCGTCCAAGCTCGGCACCTGGAAGGTGGAAGTGGTGGACGCTTCCGGCACCGTGCTGACTTCCAAGACTTTCGAATACAAGAAGGCTGATGCTTCGGCCGCTCCGGCTGCCGCGACGAAGTAAAAAAAGACCAGAGAACATCCTTGGCTGGATGAATAAAGGGGGCTGCTTAGGCAGCCCCCTTTTTTATGGTCGTAATCGCTGGAACGGGTCTTTTGTCCTCTGGCGTTGTGACGGCCAGGATGGCCTAACGTCGCGGAAGGGCAGGCTGCCGGGCGCGAGGACGCCTAGCCAGCAAAATCTCTCGTCTCAATTTCACATTCTCTGTCTTGATTAAGACAACTAAGGCGTAGAGAGCGTGTGATGCCTATCCCAGCGTGCCGGATAGGTCCAATGCTATATAGATGTGGAAGCGCGGCTCTCTGAAGCCGTGGGCCGAATTAACCAAGGAAGGTAGAAGAACCATGAACATCCTGCGCAGCATCGGCGCCGTGGCGGCGGGCCTTCTGACCATCGTGTTGCTCTGCGTGCTCACGGACGCACTGCTGGTGACGATGCATCTCTTGCCGTCACCGGATGCACACCATCCCTATGCCCTCGTCTCCCTGGGTGTCGTGATCTTCTATTGCACGGTCTACACGCTGGTGGGCGGCTATGTGACGGCGCGTCTCGCGCCGACCCGGCCGGTGGCGCATGCGGTGGTGCTGGGGATGCTGGGCATGGCTTTGAGCACCCTCGGCACGATGCACAGCTGGCAGATCGGGAACGGCTGGAATGCCATCACGCTGGTGGCGGAAGGGATCCCATTGTGTTGGCTAGGTGCACTGGTGTGGACGCAGATATTCAGACCTAGCCGAAACGGGTCTCTCGCTTCGGGATCACTCGCCTAGCATCAAGCGGCCTCAGGACTTAGCCAAAGCACGCATGTGCTTGAGCGTGGCCTCGTCCGGCAGGCTGCCGACACCCGCTTCCAGTATCTCCTGCATGTGCTTCGGCTCGCCGGTGCCGGGGATGACGCAGGTGACCGCGGGGTTGGCGAGGATGAACTTCAGGAGCAGTGCCGCCCAACTGCTGCAGCCGGCACCGCCGGCCCACTCAGGCAGGGGCTTGCTCCTTAACTTCCGGATCAGTCCGCCGCCGCCGAAGGGCCGGTTCACGATCACGGCCATGCCCTTCTCCGCCGCCAGCGGCAGGAGCCGCGCCTCCGCCGCCCGGTCCTCCAGCGAATAGTTCAACTGCACGAAATCCCAATCGGCGGCGCGCATCACTTTCTCGAGTTCGTCGTGGGCGCTGTCGGTGTAATGGGTGATGCCGAGATAGCGCACCCGGCCTTCCGCCTTCCAGCCCTTGAGCGTCTCGAGATGGCTCTGCCAATCCACCAGGTTGTGCACCTGCATGAGATCGAGTTGCGCGACGCCGAGCAGCTTGAACGATTGCTCCATCTGCGCGATGCCTTCGCGCTTGCCCGTGGTCCAGACCTTGGTGGCCACGAAGGGCTTCGGCTCGCGACGCTCCATCAGCAGGGAACCCACCAGGGCCTCCGCCTTGCCGTACATGGGCGAGGTGTCGATGAGACGGCCACCGCCGGTGAACAAGGCGTCGAGCACCTGGGCCAAGCCCACGCGCTCCGGCGCCTTGGGTGCGAAGTCAAAATTTTCCCAAGTCCCTAGGCCTATGACTGGGAGAGCTTCGCCGCTAGATGGGATGGGTCTGGTGAGCATCAATCCAAGCTTAGCGTCTTGATGTTGACGAACTCGTGCACGCCGTGAATCGATAACTCTCTTCCGTGACCGGAACGCTTCACGCCGCCGAACGGCAGGCGCTGATCGCTCTTGACCATGCGGTTGACGAAGGCGCAGCCGCATTGCATGCGCCGGGCGAAGGCCTCACCGCGTTTGCGGTCCTGGGTCCAGACGCTGCCGCCCAGACCGAAGCTGGTGATGTTGGCGACTTCGAGCGCCTCGGTCTCGTCCTTGACCCGGATGACGCTCGCCACGGGGCCGAACACTTCTTCGTTCCAGGCGCGCATGCCGGGACGTATGCCATCGAGGATGGAGGCAGGATAGAAGGCGCCCTTGCCCGCGGGCTTCTGGCAACCGAGCACTGCTTTTGCACCGCGCTCCAGGGCGTCCTGCACCTGACCGTGGAGCTTGTCCCGAAGATCGAGCCGCGCCAGGGGACCGAGGGTGGTGCCTTCGGCACGCGGGTCGCCGGTCTTGAGCTTGGCGACTTCGGCCCGGAAGGCTTCGAGGAACTTGTCCGCCACCTTCTCCACCAGGATGAAGCGTTTGGCGGCGATGCAGCTCTGGCCCGCGTTCTGGAAGCGGGACACGCAACCTTGGGCGGCGGCGAGCTTGAGGTCCGCATCCTCCAGCACCACGAAGGCATCCGAACCACCGAGCTCGAGCACGCATTTCTTGAGGGTGTCGCCGGCGGCCCGGCCGACCGCCAAGCCGGCTTTCTCGCTGCCGGTGAGGGTGACGGCCTGGATGCGGGGGTCGCGGATCACCTGGTCCACGGCAGGGATGCCGATCATGAGCGTCTGGAACACGCCGGGCGGGAAACCGGCGGCCTGGAAAGCTTCGTCGAGAGCGAGACCGCAGCCCGGGACGTTGTCGGCGTGCTTCAGCACCAGCACGTTGCCGGCGGCCAGCGCCGGAGCGGCGGCGCGGATCACCTGCCAGAAGGGGAAGTTCCAGGGCATGATCGCGAAGACTGCCCCTAAAGGCTGGAACGCCACCAGGCTCTTCTTGGCGTCTGTCTTGATGACCTCATCCGCCAGCATCCGCGGTGCTTCGTCTGCGTAGTACTTGCAGGCGGCGGCGCACTTCTCCACCTCGGCCCGGGCCTCGGCGGTGACCTTGCCCATCTCCCGGCTCATGAGCTCGGCGTATTCATCGCGCTTCTGGCGCAGGACTTCGGCCACTTTCGCCAGATATTTACATCTCTCGCCCACTTCCAGGGCCGCCCAGCGCGGGAAGGCGGCTTGGGCCAGATCCAGCGCCTTGTCCAGACGTGTCGCGTCCCACTCGGGGTAGTCCTTGAGCTTGTCGCCGCTGGCGGGATCCAGGCTGGAGAATGTCATCTGCACGCCTTTGTAAAATTATCGTTGCGAGCCTAGGGAGCATATCTCCGGCCGCCGACGCGCGGTAATCTATTAGACATGTTGTGTCTATCCAACCGCGTGCTGTGGGCTGCGCTCACAGTGGTCGGCGCATCGTCTGCGTTTGCAGACGGTATGTCGCAGAACGCGCACGCCAATGTCACACCGTCTGTCGTGCCCGCGAGCACGAGCGCCGCGCCCGCGGTGCTCGATGCCAACGCGAAGCTGCTGCAGCAACGCGCCGATTTCAAGATCGCGTGGCGCGCCGCTTCGCGCGGCGACATGGTGACGCTCGCGCCCTATCTCGAGACGCTGCAGGACTATCCGCTGTTCCCGTATCTGCGTTATGCCTATCTGGAAGCGACGCTGGACAAGCAGCCGGATGAACTCGTGGAGCAGTGGCTGGACCAGAACCACGCGCTGCCGATCGCCGCTGAGTTGCGCCAGGAATGGGTGATCTCGCTGGCGCAGCGCCAGGATTGGGACGCGGTGCTGGCGAACGAACGCTACGAAGTGACGCTGGCGCAGCGCTGCGCCGTGGTGAGCGCGCACGTGCTGGGCAGCGACAGCGTGGGCTCCTGGTCCACCGCGGCACAGCGCCTGTGGCTGGTGCCGAACGTGCCGCTCACGGTGTGCCAGCCGCTGTTCGACTATCTCGACGCCCACGGCCTCATCACCGCCGACATGCGCCGCAAGCGGGTGGAGAACGCGCTGCTCAACCGCGACTTCGTCACCGCCGCGGCACTCACGCCGAGCCTGGGATCGGCCGACCGCGGCTGGGCCCAGCAGTGGCTCGCGATAGCGGCGAGTCCGGCGCTGGTGTTGAAGGACATCCAGGTGCCGGACCAGCCGCGCTACCAGGAGATGCTGCTCTCGGGCGTGAAGCTCCTGGCACGCAACGATCCGGATCAGGCGCGCCACGCCTGGACCGAACTCAGCCTGCGCTATCACTTCAAGCACGACGACGCGCGCGACATGCGCACCCTGCTCGCCATGCAGCAGGCCTGGCATCTCACGCCGGACGCGCTCACCGATCTCAAGAGCGTGCACGACTCGGTGGATCCGCAGATACCGGAATGGCGCGCGCGCCTGGCACTGCGCGCCGGCAACTGGACCGAAGCGCTGAAGGACATCCAGGCGCTGGGCCGGCAGAACCGCGAGACCGAGTGGCGCTACTGGCAGGCGCGTGCCCTGGAACAACTGGGACAGAAGAACGCGGCACACGCGCTGTACCGGCAGCTCGCCAAGACCCCGGACTACTACGGCTTCCTGTCTGCCGACCGCCTGGATCTCGATTACCGCATCGTGGAACAGGCGAGCCGGCCTGCCGACGGCGTGATCGGCCGGCTCGAGGCGCAACCCGGTTTCCTGCGCGCCCGGGAACTGGTGTACGCCGGGCTCTATCCGCAGGCGGATGCGGAATGGGCCCTGTCCACGCGCAACCTTTCAAGCGCCTCCCGCTGCCAGGCGGCGCTGATGGCGCAGCGCTGGGGCTGGTACGCGCGGGTGATCCCGACCCTCACCTCCGGCGGTTGTTGGCAGGACCTCTCGCTCATCTATCCGATCGCCTTCCAGGACACGCTCGCTCCGGCGGCGAAGCACCTGGCACTGGACCTCTCGTGGATCTATGGACTCATCCGCCAGGAGAGCGTGTTCCGGCCGAACGCGGTGTCGCACGTGGGCGCGATGGGACTGATGCAGCTCATGCCGGACACGGGCAAGAAGGTGAGCGCCCGCATCGGCTTGACGCTCGACGGCCCGCGGGCGCTGCTCGATCCCAACACCAACCTGACGGTGGGCAGCAATTACCTGAGCACGCTGCTGCAGCATTTCTCGGGCAGCGAGCCGCTGGCCACCGCCGCGTATAACGCGGGCGAGGAACGGGTCAAGGACTGGCGGCCGGATTCGGGCGCCTTGTCGGCGGACGTGTGGATCGACACCATCCCCTACACCGAGACGCGCCACTACGTGCAGCGGGTCATGACGCACACGGTGATGTTCGACTGGCGCCTGAACGGCAAGCCGCAGCGGCTCTCGGACCGCATCGGCCGGGTGACGGCGGACGTGGCGGTGCCGGCGGCGGCGACCGTGGTGATGGCCAAGGTCATCAAGCTCAAGCCGCACTGAATCCGGCGCGCCGCTTCAGGCGCGAAGCAGATCCTCCACCTTCTTCTCGGGACCGTTGACCATCCACGGCGTGCCGTAGCGGTCGATCACCATGCCGAAACCCTCAGCCCAGAAAGTCTTCTCAAAGGGCATGTTCACCTGCCCGCCATCGGCGAAGGCGTCGAAGATGCGCTTCGCTTCCTTGCGGTCCGGGCAGATGAGCGAGACATAGAACCCCTGCTTGCGCTCGAAGGGCCGGTCAGCGACCCAGTCCGAGGCCATGAGCGCGCCGCCGTAGAGAGGCAGACGCGCATGTATCACCGGGGACTTCTTGCCCTTGAGGCCGGGCTTGGCGCCGGGCGCCTCGGACTCGTACATGACCATCTCGAGCTTCACCTTGAACACGCGCTCGTAGAAGTGCATGGCCTCTTCACAGTCGCCGTCGAAGAAGATATAGGGGTTCAGCGGGTTCATGCCGGTCCTTGGGCGTCGGAGGATGCTCCAGTATAAGCAGGCTCGCTGTTAAGATGGATAGATGAAGACATATCTCGTGGGCGGCGCGGTCCGGGACCGCTTGCTGGGACTGCCCGTGACGGAACGGGACTGGGTGGTGGTGGGCGCCACGCCTGCCGAACTCACGGCACTCGGCTACCGCTCCGTGGGCAAGGACTTCCCGGTGTTCCTGCATCCTGATACCAAGGAAGAGCACGCGCTGGCCCGCACCGAGCGCAAGACCGCGAAGGGCTATCACGGCTTCGAGTTCGTGGCCGCGGCGGACGTGACGCTGGAAGATGACCTGCGGCGCCGCGACCTGACCATCAACGCCATCGCCGAGGACGAGCACGGTGTACAGGTGGACCCGTATGGCGGCGTCGCGGACCTGAAAGCAAAGACCCTGCGCCACGTCTCACCGGCTTTCTCGGAAGACCCGGTGCGGGTGCTGCGCGCCGCGCGCTTCGCCGCGCGCTTCGCGCCCCTGGGGTTCACGATGGCGCCGGAGACCTTGGCGCTGATGCGCGGCATGGTGGAGAGCGGCGAGGTGGACGCACTGGTGCCGGAGCGGGTCTGGCAGGAGACCCTGAAGGCGCTGAACTGTGAGCGCCCTTCGGTGTATTTCGAGGTGCTGCGGGAATGCGGCGCACTTGCCAAAGTGTTCCCGGAACTGGCGCGCCTGTGGGGCGTGCCGCAGCCGGCCAAGTGGCATCCGGAGATCGACACCGGCGTGCACGTGATGATGGTATTGGATCAGGCGGCGCAGCTCTCGAAGGAGCCGATGGTGCGTTACGCAGCCCTGACCCACGACTTGGGCAAGGGCACCACGCCCCAAGACATCCTGCCGCATCACTACGGCCACGAAGAGCGCAGTGTGAAGCTCGTGGAAGCCCTGTGCGAGCGCCTGAAGACGCCGAAGGAGTTCAAGGAACTGGCGGTGATCGTGGCCAGGCAGCACGGCCTGGTGCACAAGGCCGAGGAGATCCGCTCCGACACGCTGCTGAAACTCTTGGAGAGCGTGGATGCCTTCCGCCGGCCGGAACGCTTCGAACTCTTCCTGCTGGCTTGCGAGGCGGATCACCGGGGCCGCACCGGTCTCGAGGACACGCCCTTCCCGCAAGCCGACTACATCCGCCGCGCCTTCGCCGCGGCGCGCGCCGTGACCACCGAATCGCTGGATACGGCGAACCTCAAGGGCGCCGAGATCGGCGAACAATTGAAGAAGAAACGTCTGGATGCTGTACGCGCCGTCACGGGACGCAACTAAAGCTGGCGACTCAGATCCCGGAGTGTAAAACCGCTCAATGCGGTCTCGATGCCCTTACTGAAGCCGATGGCCTTGAAACGCTCGCCCATCTCCTCAGGGAGCGTGAGCAGCTTCACCTGCTGCGCAGCTCTCATATCAGCCCCGGCTAAGCCCGCGACGCCCAGCGCCATGAGGAAGTGCGCCTGGGTGGTATAGCCCGCCAAGTCCAATCCCGATGAGGTGCCCGCTTCCGCCACCGCCGTGAAATCCACGTGGGCGGTGATGTCCTGCAGACCCGGATAGAGGAAGGGATCGTCATGGGCCCGCTGCCGGTAATGGCACATGAGCGTGCCCATGCTGCGTTCGTGGTGATAATAGGCGGCGCGGGGATAGCCATAGTCCAGCAGCAGCAGCGCGCCCTGCTTGAGCGTCGCTGCAAGGCTGGATACCAATGGCATCAAGCCCAAGTTGAATTCGGAGACGTAGCCCGGCTTGAGTGGTTCCGGCAGCGTGGTCTCGAAGGCGGCGAGCGTCGCCGCCAACTGTTCACCGGCGGCGCGCGTGCTCCAGGCTAGACTCTCGCCTTCGGCGCGCACGCAATATTCGTCGAAGCCACCGGGACGCTTGAGGAAGCGCTCCACCGGCAGCGCGTCCAGCACTTCATTGCCGACGATGACGCCGGAGAATCTCTCCGGCAAGGCATCCAGCCAGCGCACCCGCGAAGCCAGGGCCGTGGCTTTGGCCGCCAGGGTCTGCCGCTGGCGCTCCCTGAGCTCACCACTCACTTCCAGGATCAGGTACTCCGCCGGGAGCCGGCCCAGGGCCTGCAGCTCCAGCAGCATGTCCGCGGCCATGACGCCGGAGCCCGCGCCGAGCTCGAGGATGGAAGCCTGCTTCACTTCGGCCAGCACCTCGGCGCATTGGCGCGCGAGGCAACGGGAGAAGAGCGGCGAGAGTTCCGGCGCGGTGATGAAGTCGCCGGCGGCGCCGAACTTGCGGGCGCCGGCGCTGTAATAGCCCAAGCCCGGTGCATACAGCGCCAGGTCCATGTAGCGGCTGAAGGGTATGGCGCCGCCCGCCGCCTGTATCGCCTCGCGGATGTGCCCGGCCACGCGGCGGCTGTGGGCCAGCGCATCCGGCGCGGGCTCAGGGAGTTCGGCGGAAGTCCGGCTGATGGGCGACAAGGATTTCTGCTCTAATGAAGGGCCTCGAAGGGAATCCGCAAGAAAGACCCGCCATGAAGAATACCTTAAAGCTCCCCGGCCGCACCGCGCTTACGACCGGTGTCGCCACGGCGCGCGCGCTGCAGGCGCGCTTCGCGGGCCGGCTGGCGAGAGCGGTGCCTTACCTGGTCGCGCTGGCGGCAGTGGCGGCGGTGCTCCTGTTCGGCGATAAGTTCTGGGCCACCAACGATGACGGCCACATGGCGATGATCGCCCACGGCTATGGCATGACCGATACGCCTTCGCCGGGCATCGCGTATTCGAACGTGATCTGGGGCTGGATGGTGATGCACCTCGGCGTGGCGGGCATACAGGGCTACTCCGTGGGTGCCTATGCGGCGATGGTGCTGTCGTGTCTCATGCTCTGCTTGGCCCTGTACCGTTCGACGGCGCCGGCCTGGGCCGGGGCGGCGCTCATCGTGATGATGTTCGCGCCGGCCCTGATGAACATGCAGTTCACCATCACGGCGGGCTACCTCGCGGTGGCCGGGATCGCGTTGCTGCTGACCGCGCGGCGGGAGGATGGTCCATGGCTATGGCCCGCGGTTGCGGTGCTGTTGCTGCTGTCGGCCCTGATACGGCTCGACGAGTGCGCATTCGTGGTGCTGCTGGCGGTGCCGTTCTGCGCGGTGCGTTGGCAGGGCGAGACCGACCGGCAGCTGCGCCGGCGTGCAGCGGCGGCGCTGGCCATCACGCTGCTGGCCATCGGCGCATCCAGCGTGGCGAACCGGGCCTATTACTCGGGCGAACGCTGGGACACCTTCCGCGAGATGAACGCGCTGCGCCGTCCGTTCAGTGACTACGACCTGACCCAGTATTACTCTGCAAACCGGGAGCAGCTGGCCGGCAGCGGCGTGTCGGTGAACGACCTGCGCGTGATAGACCAGCGCGCTTTCCTGGATACCGGGTTCTTCACCCCCGCCCGCCTGCAACCCCTGATCGACAAGGTCACCGCAGATCAGCGTGTCGACTTCAACCTGCATCGCTGGCCGGAGGCATTACGGCCATTCGGACAGCTGAGCACCTGCGCGCCGCTGCTGTTGCTGTTGTTGGCGATCATCGGCGGAAGAGGCCTCAGAGCGCCGGTGCTCGCGTCGCTTTTGTTCGTGGGCGTGGCGCTGTTCTTCTGGGTCTGGGGCAGGCCGGGCATCGTGCACATCTACATGCCCGCGGAAGCCGCCTTGGGCGCGTTCGCCTTGATCGGAGTGGGATGGCGGTTCCGCCTGTTGCTCCCGGTGGCAGGAGCGGCGCTGTTCCTGTTCGCCTTGATGACGACCTGGCGGATCGCCAATGCCACTTACCGTGAATCGGTGCATGCGGTCGAGCATGTCCAGACGGCCTGTACGCTGCCGAAGGACGAACTGCTGGTAGTGTGGGGGGTCCCTGCGCTCAATGAGCGCCAGCTGTACCGTCCGATGTCACCCTCCGGGAGAGAATGCGATCTGCAGCTGTATTTCATCAACACCTTGTCCTTGCTGCCCGGAACCCTGGACAAGTTATATGGCTACACCCACGGCAAGTCTCTCATCGAGGCACTGCGTGATGGCCAGCAATTCAAGCTGCTTTCCGACGAAGGACGCATCGGCTTGCTGACGATCTACTTCGAGACCCATTTCGGCGCCAAGCTCACGGCGACACCGCTGGCCCTGGGCGGCTCCAACCGTGCCTACCTGCTGCGGGTGACGCCATGAAGAACGCCGCGAAGCTTGCCGGCCGCACCGCGCTCATCACCGGCGCCGCCAAACGCCTGGGCGCGGCCACCGCACGCGCGCTGCATGCGGAAGGCATGAACCTGCTCTTGCACTACAACAAGTCGGAAGCCGAAGCTGCGGCGCTCGCGGCTGAGTTCAACAAGTCGCGCCCCGATTCCGCGGCCATCGCCCAGGCGGATCTCGCCAACACCCAGGGACTGGAGTCGCTGGTGAAGGCGGCCTTGCAATGGGACGGCTTGGATGTACTCATCAACAATGCCTCGAGCTTCCACGCCACGCCCCTCGGCAACGTCAGCGAGGACGACTGGGACGAGTTGATGGCGAGCAACCTGAAGGCGCCGTTCTTCCTGGCCCAGGCGGCGGCGGTGCACCTGAAGAAGAACCACGGCAGCATCGTGAACATGGTGGACATCCATGCCTACCGACCGCTCAAGGAGCATACGGTGTACTGCGCCGCCAAGGCGGGCCTGGTGATGCTGACACTGTCCCTGGCGCGGGAACTGGGGCCGGAGATACGCGTCAACGGCATCGCGCCGGGGCCGGTGCTGTGGCCGGACGCGGGGCTGGACGCTGCCACCAAGAAATCCATCCTCGAGGGCACGGCCCTGAAGCGCAAAGGCTCACCGGAGGACATCTCCGGCGCGATCCTGTATCTGGTGCGGGACGCGGACTACGTGACCGGGCAGATACTCGCGGTGGATGGCGGGCGCAGCATCGGCTGGTGATGAGCCGGCGGGTATAATGCCGCTGCGCTGCGGCGGCCCCGCGGCGAAGTCATCTCTCCCAGCCGGCATGCAAGGTCCCGACGGAGTCTGCAAGCGTGTTCACACCCGAGATATTGCGTGGCTTGGGTTCCCTGCGCGGTTTCGGGCCGGGAGAGTGGGCGCGCAGATACCTGCCCTATGCGGCGGTGCTGGTCGCCGTGCTGCTGATCCTGCTGTACGGCGACAAGTTCTGGGATGCGAACGACGACATCCACATGGCCATGGTGGCCGGTGGCTATGGACTCGCCGCCCAGCCCTCACCTGGCATCGTCTACTCGAACGTGATCTGGGGCTGGCTCGCCATGTGGGCGCGCGCACCTTTCGGCATCCAGGGCTACACCTTGATCGCCTATGCGGCGACGCTGGCATCCGCCGCCGCCGTCGCCTGGGCGCTGCTGCGCAGACAGGTGCCGGGCATCCTCGCGGCGGGCGTGCTGCTGGCGATGTTCGCGCACGCATTGCTGGAACCGCAGTTCTCCATCACCGCCGGCTTTGCTGCGGTCGCGGGGCTGGCCCTGGCCTGCACTCTCGAGAGCCGTCGCGACTGGCCGGTGGCGGTCGCCACCGTCGTGCTGTTGCTGGTAGCTTCGTGGATCCGCCTGCAGGAATGCCTGTTGGTCTGCGTGGTGGCGGCGCCGTTCCTGGGATGGCGGCTGTATCGGCAGTCCGGCACTCCGGGGTTCCGCCCGCTTCTCGCGGTGTTGGTCGCGGTAGCAGCCCTGGCCGGCGCCAGCAAGCTGCTCGACCACGAGTATTATTCCGGCCCGCAGTGGCAACAGTTCCGCGAGATGAACGTGCTACGCCGGCCATTCACCGACTACGGCCTGCACGGATATTTCGGCCGGCATCCCGAGCTCCTGCAGCCCGTCGGCATGAGCCACAACGACATGGAGATGCTGGGCGACTGGTTCTTTCTCGACGACAAGGTTTACAACAGCCAGTCGCTCGGTTACCTCTTGCAACATCTGTCGCCGGGGGAACGCCTTGGCTTGAACCTGGCCCGGTTCCCGGCCAGCGCGGCCCCTTTCAGCTGGCCGCCGGTCTACTTCATGGCCTTGATCGCGCTCTTGGCCCTGGTGCTCGCGCGGCAGCGATGGGTGGCGATCGCGGGGATACTGTGCCTGCTCGGCTGCATGCTGGCGATGCTGCTCTTGGGCCGTCCCGGCGTGCCGCACGTGTTCCCCGCACCGCTGGCCGCCATCGCGGTGCTGGCCTTGTTGGACCATGGCCAGGGCACGCGGCTACGGCTGGCGGCGATCTGTATCGGCACGGCGTTGCTGGCCTGGATATCCCTGAATGCCTACGATTTCTTCCGTGTCCACGCACTCCAGGCGCGCATCGGCCACACAGTACGAGACAGAGTCTGCGCGCTCGCTTCGCAGGAATTCGCCGTGGTGTGGGGCGCGCCGGAAGGTTTTCCGGACCGGTATCTGTACGATCCCGCCTCGCCGCCGGGCGGCCGCTGCGCCCTGCATATCTATCATGTCGGTGTCATGGGACTCCTGCCGGACAACCTGCAACAATTGCACGCCTATACCGGTGGACAGGACCTGATCCCGGCATTGCTCTCCGGACATCCGATCCGTTTCTTCACCACCGATCACCGGCTGGACGAATTGACCCTATATATGCACGACCACTATTCGGCCAAGCTGACATATACGAAACTGCCGTCATTGCCTTACCTGCAGCAATACCTGGTGCAGGTCGAGGACGGCCACTGATGGATCCCCGATGAAGGACGTCACGGACACGCAAGGACGGAATGCACCAGCCGGCATCCCGACGGCCGCGATCTGGCGACTGGAAGACACCTACATCCCCTTCCTCGTCGCCGCCGGGATGCTGCTGCTGTTGCTGTTGGTCGGTCAGAAATTCTGGCTGACCAACGACGACATCCGCATGGCCATGACGGTCGGTGGTTACGGCATCGCCGCCGCGCCATCACCCGGCTTGGTCATCGACAACAGCGTGGTATGGGGTTGGCTGCTCATGCACGTGCCCGATGTGGCTGGCATCCGCGGCTATACGATCGCCACCTATACGCTGCTGCTGTTTTCCCTCATCGCCATCTTCACAGCCGTCCGCCGCTTGCGGGCGCCGCCGTTCCTGGCGGCCGCGGTACTGTTATGCATGTACGGCGGCGTGGTGCTGTACCCGCAGTTCACGCTGCTGTCGGGATATCTGGCGGCAGCGGGCTTTGCGCTGGTACTGGCCTCCGACGGCGGCAACCTGCGCCGGTCCATGGCGGCCGCCGGACCCTTGCTGCTCCTGTCAGGTCTGATCCGCCCCGACGAGATGGCACTCGTGTTCATCGTCGCTTGCCCATTCCTGTTGTACGCATGGCGGGCGCACCCTGACACACGCTGGCGCCTGCATTGGCTGGGACTCGCGGTGGCCTGCGCGGCGCTGTTGGCAGGCGCATTCCTGTATACCCAGCACTACAGCAGCACCGGCGCCTGGACCGAATTCCATGACATAGACGGTCCGCGCGGCGAATTCACCGACTATCACCTGGGCAGCTATTTCCTGGCGCATCAGGACCAGCTCGCTGGCGGCCCGATCTCGGCTAACGACATCAAGCTGCTGTATTCATTCTTCTACGTCGATCCCGCAGTATTCAATTCCCGGAATGTCGATCCGCTCATCAATTCCGTCACACTCACCGATCGCTATGCCCTGAACTCCGATCGCAGCGAATTGTTCTTCTCGGTGTTCATGGATCACGAGTTGCAACTGATGCTGGCGTTGTTCCTGGTTTTCGCGGTCCTCAACTGGCGGCGGCCGGCCCCGGAGGCGGCTTCACTGCTGTTGCTGCTCGCGCTCATGCTGGCGATCGGACTTTGGGGCCGCCCCGGCGTGTTGCGCATCTACGTGCCCGCGGCGGCGGCCATGATGACGCTGGCGCTCCTGAAACTTGGCCCGCGCCGCGGCCCCCCGACCCTGATCCTCGGTGTCGTCGCGCTGCTGTCAGCCCTGGGGTTATGCGGGGAGTTCCAACTGCACGCCCGTTCCGATGCGATCTATGCGAACCATGCCCGCGCCATCGTGTGCGCGTCGGTGCCCAAGGACCAGCTGCTGGTGGTGTGGACAGGCGGCGGGATATTCGACTGGAAAGATATCTACCGCCCCACCACGCGGGACGACGACGCCTGCAATCCGCCGCTATATGCGATCGGCACCTACCAACTCGCGCCGCCCAGCCTGGCGCGCCTGCACGCCTATACCGGCGGGCTGGATTTCATCGATGCGCTGCTCGCCGGTCACGTGTTCCATATCACCACCAGCGAGGCTCGCTTGAAGATGCTGGATCGCTATCTGCAGGAACACTACCGTGCATCCCTGCACTGGACCGAGGTGAAAGAGGAATCCCGTCTCGAGATCTATACCATCCAGGCTTCCCCGGTCGGCACGCCATGATCCGCGGCGCAGTCATTCAGCGCGGCCGGTCTGCCGTCATCCCGACCCCCTGACTCCGGTCGCACGGAACGCGTCATGCATCTCCCTGGGCTGCGCCCGACCGGGCTAAGCCGCTACGGCCTGCGGCTGTCTCGGCCCCCCGAGCGGCGCGGCCCGTAGTAAAATCCCCGCTCCCCAGGGACCTCTTCATGAAATACAGCGTCGTCATACCGGTGTTCAATAGCGAAGGCATCGTCGGCGAGACGATCGCACGCACCCGTGCTTTCTTCGAGTCCAAGAAGCTCGACTTCGAGATCATCCTGGTGAACGACGCCAGCCCCGACGGCAGCTGGAAGGTGATCAGCGACGCAGCCCGCGCCGACGCGCGCATCAAGGCGGTGAACCTGTTGCGCAACTACGGCCAGCACAACGCCAACCTGTGCGGCTTCCGCCTGGCGAGCGGCGACTGGCTGGTCACCATGGACGACGACCTGCAGAACCCGCCGGAAGAGATCCTGCACCTGATCGGCAAGGCCGCCGAGGGACACGACCTCGTGATCGGCCGCTTCCGCAGCAAGATGCACGCCGGTTACCGCCGCCTGGGCACGCGGGTGATCAATTGGCTCAACGCCCGCATCTTCGACAAGCCGGATGGGCTGGTGTTGAGCAACTTCCGCCTGCTGCACAAGGACGTGGTCAAGCGCATCTGCGAGTACCAATCGCCCTTCCCGTACATCCCGGGCCTGGCCTTGCGCTTCTCCGGCTCGCCGGCGAACGTGGAGGTGGACCACCAGCCGCGCCGCGTCGGCTCCAGCAACTACAACTTCCTGCGCATCGCCAAGCTGGTGGCGACGCTGCTGTTCAACTATTCCTCTTTCCCATTGCGCTTCGTCATGGGGCTGGGACTCGCGGTGTCGGCCTTGAGCTTCGTGCTGGGCGTGGTGTTCGTCATCCGCGGCGCGGTGCATGGCTCCGCGGTGCAGGGCTGGACCAGCCTGGTGGTCCTGCTGGCGTTCTTCAACGGCATGCTGATGCTGATGGTGGGCATGCTCGGCGAATACATGGTCCGGCTCATGAGCCAGACCAGCGGCCACACGCCGTACCAGATACGCGAGATCGTGGACCGCACACGATGAGACGGTATCTGTTCATCATCGGCGCCCAGCGCAGCGGCACCACCTTGCTCGCAGAGACGCTGGACAGCCATCCCGCCGTACACTTCGCCAAACCCATCCGCCCCGAACCCAAGTACCTGTTGAAGTGCGAGGGCAAGGTCGACCTCTCCGCCTACGAGGCCAAGTACTTCTCCGGGGTGGCCGATCCGGTGCTGCGCGGAGAGAAGAGCACCTCCTATATAGAGTATCCGCAGGTCGCCGTGAGCATCCGCGACCATTTCCCGGACGCGCGCTGTATCGCGGTGCTGCGCGACCCGGTGGAGCGCGCCATCTCCAACTACTGGTTCAGCGTCGAGAATGGCTTCGAGAAGCGTCCGCCGGAAGAGGCCTTGCAGCCGACCAGCGACGATGCGGCCCTGGTCGCCGGCGTCTCCGCCTCGCCGTTCGCCTATCTCAGGCGCGGCCGTTATCTCGGCTACCTGCAGGCCTATGCCGACGTCCTCGGCAAGGAGCGGCTGCTGGTGCTGCAGACCGAACAATTGATCCACGGCGGCGGCAGCTGGCGGCAGGTCTATGATTTCCTGGGCCTGGAACGACGCGAGCCGCCGGGCGAGATGGAACGCGCCAATAGCGTGCCGCGTGAACGGCCGGTGGCGCAGGCGACGCTGGAGCGGCTGGCCGCCTACTACGCGCCCTACAACGCCGAACTGGCACGACACTACGGCATCGATCTCGGCTTGTGGCGCCGCCCGGCATGACCGCCGGCAACAAGGCGCTGGGCATGGTGACCCTGACGGTGCTGCTGCAACTGGTCGCGGCGGCCTTGCTGAAGCGCGCCGCGATGGCCGCGCCCATGGGCCTATTGCTGCCGGTGTTGCTCATCGGCGTCACCCTCGCCATCCACGGGCTGCGCTTCCTGCTCTGGGGTTACGTGCACCGGCGCTGGCCCCTGTCCCATACCTATCCCATGACCGCGGTGTTCTTTCCCCTGGCCATCATCATGGCCGCCGCCTACGGCGAGCCGATCCACGTCAACCAGGTCCTGGGCGGTCTCTTGATCGCCGCCGGCGTGGCCTGGCTCACCTTCAAGACCGCGGACTGAGGGATGCTGCACTCACCCACCGTGTTCTGGACAGCGCTGGTGGCGGGCCTGCTGTTCACCGCAGGCGGCCAGGTGTGCTTCAAGCACTACTACACCACGCGCCGGCGCCTGGACCTGTTCTCGGCGCTGGCCCTGTTCGGCCTGGTGCCGGTGGTCAACTTCCTGGCACTGCGCGGGCTCTCCTTCGGCCTGGTGTACATGTCCACCGCGGTGACCCAGGTGCTGGTGCTGTTCATGTGCTGGGGTTTCCTGGGCGAGACGCTCAAGCGCACTACCCTGCCGGGCATCGTCCTGATACTTGCTGGTATCATCATCTACGCCGTATAACCGCATTCCCGAAGGTATCCCGATGAGCATCCGTTTCACCCAGCCCTCGCTGACGGGCCGGGAGCTGGAAAACATCCGCCTGGCCATGGAGAAAGGCCGCCTCATGGGGAACGGCGAGTTCACCAAGCGCTGTCAGGAGTGGCTTGAGAAGACGCTCGGCTGTCGCAAGGTACTGCTGACACACTCCTGCACCGCGGCCCTGGAGATGGGCGCGATCCTCTCCAACGCGGGCCCGGGCGATGAAGTGATCATGCCGTCCTTCACCTTCGTCTCCACCGCCAATGCCTTCGTGCTGCGCGGCGTGACGCCGGTGTTCGTGGACGTGGACCCGGTAAACCTGAACATCGACCCCAAGGCCGTGGCCGCCGCGGTCACCTCCAAGACCAAGGCCATCGTGCCGGTGCATTACGCCGGCGTGCCCTGCCGCATGGATGAGATCGTGAAGATCGCCGAAGGCTGCAAGGCCATGGTGGTGGAAGACGCCGCGCAGTCCCTGCTCTCCACCTATAAAGGCCGGCACGCCGGCACCTTCGGCCAGTTGGCCGCCATCAGCTTCCATGAGACCAAGAACGTGGTGTCCGGCGAGGGCGGCGCGCTGGTCATCAACGACCCGGAACTGATGGAGCGTGCCGAGATCATCTGGGAGAAGGGCACCAACCGCTCCAAGTTCTTCCGCGGCCAGGTGGACAAGTACACCTGGGTCGACGTGGGGTCCTCATTCCTGCCCTCGGAACTGGTGGCGGCCTTCCTGTCGGCCCAGCTCGACTCCTCGCAGGAGCTGACCGCGCGGCGCTTGAAGCTCTGGGACCGTTACGCGGAGAAGCTGAAGCCGCTGTTCGCCGACGGTACGCTGCAGGCACCGAGGATCCCGGCGGACGTGGTGCACAACGGCCACATCTTCTTCGTGCTGACCAAGGACGCCAAGACCACCCATGACCTGCTCGCCTACATGAAGGAACAGGGCGTCGGCGCCGTGTTCCACTACATACCGCTGCACAGCGCGCCGGCGGGCCGCAAGTACGGCCGTACCTCCGGGTCGCTCAAGAACACCGAGGAACTGGCCGACCGGCTGGTGCGCCTGCCGCTGTTCTCCGACCTCACGCCCGAGCGTGTGGACGAGGTGGTCGGACTGGTGCAGCGCTTCTTCGGCCGATGATCTTCACGGGCCTGCGCTCCGGAAGCTGGCACATGTATGCCAAGCGATGGACGCCGCATGCCAGCATCGCCCTGCTGGCGTTCTGGTACCTGCTGACGCTGGTCTATGCCTGGCTCACTGGTGCCGACTTCGTCTCCCGCGACCAGTGGCATTTCGTCCCGATGCTGGATCATTACATGTCCGGCACGCTCGATTGGCATGAGCTGTGGGAAAGCCACTCCGAGCACGTCAAACCGGGCTACAAGCTGCTGTTCCTGCTGAACGCCCGTTATCTCGGCCTCGATATCCAGGCCGAGGTCATGGTGGGCATGCTGCTGCTCGGTCTCATGACGATCCTGCTGATACGCGACATGCGCAGGTCGGCGACGACCGAGCCGATGCCGTGGCTGGCGTGCCTGAGCGCGGGCCTAGTGATGATGAGTTTCAACCAGTGGGCGAGCTACAGCTATTCGCTCCTGACCCTGGGCGGTTTCGGCGGCACCCTGCTGCAACTGGCCTTGTTCATCGGTTTCGCGAGATTGTTGCAACGCGGGCTCAGCGCCTGGCAGATGGGCCTGCTGACACTGGTGCTGTTCCTGGCCGTGTTCGGCTTCTCCGGCGCGCGCGGTCCCGCCGTGGTGGGCGCCTGCGTGCTGGCTGCGATCGCTGCCTGTCTGGTGGATGCTCCCGCGCGCCGGCGCATCCTGCTTGCCGGGGTGCCGTTCCTGCTGTTGTGCGCGGCCAGCATCGCGGTGTACCTGAAACTCCTGCACTTCCAGTCCGGGCGCCACGTCGTACTGGCGGATGAGCTGCGTGCGAGCCTGGCCGATCCCCTTGGCACCCTCGCTTATGTATCGGGGACCCTGGCCGAAAGCATGCTGGATCTGGTGCAGACGCGGGGAATCTCAGACTCGGACGCCGCGGTGATGGGCCTGGCCGTGGTGGGGTATGCGATCCTGGGCTGGTCCCTGTGGCGTTACTTCAAGGCCGGTCTCTGGCGCCGCAGCTGGGTGCCGCTCATGCTCATCGCCTATTCCGCGCTGTTCGTCCTCGAGGTCCTCATCGGCCGGTATGGCAGCGAAGTGCAAACCCAGCATGGTTACGAAGTACCGCGTTATGTCTTCGATTCGCACATGTGGCTGGTGGGTTGCGCCTGGATCCTCGGGCTCGATTGGGCACAAGCCGGCGCCAAAGTCCGCATCCGCCAGGCTGCGGTCGGCGTGTTGCTGGCGATGGTGGTCCTGGAGGTGGTCAACCTGAAGTCGGTGCAAAGCTATGCCCGCTATCAGATCAAGGCGAAGGCGCAGGCTGAGATCGATCTGCGCGCCATCGCCGCCGGACGCGAAGGAGCGGAGGCCCTGCCGCGCTGGAGCTGTCCGAATGACAAATTGTGCTCACGGGGCATCGCCACCCTGAAGCAATATCACCTGGATTTCGCCCGCGACACGGGCTCTCCCTGAACAGCGCCCCGGCTCAAAGTCCCGGCAACGATACCGCCTGTGACACAGCGCCTTCACCCTTGAATTCGGACCAATGCTGGGCGTAGGTGAGTCCGGTGACAGGATGCCGCTCGGCGGCGGCGATGTCCGCCAGGGGCTTCAGGACGAAGGCGTAGCGGAGGATATCCGCCCGCGGCAGCTTCTCGGCGGCGTCCACCTTGTCGCCGAACAGCAGCAGGTCGAGGTCCAGGGTGCGCGGCGCGAAGCGCGCGGCGCCTCGTTGCCGGCCGCAGTCCACCTCGATCTCGTCCAGCGCAGTCTTCAGCGCCGCCACGTCCAGCGCGGTGTCGAAGCCGGCTACCGCATTCAGGAAGTCGTCCCCTTCAAAACCTACCGCGTGGTTCTGGTACACAGGCGATAGTCGCAACGCGCCGAACCGGCCGCGCATGGCCTGTGCCGCCATGGTGACGTGGCGCTCGGCGTCCACGTTGCTGCCGATGGCGACGTAGACATGGACCATCAGGACTTCTTTCCACGTTCGATGATCACGCCGACCGACTTGCTGCCACTGACGGCGCCCGGCTTGTTGAGCGTCACTTTCACCCAGGGCACCTGGAACTCCTGCATGATGATCGCTGCGACCTGTTCTGCGAGAGTCTCGACGAGGCCGAACTCCGCGTCGTGGACGAACTGGATCACGCGCTTGGCCACCGCCTTGTAGTCGAGCGTATCTTCGATCTTGTCGCTCCTGGCGGCGCGCGCGATGTCAGTGCCCATCTCGATGTCCAGGATCACGTGCTGGCGCAGCCGCCGCTCCCAGTCGTAGATACCGACCAGAGTCTCGACTTTCAGTTCGCGGATGAAGACGATGTCCATGCG
>DATBAJ010000018.1:0-38053 GCA_036271575.1 Gammaproteobacteria bacterium
GACCATGAAGCGGGTGCTGCGCGGGCGGGAATACAGCCAGGACACCAGGAAGAACAGGAAATACAGTTCCGCCAGCCGCTGGCCGATCTGCGCCCAGAACGGCGTGGCCAGCTGCATGCCGATGTAGCCCAGGATGGCGAAAGTGATGGCGAACACGATCACCAGGCGCCGGTACAGCATGCCGCGGTAGCGCAGCGACTTCACCGGGTTCTGGTCGATCCACGGCAGCAGGAATAGCATCAGGATGGCGCCGCCCATGGCGATGACACCGGTGAGCTTGTCCGGGATGGAGCGCAGGATCGCGTAGTACGGCCCGAAGTACCACAGCGGATGGATGTCATCCGGGGTCTTGAGCGCGTTGGCCGGCTCGAAGTTGGCAGGCTCCAGGAACAGGCCGTGCAGGCCGGGCGCGAAGAACACGATGCCGGCGAACACCGCGGCGAACACCGTCACGCCGACGATGTCCTTCATGGTGTAGTACGGATGGAACGGGATGCCGTCCAGCGGGATGCCGTTCTTGTCCTTGTTCTTCTTGATCTCGATGCCGTCGGGGTTGTTGGAGCCGACCTCGTGCAGCGCGATCAGGTGGAACACCACCAGGCCGATCAGCACCAGCGGCACCGCCGCCACGTGCAGGGCGAAGAAGCGGTTCAGCGTGATGTCGGAGATGGTGAAGTCGCCGCGGATCCACTGCGACAGGCCGTCGCCGATCCAGGGGATGGCGCCGAACAGCGAGATGATGACCTGCGCACCCCAGTAGGACATCTGGCCCCAGGGCAGCAGATAGCCCATGAAAGCCTCGGCCATCAGCGTGAGGTAGATGAGCGCGCCGAAGATCCACAGCAATTCGCGCGGCTTCTTGTAGGAGCCGTACATCACGCCGCGGAACATGTGCAGGTATACCACCAGGAAGAACAGGGAGGCGCCCACCGAGTGCATGTAGCGGATCAGCCAGCCCCAGTTCACGTCGCGCATGATGTACTCGACCGAGGCGAAGGCCTGGTTCGCGTCGGGCTTGTAGTTCATGGCGAGGAAGATGCCGGTGACGATCTGGTTCACCAGCATCAGGAGGGCGATGGAACCGAAGAAGTACCAGAAGTTGAAGTTCTTGGGTGCGTAGTACTGGGAGACATGTTTCTCCCAGAACTCGGTCATGGGGAAGCGCTCATCGATCCAGTCGCGCAGGCCGCCGAGCCAGCCTCCGGTGACGTCGATCAGGTCGCGGTCATTGTCGTCGCTGGTGATCTTGGCCATCACGCGGCTCCCTGGTCTTCACCGACGCGGATCACCGCGTCGGACATGTATTTGTACGGCGGCACCTGCAGGTTGAGCGGCGCCGGGACACCCTTGAACACGCGGCCTGCCAAGTCGTACTTGGAGCCGTGGCAGGGGCAGAAGAAGCCGCCCGGCCAATCCATGCTCACTTCCGGATCGTTGGGCTGCGGCTTGTAGAGCGGCGAGCAGCCGAGGTGGGTGCAGATGCCCACCACCACGAACAGCTCCGGCTTCACCGAGCGATATTCGTTCTTGCAGTACTTGGGCTGCTGGTCTTCCTTGGAAGACGGATCGCGCAGGCGACCATCGAGCTTCTTCAGGTCGGCCACAGCGGTGTCGCCGCGCTGCACCACCCAGGTGGGCTTGCCGCGCCACTTGGCCTTGATCTGGCCACCCGGCTCGATCTTGCTGATGTCGATATCGACCGGGCCGCCCAGGGCCTTGGCGCGGGCGCTGGGTTCCATGGAGGAGACGAACGGCACTGCCGCCATCACCGCGCCCACCGCGCCCACTACCACGGTGGCCACCGTCAGGAAGTGACGGCGGCTCTGGTCGATATCGTCGCTCATTGAGCCCATCTCCTGCTGTCTTAAAGCCGTGGCGCCATCCATTGGACCCGCGCGGTCCGGGTGGACGCCAAGCAGCCAAAATTATCGGCGCATTATACACAGCGCTTCCGAGCCCTAGCCAGCAAGTCCAGGCCCGGCGCGGCGTCCAGGGTCGCCGCATGCTAGCGTATGCGCATGAAACCCCTCGCGCGGATGCTGTTTTTCCTGCTCCAGGCGGTGGTGGTCGGCCTGGCCGCCGCGTTCGTGGTGGTCTGGATCAGGCCCGGCCTGCTCGCGGACCGCCTCGCGCAGGACACCGCACCCGCCTCCTATTCCGATGCCGTGGGCGCAAGCTCGCCGGCAGTGGTGAACGTACACAGCGCACGCCACGTGCGCCCCACCATCACGGCCACGGCCAGGAAAAGCCCCAGTTCCGGCCTGCCGGACAACTATGGGCCGCCCGCGGCGCAGCTGGAGAACAGCTTGGGGTCAGGGGTCATCGTCAGCGACGACGGCTATATCCTCACCAACCTGCACGTGATCAGCGGTGCCGACGCGATCCAGGTGGGCCTGCAGGACGGGCGCAGCGCCGCCGCAAGGGTGGTGGGCGCCGATCCGGACACGGACCTCGCCTTGCTCAAGGTAGACATCAGCGGCCTGAACCCGATCCAGCTCGGACGTTCCGACGACCTCAAGGTGGGCGACGTGGTGCTGGCCATCGGCGATCCCTACGGCGTGGGCCAGACCGTGACCCAAGGCATCGTCAGCGCGGTGGGCAGGAGCCGGCTCGGCCTCTCCACCTTCGAGAACTTCATCCAGACCGATGCCGCCATCAACCCCGGCAACTCCGGCGGCGCGCTGGTGAATGCCCGTGGTGAACTGGTGGGCATCAACACCGCCCTGTTCTCCCCCAGCGGCGGCTCCAACGGCATCGGCTTCGCCATCCCGGTGAACCTCGCCAACGGCGTGATGCACCAGCTCATCAACTACGGACGGGTGCTGCGCGGCTGGCTGGGGGTCGAACCCCAGGACATCACGCCGGAGCTGGCCCAGGCCTTCCGCCTCAAGGACACCCGCGGTTTCCTGGTCACGAGCGTGACCCCGAACAGCCCCGCCTCCGCCGCCGGCCTGGCGGCCGGGGATGTGATCCAGTCCATCGACGGGGATGATGTGCAGAACAGCCGCGATGCCTTGAACCGCATCGCCGCCAAGGCGCCGGGCACCGCCATCACCGTGGGTGGCATCCACAACGGCAAGCATTTCAACCTGCAGGTGACCGTGGCCGAACGGCCGGATCAGCAGGCCCCGGGCTAGTCAGCCACCCTTCTTATCTTTGCGCCCAACTGACCTAGTTTCTCTTCTATCGTCTCGTAACCACGATCGATGTGGTAGATCCGCTCCACGCGGGTCTCGCCTTGCGCCACCAGCCCCGCCAGCACCAGGCTCGCGGAGGCGCGCAGGTCGGTAGCCATCACCGGCGCGCCGGTAAGCTTGTCCACCCCTTCGCTGATGGTGGTGTTGCCCTCGGTGCGCAGGTTCGCGCCCAGGCGCAGCATCTCCTGCACGTGCATGAAACGATTCTCGAATATCGTCTCCACGATGGTGCCGGTACCTTCAGCCACCGTGTTGAAGGACATGAATTGCGCCTGCATGTCGGTGGGGAAAGCCGGGTATGGCGCGGTGCGGATGGAGACGGCCTTGAGTTTGCGGCCGCGCATGTCTACCTCGATCCAATCCTTGCCCTTCTCGAGCTTGGCACCGCCCTCCTCGAGCTTCGCCAGCACCGCATCGAGGCAGGTGGGGTCGGTGTCGCGCAGGCGCACCCGTCCGCCGGTGATGGCACCGGCCACCAGGTAGGTGCCGGTCTCGATGCGGTCCGGCATCACCGCGTACTCGGTACCGTGCAGCTTCTTCACGCCCTCGATCACGATGGTGTCGGTACCCATGCCGTTTATCTTCGCGCCCATGCGGTTCAGGCACAGCGCGAGGTCCACCACCTCCGGTTCGCGGGCGGCGTTCTCGATCACGGTCTCGCCGTCGGCCAGCGCCGCGGCCATCATCAGGTTCTCGGTGCCGGTGACCGACACCGTGTCCATGAAGATGCGGGCGCCCTTGAGGCGCTTGGCCTTGGCGCGGATGTAGCCGTTCTCGACCTTGATGTCGGCACCCATCGCCTCCAGGCCCGCGATGTGCAGGTTCACCGGTCGCGAACCGATGGCGCAGCCGCCGGGGAGCGAGACTTCGGCTTCGCCGAAGCGGGCCACCAGCGGACCCAGCACCAGGATCGAAGCGCGCATGGTCTTGACCAGTTCATAGGGCGCGTTGAAGTGTTTGATGCCGGCCGTGTCCACCTCGATGCGCATGCGATCGTCGATGGTCACGCCCACGCCCATGCGGCCCAGGAGTTCGATCATGGTGGTGACGTCGTGCAGGTGCGGCACGTTGCCCACGGTCATGGGTGTGTCCGCCAGCAGGGTCGCGGCGACGATGGGTAGGGTGGCGTTCTTGGCGCCGGAGATGCGGATCTCGCCTTCCAGCTTGCGGCCGCCGTTGATCAGCAACTTGTCCAAGGGGATCCCTGCTACTTATATATTGGGAATTCAGCCGCCGCGCTGTTCCGCGGGGGTCAGGGTACGCAGGCTCAAGGCGTGGATCTCCCGGCCCATGCGCGCGCCCAAGGTGGCATACACCATCTGATGCCGCGCCAGCGGGCGTTTGCCTTCGAAGTCGGCGGACACCACCAGCGCCTCGAAATGGGTGTGATCCTCGCCGCTGACCTCGACCGTCGCCGAAGGCAGGCCTTGCTGGATGAGTGCTTTGACTTCGGCGGGACTCACGGGGTTTTCTGCCGGATGCGGCCGGGCGGCGCGTGCTGTGGCGAGATGATACTCGAAGCTGCGTGTATCATGGCAGCCTCGAACTTCGCCCCTGCAGAGAGAGCCGATGACTGCCGATCCGGCCGCCCTCACCCGCTTGGCGCGGGAGGTCCTGGAGACCGAAGCCAGCGCCATCACCGCGCTGGTGGGCCGCTTGGACGGCTCCTTCACCCGGGCCTGCGAACTGATGCTGGAATGCCGCGGCCGGGTGGTGGTCACCGGCATGGGCAAGAGCGGGCACGTGGCCGGCAAGATCGCCGCCACCCTCGCTTCCACCGGCACCCCGGCCTTCTTCGTGCATCCCGGCGAGGCCAGCCACGGCGACCTCGGCATGATCACGGGGCAGGACCTGGTGCTGGCGCTGTCCAACTCCGGCGAGACATCCGAACTCGTCACTATCCTGCCGCTCATCAAGCGCCTGGGCGTGAAACTCATCGCGCTCACCGGCAAGCCGGCCTCAAGCCTGGCCAAGACCGCCGACGTGCACCTGGACGTGAGCGTGGCACGCGAAGCCGACCCCCTCAACCTCGCGCCCACTGCCAGCACCACCGCCTCGCTCGCCATGGGCGACGCCCTGGCCATGGCGGTCCTGTCCATGCGCGGCTTCACCCATGAGGACTTCGCCCGCTCCCATCCGGGCGGCAGCCTGGGAAGACGCCTGCTGCTGAAAGTCGAGGACGTGATGCACAAGGGCGAGCGCGTGCCCTCAGTGGCTCTCGGCACATCCTTGAGTCAGGCGCTGATGGAGATGACGCGCAAGGGTCTGGGCATGACGGCGGTGATGGACAGCAACGGACACGTCGCAGGGATCTTCACCGACGGCGACTTGCGCCGCACCCTGGACAAGCAGATAGACGTCCACAAAGCCAAGATCGATGAAGTGATGACCCGGAACTGCACCACCGCCGCGCCGGAGATGCTGGCCGGCGAGGCACTGCATATATTGGAGACGCGCAAGTTCAACGGCCTGTTGGTGGTGGACAAGGACAAGAAGCTGGTCGGCGCGCTAAACATGCATGACCTGCTAAGGGCAGGCATAGTCTAGATGGATATAAAGGAAAGAGCCGCGCGGGTGCGACTGGCGGTGTTCGACGTGGATGGCGTGCTCACCGACGGCCGCCTCTACTACGGTGCCGGCGGCGAGGAACTCAAGGTCTTCCACGTGCACGACGGCTTTGGGCTGAAACGCCTGCAGGCCGCCGGCGTGATCCTGGCCATCATCTCCGGCCGCGACTCCGCGGCGGTGACCCGGCGCATGCAGGACTTAGGGGTTGAGCATGTGTTCCAGGGCGACGAGCACAAACTGCCGATCTTCGAGCGCTTGCTCAAGCAGCTCAGCCTGACGCCGGAACAGTGCGCTTGCGTGGGCGATGACCTGCCGGACCTGCCGCTGCTCCAGCGCGCCGGCCTCGCGGTGGCGGTCGCCAATGCGCAACCCGCGATCAAGCAGGCGGCGCATCACGTCACGGTCGCGCGCGGTGGGCATGGCGCGGCGCGCGAGGTCTGCGACCTGATCCTCGCGACCCAAGCGCCTACGTGAACCTCAAGCTCGTGGCCATGGTGGTGTTCCTCGCGGCGATCGCCGTGGGGACGTTGTGGCTTTTGCGCCAGACGGAACTGGAGGGCCTGCAGGCGGAGCAGCCCAAGACCCACGTGCCGGACTATTACTTCACGGATGCCACGGTCACCAGCCTGGACCAGAAGGGCAAGCCCGCATCGGAACTGGTCTCGCCGCGCATCATCCACCACCCGGACGATGACAGCGTGGAGGCCTTCCAGCCGCGCATGCGGTATTTCCTCAAGAACGGCCTGCCCTGGTTCGCCCAGGCAGACCACGGACTGGAACCGAGCGGCGGCAACCTCATCTATCTTGAGGGCCACGTGGAGATGACCCATCCGGATCAGAATGGCGGTCCGCCGCTCGTCATCGACACCGAGCACATGACGGTGGATCTGACCACCAATATCGCCAGCACCGACGATCCGGTGACCATCCTCAAGGGCGACAGCCAGATGCATGGTATCGGCATGGACGGCTATATGCTGGATAATAGGATGGTGCTCAGGACCAAAGTCGTCGGCCTCTATGTCACCAAGAAACAGTAAACGCCTCTTGCCGGTGATCGCACTTGGCGGCCTGCTGGCCGCCGGCAGCGCCTGGGCGCTCAAGACCGACAAGAACCAGCCCATCAACGTGCATTCCGACCATGGGGATTTCAAGGCCGACCCCAATAACCCTAGCAAGGGCACCGGCGTCTACACTGGTCACGTGATCATCACGCAGGGCAGTATCGTCATCAACGCCGACAAGGCAGTGTTCCACGTGGTGGATAACGACCTGGACACTGCCGACATCACCGGCAATCCAGCCACCTTCGTCCAGCAACCGGACAAGGGACTGCCCATGCACGGCCAATCCCTGGAGATCACTTATGACGTGCCGAAGAACGAGATCGTGCTGATCACTCAGGCACGCCTGACCCAGCAGGTGGTGCAGCCGGGCAAATCACCGACAGCCGCCCCCAAGGCGCCGACCGTCATCGCCGGCATCGTGGTGGACGACATCTCGGTCCCCGGTGAACGCCTCATGACGGCGGAGCGCATCCGCTACAACACCGATACCCAGCACGTGATCGCGAGAGCGGGCGACGCCGAACAGCGCGTGCATGTCAGCTTCCCGCCCAAGGCACTGATTCCGGTGCCGGCCACCGCTACGGGCACCAAGGCCAAACAGGCCATGCCGGCGGCTGTTACCCGTAACCACGCTGCACCCGTCGTGCTGATGCCGCGCTCCGAGGCGAGCCCGCCGGCTTCCACGCCAGCGGCAACCAGCACGCTGGCTCCAGCCGCTGCCAGCCATGCGGGGCCTCCTTGAGCACGCTGCGCGCGGAGAATCTGGTCAAGCGTTATCGCCGCCGTGAAGTGGTGCGCGGCGTGTCGCTCGGTCTCGAGCGCGGCGAGGTAGTGGGCCTGCTCGGTCCCAACGGCGCCGGCAAGACCACCTCCTTCTACATGATCGTGGGTCTGGTACCGGCGGACGGCGGCACCATCACCTTGAACGATCGGGACGTCACCGACCTGCCGGTGCACGCGCGCGCGCGCTTGGGCTTGGGTTATCTCCCCCAGGAAGCCTCGGTGTTCCGCAAGCTTTCCGTCGAGGACAACATCCTCGCGGTGCTGGAGACCCGCAGCGACCTGAAGCGCGCCGACCGCAAGGCACGCCTTGAGGAGTTGCTGGAGGAACTGCACATCAGCCACATCCGCGAGGGCTTAGGGATCTCGCTCTCCGGCGGCGAGCGACGCCGCGTGGAGATCGCCCGCGCCCTGGCGGCGGACCCGGCCTTCATGCTGCTGGATGAGCCCTTCGCCGGCGTGGACCCGATTTCGGTGATCGACATCCAGCGCATCATCGAGCACCTGAAGGCGCGCAACATCGGGGTGCTGGTGACCGACCATAACGTGCGCGAGACGCTCGGCATCTGCAGCCGCGCCTACATCATCAACGCGGGTCAAGTGATCGCGGATGGCACGCCGGACGCGATCCTGGCCAACCAGGAAGTGCGTCAGGTCTATCTGGGTGAAAACTTCAGGCTGTGAATATGCGGCATGGGCAGGCGTGGACCGCTCCGGCCAGCATCCTCGCCCGGTCCGTGACACGTCAAGACTGGTTCAGGATTATTTTTCGGCTATAACTTAAACATGGTCGGTCCATCGTCCTTCGCCCCTCTGCCGGGGCGGGTGTGGTCTCTTCCCCCCTGTGAAATGAGGGGGTGTGGGGTAACTGAATCCCAAGCGCCTGATGTACGGGGGGTTTTCGTTTGAAGCCCACCCTGGCGCTGCGCCAAAGCCAAAGACTGAGTCTCACCCCCGAACTGCGTCAGGCCCTAAGCCTCCTGCAACTCTCCGCCACGGAACTCTCCGCCAAGGTCCGTGAAGCCCTGGACGGCAACCTGCTCCTGGAGCGCGGCGAGGAGGAGGACGAGGCCGCCTCGCCGACACCGCTGCCGGGCCCCGCCACGGATGCGGCCGTGCAGGCCGCCGAGCCTCAGGTGGACTGGGACAGCGCCGCCGCCAGCGGTGTGTCGGATAGTGGCTGGGACAGCGATGATGAGGCAGCCGACGCGGCGGACCGCAGCGGTCAGAGCCTGAAGGAATACCTGCTCTGGCAGCTCGAACTTGCGCGCATGAGCGCCCGTGACGCGGCAATCGGCGCCGCTGTCATCGACTCCCTCAACGACGATGGTTATCTCACCGAGCCTCTGGAAGAGATCCGCCAGTCCCTGGCGGATAGCGACGCCGCGCCGGACCCGGACGAGATGTACGCGGTGCTGCATCGGGTGCAGGCCTTCGATCCGCCGGGCATCGGCGCCCGCGATTTGAAGGAATGCCTCAGCCTGCAACTGCGCCAGGGCGACAAGACCGCGCCGGCCCATGGGCTCGCCACGGTCCTGGTCAACAGTCACCTGGAAACTCTCGCGGCCCGTGAATATGACCGCTTGTGCCGGCTGCTCGGCATCGGCCGCCCCGCGCTGGATGCGGCCCTGGAGTTGATCCGCGGACTCAACCCGCGGCCCGGCGCCGCGATCGCCGGCACCCCGGTGGATTATGTGGTGCCCGACGTGCTGGTGAACCGCCGCGGCAGCGGCTGGTCCGTGGAGCTCAATCCGGCGGCGGTACCGCGCATACGGGTCAACCTGGCCTATGCCGCCGCCCTGCGCCGCAGCGATTCCGCCGGCGATCTGACGCAACAGTTGCAGGAAGCGCGCTGGCTGGTGCGCAGCATCCGCATGCGCAACGAGACCCTGCTGCGCGTGGCCCACAGCATCGTGCGCAAGCAGGGTGCCTTCCTCGAGCAGGGCGATGAGGCCATGCAGCCGCTGTTGATGAAGGACCTAGCGCAGGAACTGGAGTTGCACGAGTCCACCGTGTCGCGGGTAGTGGCCAACAAGCACATGGCCACGCCGCGCGGGACCTTCGCCTTCCGGCGTTTCTTCTCCAGCGAGCTTCCGACGGAGGATGGCGGCGCCTATTCCGGCACCGCGATCCGCGCCATGATCAAGAAACTGGTGGCGCAGGAAGACCCGCGCAACCCGATGAGCGATAACCACATCACTAAGGCGCTCCTGGAGCGCGGGGTGCAGGTGGCACGGCGCACGGTGGCGAAATACCGTGAGTCCATGACCATCCCCCCGGCTCACGAGCGCAGACGCCCCGATCCGGGGTGAACACTGACGACGACCAAGAGGAGATGACCATGAAGTTAGACCTGACCGGACACCACGTGGAGATCAATGAGACGCTCCGCAGCTACGTGCAGAACAAATTCGAGAAGCTGGAGCGGCATTTCGATCACGTCACCGGCATCCACGTGGTACTGACCGTGTCCAAGCTGGAACATCGCGCCGAAGCCACGCTCAATGTGAGCCGTGCCAAACTCTTCGCCGATGCCGTGGAGGAAGACATGTACGCCGCCATCGACTGTCTGGTGGACAAGCTCGACCGGCAGGTGAAGCGCCACAAGGAGAAACTCTCCAACCATCACGACCGCAGCACAGTGCGCACGGCGGTGCCCGGCTGAATCAGTTTTCCCTGACGTTGGAACCTGCGGCGCCTCAAGGCGCCGCCTTTTTGTGGGGATACCGTAAAGCGGCGCATACGACTAAAACTGTATAAAATCGCTCCCATGCGACTGGTCATCCTCAGCGGCCTCTCCGGATCCGGCAAGTCCGTGGCCCTCCACATGCTGGAGGACCTGGGGTATTACTGCGTGGACAACATCCCCGCCGGCCACCTGCAGAGCTTCGTGCGCGAGACCCTGCTGACCGGCGATCCCGCCTACCAGCGCATGGCGGTGGGGGTCGATGCCCGCAACCGCCTGGAAGACATCCGCTCGGTGCCCCAGACCGTGAAGAAGCTCCGGGCCGAGGGCATCGAGTGCGAGATCGTGTTCCTGCACGCCGAGGAAGCGGTGCTGCTGAAGCGCTACAGCGAGAGCCACCGTCCCCACCCGCTGGCCGGCGACGGCCGCGCGCTCAAAGATGCCATCGAAGCCGAGCGGGAACTGCTGGGTCCTCTCGCCGATGAAGCGGACATGGTGCTGGACAGCTCCCGCACCTCGGTGCACGAGCTGCGCGAACTGGTGCGGGAACGCATCCATCGGGAGGCGCGGATCTCGCTCTCACTCCTGTTCCAGTCCTTCGGCTTCCGCCACGGCATCCCCGGCGACTCGGACTTCGTGTTCGACGCCCGCGGCCTGCCCAACCCCTACTGGGAACCCAGCCTGCGCAACCTTTCGGGGAAAGAACTGGCGGTCGCCAAATACCTGGAGAAGAGCGAGCTTGTGAACCGCTTCGTGGCGGACGTCAGCGGTTTCCTGGATTTCTGGATCCCCAAGTTCGAGACGTCCAACAGGCAGTACCTGACGGTCTCGATCGGCTGCACCGGTGGTTACCATCGCTCGGTATACGTGGTGGAACGGCTGGCGGAACATTTCAAGAGTCATGGCCGCGAAGTACTGGTCCGCCATAACGGCCTGAAATAAAAATCGCGGATGCGATTTTCAGCTGTCGATCGGCAGCTTCTGTTCGACCCAATCCCCGTTTATGAACGCCAGAAGCTGCTCCTTCTGTGACTGGGCGTCGCGCACGCCCAGATCGATCAAGTCGCGGCAGTACTTGGCCTCGAACAGGAGATAGCTCAACAGCTGGCTGCCGCCGCGGTTCAAACCGCCTACGCCGCGCAACAGGAAGCGCACGCTGGCCGGGAACTCGTGCTTGTGGCGCTGGGCGATGTCGCGGATGTCCTCGCTGGGCGTGATGACCAGGGTGTCGATCACCTTCAATTGCGGGCCCTCGCCCGGCTTGCCGGGGATACGGCTCACGGTGTTGTTGATGCGCTGCAGGCGCTCCAGGTCGCCGTAGATGCTATCCATGAACAGGGTGTCCAGCAGATAACCCGCCACCTGACCGAGCGACGGATACGGCACCTGCTCCTCCTCCAGCGGCAGGCGGTTCGGCTGCTCGTTGCGCAGGGCGATCACCAGCACCCGGTCCGCGCCGAGATGCAGCACCGGGCTCAAGGGGGCCGACTGACGCATGGAACCGTCGCCGAAGTATTCGCGGCCGATGCGCGTGGCGGGAAAGATCACCGGCAGCGCCACCGAAGCCATCACGTGGTCGAGCGTCAGCTCGACCTGTTGGCCAAGACGACGGGCGCGATGCCAGGGCTCGAGGCCGCGCTTGCCCTGGAAGAAGGAGATGGATCGGGCCGAGGTGTAGCCCGAAGCGGTGATGGCGAGCGCGTCCAAGGCGCCGGCGTCGATGCCCTCTTCCAGGTGGCTGAAATCGATGTGCTCCTTGAGCAATTCCCTTAGCGGTGCATTGTCCAGGAGCGACAGAGGGTTATGGCGGTCCATCCCGCCGGACAGCAGCGCAGAGAGCCAGCGCGCACTGGTCTTCAAGGCATTCCAGGCGCCGATCTTGAACACCTTCTCGCTATGGATCTCGCGCCAGATGTGATCGAGATAGGCCACGCCGTGCCGGAAGTCCTGGGCATGGCAGGCGATCAGCGCGGCGTTGATGGCGCCGGCGGAGGTCCCGGAGATCACCGGGAACGGCAGCGGAGCATCCTGGGGCAGCATCTCGGCCAGGCCCTTGAGCACACCCACTTGGTAGGCGGCACGGGCACCGCCGCCGGGCAATACCAGGCCGACCTTCGGTCGGGTATCAGCGGCGGCCATGTCGTGTCATGGCGCAGGACCCCAAGCGGGCCGCGGACTTGGCTGCAGTGCTACGACAGATATTCATGCCCTCTCCCCTGCCTATAGGTTAAATGGGCTGGACCTTGGCGTATAGGGGACTAAAATCAATGTCATTCAAGGTACTAGCTTGGAATATTCAAGCGCAGGCTTGGGTTGCCGTCATCGGGGACGGTATTTTACGGGCTGTCGAGGGAAGGGGACTGCTGAACATGCTGAACCTCAACCTGTGGCAAAGGCCTGCCGGCACCGGTCCCGGCGCGGATGATCCCACCGCTCCCAAGGCCGCCCGGCCTCTCTTCAAGGTGGTGGTGCTCAATACCAAGGGCGGTTGCGGCAAGACCACCCTTTCGACCTCCCTGGCCGCCTGGTACGCCGTCAACGGCTACCGGACCGCGATCCTGGACAATGACCCCCAGGGCTCCAGCCTGCGCTGGCTCGCCAACCGCGGCGCCCGCAAGCCCGTCATCGCGGGTCTCAGCGGGACGGACAAGTCCGGCCGGGTGACCAAGAGCTTCCTGATGCGCGTCCCGCCCGATGTGGAGCGCCTGGTGGTAGACACCCCGGCGGCCATCGACAGCCTGCGCCTGCAGGACTCGGTGCGCGGCGCCCACGCCATCATCATCCCGGTACTGCCTTCGGATATCGACATCCACGCTGCCTCGCGTTGTGTCGCGGAGTTGCTGCTCACCGGCCGCATCGAGAATCGCCAGCAACGGGTGGCGGTGGTGGCGAACCGCGTGAAGAAGCAGGCGAAGATGTACGAGACCCTGCGCCGCTTCCTCGGCAGCCTGGAGATCCCCTTCGTCGCCACCCTGCGCGACACCCAGAACTACGTGCACGCCACCGAGTTGGGGCTGGGCGTGCACGAGCTCAAGGACAAGAACATCAAGGAAGAGCGCCGCGAATGGGCGCCGCTCATCGAATGGCTGGAGAGCCGGCCGGTGAGCAATCTGCAGCCCGCCCCGGTCGCCATGACCGGCAGCTCGGACGGCTGACGCTGCTCACGACTTCGGTTTCAACACCAGGGCGTGCAACGCGGCGCCCGGCAAGAACGGCGTCGGCAATCCTTGTTCCCAGGCAGGTTCGCTGTTCCTGTAGAACGGCGATAGCGGCCAGCCGCTCTGCCCGGTGGGCATCTCCATGATGCCCTGCTCCTCGTGGCCCGGGGGCACCACCATCCGCTCCGAAGCACCGAAGTTCACGCCTTGCACCCGCGGCATGTTGCTATCCCCCGGCAACTGCACCGGCGCCATGTCCAGGAAGCGCGACAGGAACGGCAACGCCGCGCTCATCGGGTGACGCAGACGCACCGTGTTGCGCAGGCCCCAGGTATAAGCGGTGAGCGGCCTGCCGGTCGCCGCGACGGAATCACTGACTTTGTTCAGCGCCGCGAGCAGCAGCGCGTCCCAATCCTTGTAGCCGGGGTCCAGCAGGTTCGGAGGCTGCTGGCTCACCAGCGTCCACAGCGGCCCTTCCAGCTGCGACAGATCATGCAGGTCGAAGCGCGTGTCCGCCTGCTTGCAGGCCGCGAACAGGGGCGTGAGCGCCGCGTCCTCCACACCGCCGCGGAACTCCCGCACCAGCCGGTAGCCCACCGAGTCCACGTCCGCGCGACCATCCCAATCCGCCACCGCCTCGCGGAAAGCGGCGCGCTCCGGATGGTTGAACACCCGCTGCGGACTCAGCAGATGCAACAACAGGGAGCGCCAGCGCGCCAGGAACTTGGCCTGGTCGTCAAGCTGGATGGCGAGCATGTCGGTGGGCTCGAGGTTCTCCTTGGCGCGCAGATCATCGCGGATCTGGCCGGCCCGGGCGCCCAGGTCGTAGCCGCCGTCACCGATCAGAGCCAGCATGGCGCCATCCACCACCCGCGCATTGGCGGTCCACAGCCGGCCATCCGCCGGGTCCACCACCCGTGGATATTTTTCCGGCGCGAGCCAACCCATCCAACCGATGCCGGGTTTGTCCCAATACGAGGGGACCAAGGGGTCGAGACCCTGGCGCAGCGGGATACGCCCGGCGATGGTCCAGGCCACGTGGCCGGCTGCATCCGCGGTCATGAAGTTCTGCTCAGGCATACCAGCACGGTTGGCCACCGCCATCGAATCTTGCACGCTGCGCGCCTGTTCGAGATCGCCCAACGCCAGATTGGTGGCGTCCGGCTCGATCGGCATCCAATGGATCACGCGCCATGTGCCGTTGTGGTCCCGATCAAGTACCGGACCCCAGACAGTGTCCTTCACGTCCAAGGTCGCATCGGACCCGTGCTTGACCCGGATGGTCTCCCGATGGTGCTCGAAGTGCCGCCAGCCCCCGGCGGTCTGGTATTGGTCGGGATCCTGCGGGTCGATATGCAACAGGATCAGGTCTGACCAGTCGCCATAACTGTTGGTGAAGCCCCAGGCCACGTGGCCATTGCTGCCCACCACCAAGGCCGGCACGCCAGGCAGTGTCACGCCCGTCAGGGTGACGCGGCCATCGGGCATGCTGGGATCTGGATATGTCCACTGGGCCCGATACCAGGTATTGGGCACACGGATTCCCAGGTGCATGTCGTTGGCGAGCAGCGCATGGCCGCCGGCACCGTGGGCGCTGCTGACCGCCCAGTTGTTGCTGCCGATGTCGGAGGCCGGCGCGTCAGCCGCATCGATGTTGATCGCCACTTTCTGCGACGCGGCTTTCCGCAGATCGATCACGTCCGCCCCCGGCATGGCCGGTACATCCATGGCTTTGCCCACTACCGGAGCATCCCACTGGGTGCCGGCCGGCGACAGGAAACGGAACAGGGATGGAGGCATGAGGTCGCGCATCAAGGCCAGATCCGATTCATGCCGGTCTTGCGAATTCTGCAGGTCAAAATACATGGCGTAGACCACCAGTATCGAATCCTCGGGCTGCCAGGGTTGCGGCCGCCGGGCCAGCAGCCCGTATTCGAAGGGCCAGGTAGCGATGGCCTTGAGTCCCGCGTTCACACCCTCTGTGTAGGCCTGCAACGCCGCGCGCTGGTCCGGCCGGGCGCGCGCCAGCACTTGCTTCGCCACGGCGCGCAGGCGGTACAAGCGCAGGTGCTCGTCCACATCCACATAGTTCGCGCCCAGGAGATCGGAGAGTTCACCGGCCGCGAGGCGTCGCGTGAGATCCATCTGGAAGAAACGGTCCTGGGCGTGCAGGAAGCCGAGTGCGCGCAATGCATCCAGGCGATCGGCGGCGGCGATGCTCGGCACGCCGAGTCCGTCACGCGTGACCTGCACCTGCGCCGACAGATCCTGCAGGCTCAACTCCCCGTCCAGGCGCGGCGCACCGCCCCGGATGAATCCGTAGCCGAGCAAGGCAAGCACCAGCAAAAATCCCAGGCTCGCGCCGCTCCAACGCAGCAACCGTCTCATGCTCCCGTCTCCCCGGCCCGGAATGGGAGGTCCAGCCTATAGGGCCCCAACCGGCTTGTCACGGCGCCGGCAGTGACTATTGTCACCGCCAAGTCCTGACGGACTGGACTACCTCGCCGGGCGCCTGGAAACCATGCTGTGCCCCATGAAAAGCGGGGAGAGCCACATGTCCGGAAGCCGTCCCGTCATCGCCCGCCTCGAGGCTGTGAGCAAGAGCTATGGCGCGGTGAAAGCCCTGGACGGACTGGACCTGGAAGTACGTCGTGGTGAAGTGCTGGCGCTGCTCGGCCCCAACGGTGCCGGCAAGACCACCTGCGTGTCCTTGCTCCTGGGTCTCACCCGCCCGGACGCAGGCAGGGTGACGCTGTTCGACCAGGATCCTTGCGCCCGCGCCGTTCGCGAGCGCTGCGGCACCATGCTGCAAGTCTCGCGCCTGCCGGAGACCATCACGGTGCGCGAGCACATCCAGCTCTTCTCCAGTTACTACCCGGAACCGCTGCCGGTAGAGGAGACTCTGGCGCTCGCCGGCTTGAGCGCCGTAGCCGATCGCCGCTACGGCAAGTTGTCCGGCGGCCAGCAGCAGCGACTCAAGTTCGCGCTGGCGCTGTGCGGCGATCCGGAAGTCATGTTCCTGGACGAGCCCACGGTGGCGCTGGACGTGGAAGCGCGCCGCGAATTCTGGGATGCGATCCGCGCGCGCGTGACCCGCGGCACCACGGTGCTGCTCACCACCCATTATCTGGAAGAAGCCGACGCCTTCGCCGACCGGATCATCGTCATCGACCACGGCCGGGTAGCGGCCGCCGGCAGCCCGGCCGAGCTCAAGTCCCGCAGCGCCGGCCGGCGCATCCGCTGCGTGACGCGCCTTTCTCTGGAGCAGGTGGCCCGCCTGCCGGGCGTGAAGGATGTGAACCGCCACGGGGCGGCGCTCGAGATCCTCGCGGCGCAGGCGGAGCCGGTGGTGCTGGCATTGCTGACCCAGGATCCTTCTTTGAGCGATCTCGAAGTGAGCGGCGCCGGCCTGGAGCAGGCCTTCCTCGCTCTCACCCTCGAACCCAAGAGGGAGGCTGCATGAACGCTCTCGTGGCACGCCCCTTGGCGCGCACTGCGCGTATCTATCTGCTGGAGACCCGCTCCGAGTTCCTGCGGGTGCTGCGCACCCCGGGCTCGGCGATCCCCTTGATGCTGTTCCCGCTGATGTTCTACGCCTTCTTCGGCGTGATGCTGGCCAACGGCAAGGACGCCATGCTGCAGTCCCTATACGCACTGGCGGGTCTGGGCAGCTTCGGCGTGATCACTCCCGGCCTGTTCGGCTTCGGCGCAGGCTTCGCCCTGGATAGGGGCCTAGGGTGGCTGCAAGTGAAACGCGCCAGTCCCATGCCGCCGGCCGCGTATCTGCTCGCCAAGCTCGGCATGAGCAGCCTGTTCTCGCTGCTCATCACCCTCTCGTTATTCGCCATGGCCGCGGGTCTCGCTCACCTGCGCATGGAAGCGGGGCAATGGTCGCAGCTTGCCATCACGCTGGTACTCGGCAACATCCCGTTCTGCGCCATGGGTCTCGCAGTAGGCGCCTGGGCGAAACCCCAGTCGGCACCCGCGGTGGTGAACCTCATCTACCTGCCCATGTCGTTCATGTCCGGCCTGTGGATGCCCCTGCAGTTCCTGCCGGCGTTCATGCAGAAACTGGCCGTATTCCTGCCGGCCTATCACCTGGGGAGACTCGCCTACTCCATCGTCGGCCTGCAACCGGATGCGGCGCTGCCCCACGTACTGGCGCTCTTGGGCTTCACCGTGGGTTTCCTGCTGGTGGCGGCCTGCGGCTACCGTCTCAATCCGCCGAGCAATGGCTGAGGAGGGATCGTGAAGACGCTGCTGGGCCTGGGCTTGATGGTGCTGTATGCCTTCTCGGTGCTGGCCTGGAGCAACGTGGGACCCAGCCCTTGTCCGCACATCGAGATCTCCGGCCGTCACGCTGATCGGGCTTGTATGTCGCATGGCCCGGCACCGGCCCAGCGCCGGCTGCCGCCGTCTTCGGCACCTGGGCTGGTGATACGCTAGAGCCATGTTCCCGCGATACCTGAAACCGAAGTCGAGCCTGCCGGGCCCGCTGCTGCGCCTGCACCGCTGGCTCTTGCCCAACGCTGTGTGGGCCGGCTGGACGCCGTATCTGTGGCTGGTGTATCTCGCCTTCTTCTTCGTCAGCTGGCCCGGCATGCCGCCCTGGTCCATCACCCAATGGGTGATGTGCATCGCCGCGTCGCTGGTGTTCCTGGCCCTGTACTTCCGCAGCTTCCGCTCGGATCCATACCAATTGGCGAGCATACTTGCCGGCATCGCGACCCTTGGACTTATCTTCGTCGTCTACACCGGTAACGGCCACACCTTCATCATCTACGCCTGCGCGCTCAGCTCACACTACGGCAACCTGCGCAAGAGCCTGACCGCACTGGCACTGATATTGGGCGCATTCATCATCGAGGCCGCGGTGATGTACTTCATCCCGGGCCTGGGTTTCGCCCATTCCATCTGGTTCTCGCTGCCCACGGTGATGATCGGCGGCGTGATCGGCGCCGCCAATGCCTGGTTCGCCGACGACGAATCCAAGCGTCGTGTCATCAGCCAGTCCCAGGAGGAGATCAGGCGCCTGGCCGCGACCGCCGAGCGCGAACGCATCGCCCGCGACCTGCACGACATCCTGGGTCACACCCTGACTCTCATCACCGTCAAGGCGGAACTGGCGGCCCGCCTCGCCGAACGCGACGTCACCGCAGCCGCCGGTGAGATCCGCGAGTTGGAGAAGATCTCCCGCGACGCCCTGCGCCAGGTGCGCGAGGCCGTGGGCGGCTACCGCAGCGGCGGCCTGACCGGCGAACTGGTGAACGCACGGGTGGCGCTGACTGCAGCCCGCGTGGAACTCATCGCCGAAGTGGACTGCCCCGGTTGCCCAGCCACCCACGACCACCTGTTCGCTCTGGTGCTGCGCGAAGCGGTCACCAACATCGTGCGTCACTCAGGCGCGCGGCACTGCTGGGCGCAGCTGCAGCGGCGCGGCATCCTGCTTGAGCTCACCATCCGCGACGACGGCCGTGGCGGCAAGCTGCGGGAGGGTAACGGCCTGCGCGGCATGCGTGAGCGCCTCTCGGCGCTGGACGGCAACCTGCAGGTGGAGTCCAGCCGCGAAGGCACCCTGCTCACCGCCATGCTGCCGGCGCCGGAACTGGAACCGTCGCAGGCACCTGCCCGGCTCAGCACTGATGCCGGAACGCCCGCGGCCGCCTGGCCGGGCCTGCTGAAAGACCGGAGCGGCGCCGCCTGAATCCCATGATCAAAGTACTCATAGCCGAAGACCAGTCCCTGATCCTCGGAGCGCTGGCCGCGCTGCTCGACATGGAAGACGACATCGAGATCGTGGCGCGCGCCGCCAACGGCAAGGATGCCCTGAAGCTGGCGCTGGAGACCCACCCGGACGTGGTGGTCACCGACATCGAGATGCCGGGCATGACGGGCCTGGAGTTCGCCGCCGCGCTCAAGGACAAGCAGCATCCGGCCCGCATCATCATCGTCACCACCTTCGCCCGCCCCGGCTACCTGCGCCGCGCGCTCTCGGCCGGGGTGAAAGGTTATCTATTGAAGGATGCACCGGCCGAGCAGCTGGCCCAAGCCATCCGCACCGTACAGCGCGGCGGCAAGGCCATCGCCCCGGAACTGGCCGCGGAAGCCTGGGACACGGAGGATCCGCTCAACGACCGGGAGCGCCAGGTGTTGCGGCTGGCCGGCGAGGGCATGAGCAGCGGCGATATAGCCAAGCAGCTGTTCCTGTCGGAAGGCACCGTACGCAACTATCTATCGGAAGCCATCGGCAAGCTCGGCGCCGCGAACCGCATCGAAGCGGCACGGATCGCAAGACAGAAAGGCTGGCTGTAAGAGAAGGGTCCCGAGGTCGTCAACACGGCGTCGAGGGATGTATCAGTCGCCGACCCGCACGATCTTGAGGCTGTTGGTCCCACCCGTTATCCCGCTGAACTCGCCCTTGGTGCAGATCACGAAATCGCCGTTGATGACGATGCGCTGACGCTTCAGCTCATCGGCGGCGTCTTTCAGCACGTGGTCGGGATCCGGGTGCATCACGTCGAAGGCCACCGGATACACGCCGCGGCACAGGGTCACGCGGCGGCGCGTGGTCTCGTGCCGGGTCATGGCATAGATCGGGATGCCGGAACTGATGCGCGACATCCACAGCGCCGTGGCGCCGGATTCGGTGAGGGCGATGATGGCCTTCACGTCCATGTGGTTGGCGGTATACATGACGGCCATGGCGATGGCTTCGTCCACACTCTTGAACTGGTGCACGGTGCGTGGGCGCGAACGATACGTGAGGCGGTGCTTCTCGGCGCCGATGCACACCCGCGCCATGGCCTCGACGGTCTTGACCGGGTACTTGCCGGTGGCGGTCTCGCCGGAGAGCATCACCGCGTCGGTGCCGTCCATCACGGCGTTGGCGACATCCAGTACCTCGGCGCGGGTCGGCACCGGGCTGTGGATCATGGACTCCATCATCTGCGTGGCCGTGATCACCGTGCGGTTGAGGTCGCGGGCGCGGTGCACGATGTGCTTCTGCACCCCCGGCAGCTCCGCGTCACCTATCTCCACCGCCAGATCACCGCGCGCGATCATGACCGCGTCGGAGGCCAGGATGATCGAATCCAGGTTGGTGATGGCCTCGGAGCGCTCGATCTTGGCCACGATACCGGCGCGGCTGCCGGCAGCGTTGAGCAGGATGCGCGTCTGTTCGATGTCGGAGGCGTCGCGTGGGAAGGATACCGCCAGGTAGTCCACGCCGAGTTTGGCGGCGAGGCGGATGTCCTCATGATCCTTGTCGGTGAGCGCGCCGGCCGAGAGCCCGCCGCCCTGGCGGTTGATGCCCTTGTGATTGGAGACCTCGCCGCCGTTCTCGACGATGCAGATGATGCGCGGCCCGATGACCTCGATGACGTGCATGGAGATCTCGCCGTCCCCCAGCACCAGCTTGTCGCCGGTCTTCACGTCCTTGGGCAGGTCCTTATAGGTCAGCCCTACCTGGGTCTCGTCGCCGTCGTCGTCGCCCAGGTCCGCGTCGAAGGTGAAGCGCTGGCCGTCCTTCAGGACGACTTTCTTGCCCTTGAACTTCTCGATACGGATCTTGGGCCCTTGCAGGTCGCCCAGCACGCCTACGTCCTTGCCGACCACCATCGCGGCCTGGCGCACCAACTCCAGGCGCCGCTGGTGCTCGCCCGGTTCACCATGGGAGAAGTTCAGGCGCACCACGTCCACGCCGGCGCGGATGAGGGCTTCCATCGTCTCAGGGGTATCTGTTGCGGGACCGAGGGTCGCGACTATCTTTGTTCTGCGCGGCATATATGCATTATGCGCTTTCAGCCGCTAGCAGGCGAATCTCAGGCTTGCCTGCGTTTTGCCGCAGCTCTCTCTTCGAGCATCGCGACAGCCGGCAAGGTTTTCCCTTCGAGGAATTCCAGGAACGCGCCGCCGCCGGTGGACACATAGGAGATGCGGTCCGCCACGCCGTACTTGTCGAGGGCCGCCAGCGTATCGCCGCCGCCGGCGATGGAGAAGGCCTTGCTGGAGGCGATGGCTTCCGCCAGCACGCGCGTGCCTTCGCCGAACTGATCGAACTCGAACACGCCCACCGGCCCGTTCCAGACGATGGTGCCGGCCTGCTGCAGCAGCGCTGCGTATCGGGCGGCGGTGTCGGGGCCGATGTCCAGGATCATCTCGTCGGCGCCCACCGCGTCCACCTTGCGCACGTCCGCTTCGGCGCTGGCGGAGAACTCGCCCGCTACCACCACGTCCGTGGGCAGCGGGATGTCGCCGCCGCGGCCCTTGGCGGCCTGGGTCAGGCGTCTCGCCTCCGGCACCAGGTCCGCTTCATAGAGCGACTTGCCCACCCTGTGGCCGTCCGCGGCGATGAAGGTGTTGGCGATGCCGCCGCCCACGATCAGCTGATCCACCACCTTGGTGAGGGACTCCAGCACCGTGAGTTTGGTCGAGACCTTCGAGCCGGCCACGATGGCGACCAGGGGCCGGGCCGGATTGGCGAGCGCGCGACCAAGAGCCTCCAGCTCGCCCGCCAGCAAAGGGCCGGCGCAGGCCACCGGCGCGTATTTGCCCACGCCGTGGGTGGAGGCTTCCGCGCGGTGCGCGGTGCCGAAGGCATCCATCACATAGATGTCGCAGAGCGCGGCCATCTTGCGTGAGAGGGCCTCGTCGTCTTTCTTCTCGCCCTTGAGGAAACGCACGTTCTCGCACAACACGGCCGAACCCGGGGCGACATCCACGCCGTCGATCCAGTCCTTCACCAGCGGCACCTTCACGCCCAGCAGGCTCGTCAGCCGCTCCGCCACCGACGCCAGCGACAAGGCCGGGTCGTACTCGCCTTCTTTCGGCCGACCGAGGTGGGAGACCAACATCACACGCGCACCCGCCTGGATGGCCTGCTGCACGGTGGGCAGCACGGCGCGGATGCGCGCATCGCTGGTCACCTTGCCGTCCGCCACAGGCACGTTGAGGTCTTCGCGGATCAGGACCCGTTTACCCTTGAGGTCCAGATCCGTCATCTTCAGTATGTTCACGCCGGCATCCTTACAGAACTCTGTTGCACTGCTGTGAAAGCCAGGCGTTATTTCGCATTCCAGAAAGTCACGGTGGTATCGAGCATACGGTTGCTGAAGCCCCACTCGTTGTCGTACCAGCCGAACACCTTCACCAGACGGCCGATGACCTTGGTGAGGGTGGCGTCGTAAGTGCAGGAGGCAGGATCATGGTTGAAGTCCACCGACACCAGCTGCTCCTTGGTGTAGTTGAGGATGCCCTTCAACTCGCCTTGGGAGGCCTTCTTCATCAGTTCGTGGATCTCGTCCACGCTGACGTCGCGGCCGGCGATGAAGGACAGATCGACCAGGGACACGTTGATGGTCGGCACCCGGATGGAGTAACCGTCCAGCTTGCCCGCCAGCTCCGGGATCACCAGACCGAGGGCCGCGGCGGCGCCGGTCTTGGTGGGGATCATGGAATGGGTGGCGGAACGGGCGCGACGGATGTCCTTGTGGAACACGTCCGTCAGCACCTGGTCGTTGGTGTAGGAATGGATGGTGGTCATCTGACCGCTGACGATGCCGATGCCTTCGTGCAGCACCTTGGCCATGGGCGCCAGGCAGTTGGTGGTGCAGCTGGCGTTGGAGATCACGGTGTCGGAAGCCTTCAGGGTCTTGTGGTTCACACCCTGCACCACGGTGGCGTCCACGTCCTTGTCGCCGGGGGCGGAGATGATGACCTTCTTGGCGCCGCCCTGGATGTGGGCCGAGGCCTTGGCCTTGCTGGTGAAAAGGCCGGTGCATTCCAGCACCACATCGGCTCCCACGGAGGCCCAGCCGATCTTGGCCGGGTCGCGCTCGGCGAACACCCGGATGCGATCGCCGTTGACCAGCATGTGGTCGCCGTCCACGGACACCTCGCCCGGGAACTTGCCATGGGCGGTATCGTACTTGGTGAGATGAGCGTTGGTGGCCGCGTCGCCCAGGTCGTTCACGGCGACGATCTTGATGTCGCCGCGCTTGGACTCATACAGGGCGCGCAGGATGTTGCGGCCGATGCGCCCGTAACCGTTGATGCCAACCTTGATCGTCATCGCTCTCTCCTCACTCGGAATTTGTTAATCAGTGACGGCCCAATGCCGCTTCGACCTGCTTCACCACGTTCTCCACGGTGAAACCGAAATACTTGAACACGTCCTTGGCCGGGGCCGACTCGCCGTAGCGGTCAAGACCCACCACCCGTCCTTGCAGACCCACGTAGTGCAGCCAGCCGGCGGTGACGCCCGCTTCCACCGCCACCCTCGCCTTCACCCCGGGAGGCAGTACGGAATCACGGTAGGCCTGGTCTTGGGCATCGAAGATGTTGGTGCAAGGCATGGAGACCACGCGCACCTTGACGCCCTTCTCGCCCAGCGCCTTGGCAGCGTTGGCCGCAAGAGACACTTCGGAACCGGTGGCCATGAGGATCGCGTCAGGCGTACCGGCGCAATCCACTAGCGTGTAACCACCGCGACGGATCGCCGCCAGCTGCTCCTTGCTGCGCGCGAAGTGCGGCAGGTTCTGGCGCGATAAAGCCATGGACACGGGACCGTTGCGGCGTTCCACCGCGTGCACCCAGGCCACGGCGGTCTCGGTGTCGTCCGCGGGACGCCACACTTCCATCTTGGGCATGAGCCGGAGCGAAGCTACGTGTTCCACCGATTGGTGGGTGGGGCCGTCCTCGCCCAGGCCGATGGAGTCGTGGGTATATATATAGATGCTGCCGATGCCCATGAGTGCCGCCAGGCGCAGGGCGTTACGGGCGTAGTCGGAGAAGGTCAGGAAGGTACCGCCGTAGGCCACGAAGCCGCCATGCAGCGTGAGGCCATTGATGATGGCCGACATACCGAACTCGCGGACGCCATAGAAGATGTAGTTGCCGGCGAAGTCTTCCTTGCTGAGCGCGCGGGAACCCTTCCACCAGGTGAGGTTCGATCCCGTGAGATCCGCGGAACCACCGATGAGTTCCGGCAGCAGCGGCGCGATGCCGTTGAGCGTGTTCTCGGAAGCCTTGCGGGTGGCGATCTCCGCGCCGGCACCGGACACCTGCTCCACGAAAGCCTGGGACTTGGTCTTCCAGTCCTTGGGCAGCTCGCCCTTGATGACGCGGCGCTCGAACTCGGCAGCGAGGTCCGGGTAGCTCTTGCGGTATTCGCTGAAGAGCTTCTCCCAGTTGCCCTTGAAGGCCGCACCGCGGCTCTTGGCGTCCCAACCTTTGTATATGTCGGCAGGGATCTCGAAGGGCGGATACTCCCAGCCCAGCTGCTTGCGGGCCAGGGCAACCTCGTCGGCGCCCAGGGCCGCTCCGTGGGCGGACTCGGTGCCCTCCTTGTTGGGGGAACCGAAACCGATGATGGTCTTGCAGCAGATCAGCACCGGTTTGTCGCTGGACTTGCGTGCTTCCTCGATGGCGCGCTTCACCGCCTCGGCATCGTGGCCATCCACGCCCCGCACCACGTGCCAGCCATAGGCCTCGAAGCGCTTGGGCGTGTCGTCCGTGAACCAACCGTGCACCTCGCCGTCGATGGAGATGCCATTGTCGTCGTAGAAGGCGATGAGCTTCTTCACGCCCAGGGTGCCGGCGAGGGACGCGGCCTCGTGGGAGATGCCTTCCATCATGCAACCGTCACCCATGAACACGTAGGTGTAGTGGTCCACGATCTTGAAACTGGGGCGGTTGAAGTACTGCGCCAGGGATTCTTCCGCGATGGCGAAGCCTACCGCGTTGGCGAAACCTTGGCCCAGGGGTCCGGTGGTGGTCTCTACCCCGGGCGTGATGCCGTACTCAGGATGGCCCGGGGTCTTGGAATGGAGCTGACGGAAGTTCTTGAGCTCCTCCATCGGCAGCGCGTAGCCGGTGAGATGCAGCAACGCATACTGCAACATGGAGCCGTGGCCATTGGAGAGCAGGAAGCGATCCCGATCCGGCCACTTGGGATCGGCGGGATCGTGCTTCAGATAGTCGTTCCACAACACCTCGGCGATGTCCGCCATGCCCATGGGCATGCCGGGATGGCCGGAGTTGGCTTTCTGCACCGCATCCATGGCGAGCGCACGGATGGCGTTGGCAAGTTCGCGGCGGGAGGGCATGGCGGCTCCGGGAAAAGGGCGCGTATTTTCGCCCATGTAGCCCCAAGGGACAACCGCCAGATGTCCGAAGCAGCATTGTGCCAGCGGGTTAGAATGACCGTCCCGTGAGGATTCCACGAGAAAAACAGCCCGTGAGCACCACCTATACCAAGAACTTCCCGATCCGTTGGGCCGACCTGGACCCCAACACCCACATGCGTCACTCCGCCTATGCCGACTACGGCGCCCAGGCCCGTGTGGGCTTCCTCGCGGAGCACGGCTTCACCCTGCAGCAGTTCCAGAAGCTTAGGCTCGGACCGATCCTGTTCCGGGAAGACCTGCGCTACTTCCGGGAGATCCGCCCCAACGAGACCATCGGCGTCACCTGCGAGGCGGTAGGCATCTCCCCCAACCTCAAGCACTGGCGCATCCGCCACCGCATCTATCGAAAGGACAGTGAGCTGGCCTGCACCATCGACTGCCAGGGAGCCTGGTTCGATCTCGTCAACCGTAAGGTGGTACCTGCACCTGCCGAGTTGGCGGAAGTGATGGCCAAGATGCCGCGGACCGAAGACTATGCCGAGTTCACACCTGAGAAGTGAGACCGAGTAGTTCGCTCATACCTCGACGCAGCCCGGTGAAGCTCTGTACTTTGCGCGCCGCCAACAATGTGCCAGTGACATAAGGTGCATAGCTCGTGGATTCGTGGCGCAACTCCATACGCTCCCCCGCCGCACCGAACACCGCCTGCACCGCGGAGTAGTAACCCGGCACCCGTATGGAATGCATCTGGGAGCCGTTGAGCGTCGCGCCGCGGGCTTCTTTCAAGCCTTTGGTCTGCGCCACCGGCACCACCCAACTGGGCTTCGTCACCTGCGCCAGCTGATAAGCCAGCTCCCGAGCCGTACCACTGGGCGCATCGGGCTTGGCGTCACTCGCATAGTCGAGGACTTCCCAATGGCCCATCTGCCTCGCGGCAAGCGCCGCGAAGTGCTGCAACAGTGCCGCGGTGACTGAGAAGTTGCCGGCGGCAACCACGCCGCGCTTATGCTGCCGGGCCAGGGCATCGATCTCGGAGTAGTCCGCGTCACTGAGACCCGAGGTGCCGACCACCACGTGGCAGCCCGCTGCCAGCGCCTGCTGCGCATGTCCCTTCACCACATCGGGATGGGTGTAGTCGATGACCACATCCGCTGGTCCTCGGCCTAAAGCCGCGGCCAGCGTCCCATCCACTGTCACGTCGCCGATACGCCGTCCCGCACCGCGCCGGCCAACGGCGGACACGAGTGCGAGATCAGGCGCAGCCAGGATGGACTTGGCCAGTTCCTGTCCTACGTGACCGGTGACGCCCGCGAGGCAGAGTTTGATTGTCATGTAACACACTATATAACAGGCTGCATCCGCGGCTTCCCGTGCGGTCGATTCCTGTCAGAATGCAAGTCCTTCCCCGGCATCCGGATTCCAGCATGAGCCAAGATGAGCAAACTGCCGGGGCCGCCATCGAGACCCGCGGCCTCACCAAGACCTACGACGGCAAGGTGCAGGCACTGCGCGGCGTGGACCTGCGCGTGGAACGCGGCGAGATGTTCGCCCTGCTCGGTCCCAACGGTGCCGGCAAGACCACGCTGTTCTCCATCCTCTCCACTCTGCGCAAGCCCAGCGACGGCGAGGCGCGCGTGTTGGGGCTGGACGTGCTGCATGAACGCAGCGCGATACGCCGGCGCATGGGCATCGTGTTCCAGGAGCCGGCCCTGGAGACACGCTTGAGCGTGCGCGACAACCTGCTGCTGATGGCCCTGTTCTACAACTTGAGCCTGTCCGCGGCCCGCAAGCGCACCGACCAGATCATCGAACAACTGCAGCTCGGCGAGATCAGCGCGCGCACCCCGCAGAAGCTCTCCGGCGGCCAGAAGCGCAAACTGGAACTGGCTCGCTCCATGGTCTCGGACCCGGACATCCTGTTCCTGGACGAGGCGACCCTGGGGCTGGACGTGGATGCACGCCGCAATTTCTGGACCCAGGTGCGCGGCTTCGTGAAGACCGGCCGCACCGTGTTCTTCACCACCCACTACATGGAAGAAGCCGAGGTCGCGGACCGCATCGCGCTCATCGACGCCGGCCACATCATCGCCTTAGGAAGCCCCCAGGAACTCAAGAACCGCATCGGCGGCGGCGTGATCCTGCTCGGCACCGAAGACGACACCCGGGCCGCGGCCTGGCTCACGGACAAAGGCTACAAGCCCGAGAAGAGCGAACGCGGTCTGGTGGTGGTGCATGCTGAACCGGCGGCGGTGCTGCCGCGGGTTCTGGCTGAGATGCCGGTGAGGACCCTGCGGGCGGAAGTACACGAGCCGAGCCTGGAAGACGTGTTCCTGACCCTGACCGGACGCGGCTTGGGTGCGGGCGACGCGGCCAAACCTGCCGCCGCCCAGGGAGGTGTGCGATGAGGGGCTTGTTCGCGGTCATCTTCCTGGATCTGAAGCGCCTCTGGGTAGACCGGATACGCCTCGTATCCAGCCTCATCCAGCCCCTCCTGTATCTCTTCGTACTGGGTTCGGGTCTGGGCGCGAGCTCACGCCTCGGTGCCGGCAGCTACCTGCCTTATATCTTCCCGGGGGTGGTGGCGCTCTCGCTCTTGTTCACATCGGTGTTCGCCGCCATCCTCATCGTGTTCGACCGGCAGATGGGCTTCCTGAAGGCGGTGCTGGTGGCACCAGTGCCGCGCCCGGCCATCGCCATCGGCAAGGTGTTATCCGGTGCCATCCAGGCGCTGGTGCCCGGCACGCTCATGATGATCTTCATGCCTTTCATCGGCCTCACGCCGGGTTGGCTGCCGTTCCTCGAATTCCTGGTGGCGACAGCCTTCGCCGCCGTCACCTTCTCGGCCTTAGGGGTAGCCGTGGCGGCGCGTTTCAAGTCCATGACCGTGTTCCCCATCATCTCCAACGCGATGTTGCTGCCCATGTTCTTCCTGTCGGGGGCACTCTATCCGCTGAGTGCGGCACCGTATTGGCTGCAGATCGCCGCCCACGCGGACCCGGTGGCCTACGCGGTGGATTTGATGCGCGGCCCCTTGCTGGGGCAGTTCTTCTTCCCCGTGTGGCTATCGATTTCGGTGCTGCTCGGCTTCATCGCCGTCACCACCTGGCTTGCTACACGCATATTCACCACCGGCGAAGATGCTTAGTCAAAGCTGCTGCGCTCGCGGGGGCATTGTTGGGCTTCGGTCTCGCAGTCGGTCATGCACATAAGAGTGCACTCCCTCCTGCTCGCCTCGCCCGCCTAGCCCCAGCTTCGCTCGCGACGCTTTGAAAGCGATGCTTAAGACAAGTCCTATTCTTTCACTTTGAGTTCCGCTACAGCAGCGGCATTCACCGAGAAGTAGGGATGCCAGGCGCCGTCGTGGTAGATGAAGGTGTCGGTGAAGAAGAGTTTGATCGGCTTCCCGCTCATGTCGTGTTTGTCCTGCACACTGTAGGCCGTCGCTGAGTTGCCGTTCACCACGATGCCCGTCCACGTAACTGTGGGGATGGGTTTGGTACTGCCCTTGCTCTTGGCGGCGCCTTTAAGGATATCTTCCTTGTGTCCGACGCTGCCATCGAAACGCACCTCGGTGTAGTCCGATTCCAGCATGCAGCCCACGGTGTCCACGTCGCCGCGGAACTCCGCCACCAGCCAGGTGCGTTCAGCCCGCCTCACGCTGTCCTCGTCCGTCTTTTGATCGGGTGCCTGCAGGGCGACGCAATCCGGGCCGGCGGCATAGGCTGGTGTCACGCTGCAGGAAAGCACCAACAGGGAAAAGAGGCACAAGGACTTCATGCGGATATCTCCGGGTTAGTGGGACTGCGGGCATGGGACCAGAGCCGGCGCAGCAGCAGAACGGACAGCAGCACATCGAACACCACGGACATGTACTCGCTGAGCGAGACGCCGACCCCATAGGGGAACCAGATGCCGGGCACATGCAACGCTGAAAGCTCTGCGGAGAAAAGCACGGCGCCGATGGCCAGCGTAGCCGGCAACGCATACCAGCCTTCCCGCCCACGGCTGCGGACGCCCTGACAGACGATCAGCGCAAACACCAGCAGGAATGCCAGTCGCGCCCACAGGACCAGATAATGCAGCGTCGCGACCACCGGATGCGGGTAGGCCGCATGCAACAGCCATGGACGACTCAACAGCAGAGCCAGCATCAGGATGGACGTCAGCCCTGCGATCGCCTTCGGCAGCCAGGTGGGCCTATCGAGCTTGAACCAACCGCGCCAAGCCATCATCCATGCGCCCAGGCTGAGGGAGGCCACCACGGCCGCGATGATGATCACGAAATCCTGGATCGTCTCAATCTGACACCAGAAGAAGAATGCCTGGTTGCCACGCTGTATCCCGCTGAGCACCAGGCCCGCCGCCAGCCAGAGATAGGTCCGATCGGCGTGGTCCAGGGGCCATAAGCACAAGACCATGGCCGCCATCAGGAAGAACAACAGCGCTGGCACCACGTCCACGGCATAACCTTCGAAGATCTTCAGCCACTGCATCTTGTACTGGGCGCCGATGGCGTCCTGCGTACCGATCACGGGGGCGACGTGGATGCCGCCACCCTGGGGGTCGGCCGCCATCCAGGGTCCCGCCCACACCCGGATCGCGACCACCAGCTTGCCGCCGCTCGCCACGCCGGGCGGCAACGTAAAGAGGCGCGGATAGTGATAACCGTAGGCGGTGGGCGTCATGCCGGAGAAATCCCCGACGCCTCCCAGGAGCATGCCGTTCCCGTAGGCCTGATACACGCTGTCCACAGCCCAGGGACCAAGCAGAGCCAGGGTCTCACCTGCGGGCGGCGTCACCGCCACGTGGATGCGATACCAGGCATACCCCTGGTAGGCAGGATGTCCCTTCGAATTCCAGCCGGATGTATAGGGACCGATACCGACATCACCGTCATTCGCGTCTGGCGGGGCGCTGAGGTCCATGCCTTCCCAGGAGGAATCGTCGAAACCGGGATCCGCCCAGTGGGGGTCATCGCCGGTGTGGAACTTCCAAGGACCGTCCAAAGACATCATCGATCGGCCGAGCGCCGTCGGCGAGGCCGGCGGCGCAGCCGCGGCGGCAGGCAGGCAAAGCCCCGCCATGCAGACGATGAAACCCAAGATATGCACGACGCGCATGGATGTCCTCCCGCCAAACAACGGCAAGGGGATTAGAACGATCTGGACTGAGAAGTTCCGGAAAACTTCAGTGCAGTAGGGCAGGTACCGGCAGACCCAGCAGGAAGAACACGGCGATGAACTGGGTCACGCTGCCGGCGAGGCAGAACAGATGCCAGATGGCGTGATTGAAGGGCAGTTTCTCCCAGCTGTAGAAGGCCACGCCCAGGGTGTAGCACACGCCGCCCACCAGCACCAGCACGAAAGACGGGAACGGCAAGGCGTGATAGAGCGGCACGATGACCAGCAGTCCCATCCAGCCCTTCACTATATATATGAGTGTGGACAAGAACTCGTAGCGGTAGGCCATCCTGAGCTTGAACACGGTACCGATGATCGCCAGGGCCCACAGCACCGCGAACAGCGTCCCGCCCAGCATCCCGCCTAAAGCCACCAGCATGAACGGCGTGTAAGTGCCGGCGATCAGGTAGTAGATGGTGATGTGGTCAGCGCGGCGCAGGATGCGCTTAAGCGGACCAGGTTGCACGTAATGGTAGAGCGTCGAGACCAGGTATAGCGCCGCCAGCGTCGCGCCATAGACACTGAAGGTCACCACTTCCAGCATCGTGCCGTGCTCGGCCGCGAGCGTGATCAGCACCGGCAGCGCCCCCAACACCAGCACCAGACCGGCAAGGTGCAGGAGCGTGTTCCACAGCTCTTCGCCGGGATGGAACTTGTAGTCTGGCTCGCTCATGAGGGTGGTGGTATTCACGGTAAAACTGTAGCAAATAGATGCGACGTTCCGGAAGTGTCGTGCGTCGCAAAATTCACGATTTCGTTACTTCTTTGCGCATGGTGCCCACCGGCAAGACATTGACCCGGTGCATCTCGGCGGTATCGAACAAGCCCGGGTCCTTCAGGTAATCCAGCATCATCTCCAGTGAATCCTGGCCCCAGAATAAGGTATCTCCCAGCAAGAAGCTCGGAACCCCGAACACGCCGCGGGCGATGGCCGCCTCGGTGTTGGCCTTGAGTTTTGCTTTCACGTCCTCGTCCGCTGCCGCCGCCTGGGGATCCTGCAATCCCAAGCGCCGCGCCAGCTCTGCCAGCTCCTTGGCGTCCTGCAGGTCCCTGCCCTCCTTCCACACCATGTCGAAGGCCGTCTCCACGTTCTGCCGGTTCGGCGCCGCTCCCGACATCCTGTCTCCCGCGGCATTCGTACATCCCTGTACATCTCCGGCGGCGACCACCAGCCGCAGGGCATGCAGGGAGTTGAAGGGATGGCCCGGCGGCATGCGGAATGGGATGCCGAGATGCCCGGCCAGCCAGGTCAGGTGCTTATACATATAGATACGCTTCGGCGGCACCTCCGCCGGCCCCTTGTTCTCCCAATGCTTCAGCATCCCCGCGAACAGCACCGGCACGTACTCGATCTCCATATCTGCTGGCAGTTTATGGAACTGCTTGAGATGCAGATAGGAGAACGGCGAGATGAGGTCGAAATACCAACTGGCACGCATCGCAAAAGCTTAGCACGGTGATTTTTGCACTCAGCCCAGAAAGAAAGACCCCGCCTTGCGGCGGGGTCCTTATACGTCATCTGAATGAATTCAGACGTCGCGTCGGCTCACCAACGGCCGCGGTTACCACCGCCGCCACCACCACCGCCGCCATTACCGCCGCGGAAACCACCGCCACCACCGCCGCCGCCAGTGCGGGGCTTGTCGGTCGCGATGTTCACCTTGAGCGGACGGCCGCCGAGATCCTTGCCGTTCTGCTCCAGCGCCTTCTCAGCCGCCGCCTGGGTGGCGAAGGTGATGAAGCCGAAACCCTTCGGGCGACCGGTGTCGCGGTCCATGATCAGGGCCAGCTGGGAGATCTCGCCGTACTGGGAGAAGATGCCGCGCAGCTGCGCCTCATCCACGGAGTACGGGAAGTTGCCGACATACAGTTTGTTCTGTTCCATTTTTTCAATCTCTCTCGATAAGTAATAAGTATCAACACATGTCATTGCTGCAGTCGGTGACAACACACAGAACGTCTTCGGGGAGTCGGATGCGTGCGGGAGGCGGCGCGGCGGCGGGAAACCAAGGCGTACAGGGTACGTGAGGATTTCAGGCTGCCGGGCGATGCGATCGCGCGGCGCAATTACTCTTACGAAGGGGCTTTCTAAGGATATCGCAGGCTGGAATAACGAAGCTATTATCGCATCCCACGGCCTGTTAAGACAGCGAAAACAACCGGTTGCGGGTAAAAAACCCGTTTGCAGCCGCAATACCGGTCCTGGCAGACCGCCAGCCAGGCTTGCACCAGAAGCTGAGAGCCAAAATCCCGCAAATATCCACGCCAGGCTTCCGGCTCAGGGACTGGTGCCGCCGCCGAGCTTGAACTCGATAGGTACCGTCAATTCCTTGCGCGGCGATTTGTCGCCGGGCGCGAACGGCGGAAAGCGCACGGTGCGGATCAGGCGCATCACCTCGTGGTCCAGCACGTCCGAGCCCGAGGACTTGTCGACGTGATAGGCGAGCACGGTGCCCTGGTTGTTGATGACGAAATACAGCACCACCTCGCCCTCGGTGCCGGCCAACACCGCCTCCCGCGGATAGCGCTTGTTCTCATTGAGGATCTGCTCGACCATCTGCGCGTAGTCGGGATTCGCCTGTTCCTGGTTCTGTTCCGGTTGCTGCGGCGGCTGCGCCGGACTCGGCTTCACCGCGGGTGGCGGCACCGTGTCCGGCGACTGGGTGGCCTGGGTCTCCACCGCCGGTGGCTGCGGCTTGGGCACGTGCGGGGTGGGCGGCGTCTTGGGCTTGGGTTGCGGATGCGGCGCCGGCGTGAGACTCACGGCGATGGCATGGTCGAAGGGATTACTGATCGGCGGCAAGGCCATGGCCCCGGGATGGAAATGCAAGGCGCCCCAGATGATGAGCACCACCAGCACGTGCAGGGCGATGGATATCTCTATCCCCAGCGGGAAGCCGGTGACCGCCGCCTTGGCTCTAGCCATTGGGTTGCTCGCTCATCAGCGATATCTTGTAGAACCCAGCCTTGCCAACCGCGCCGAGCAGCGCGATCACCTGACCATAAGGGATGCCCTTGTCGGCGCGCACGTATACGATCTGATCCGGGTTGTTCTGCGCCAGCGACTGCAGTTTGGCGGGCAGGTCCGCCTCGCTGATCTTGTCGCTGCCGATGTAGTAGTTACCATCGGTATCCAGGCCGACGATCAGGGGCTCCGGCGGTTTGCCGAGATCCTGGGCGTTGGTCTTGGGCAGCTCGATGGGCAGTTGCGCCATCATCAGGGGTGCAGTGACCATGAAGATGATGAGCAGCACCAGCATCACGTCCACCATGGGCGTGACGTTGATCTCCGCCATCGGCTTATAACCCGAGGATTCGTCGCCTGACGAACCTCCGCGCGGTGCACTCATGGCCATATCAGCGGCCCTCCGTGCGTGCCTGCTTCACGAGTTGCCCACCCACGGTGCTGATGAGCGTCTGCAGGCGCCCGGTGTAGCGGCCGATCTCGGTGGCGAACTTGTTGTAGGCCATCACCGCTGGGATGGCCGCGGCCAGGCCGAAGGCGGTGCCGATCAGCGCCTGGGCGATGCCGGGCGCCACCACCGCGAGACTGGTGTCATGGGACTGGGCGATAGCGGTAAAGCTGTTCATGATGCCCCATACGGTGCCGAACAGGCCGATGAACGGCGCTGCTGAACCGACCGTGGCCAGGAACGGCAGGCGCTTCTCCATGCGACGCACCTCGTAGGCCAGTTCGTTGCGCATGCTGCGCTCGACCCGCTCGCGCTCCTCACCCAGCGACTCTTTCACAGGCGGCGGTGCGCGCCACTCGCTCACGCCGGCGCGCACCACGTCCGCGCAGGGGTGCTTGTCGTCGACCGCAATCTTCTCCGGCGCCTGCCCGTCGCGCACCTCGGCCTCGAGCCTGCGCACCGCGCGGCGCGCGCGGGTGATCTCGATGAACTTGTCCACCATGATGGCCCAGCTCCAGATGGAGAGGATCACCAGCAGCGCGAGCGCGATCTGCACCACGGGGTCCGCGTGCAGAACCAGTTGGCCCAGCGTGAGGTCTGGTGGGTTGAGGATGTTGTTGATGTCGGGATTCACGGCTGCGGGCGCTGGCATGTGCCCTCCTTTTCTTATGCGTCTTTGTGGGGCGAAGTACTTAAGGCTAAAAACGTCACGACCCGAGTATAGGTGCACATGCTGTACCTATTTTGTGGCTGGGGTCACAGTCGGACATATCAAGGGCCAATCAAAGCAGGCCCTTGCGGGACGGCTCCGGAATAGGGGTACGCCAAGGATGTGCCGCCGCCTCTGTGCTCCTTCCGCCCAAGCGGCGAGCGGGTTTGCCGTACGCCTTGTCATAAGTCGAAATTACCTCTGCGAATCGGTACACTATTGCCCCCTTGAGCGGCCCTACCCTGCCGCAATTTTCAGGATCGGAGCACATGTCCCACGGTTACCTGTTCACCTCGGAATCCGTCTCGGAAGGCCATCCCGACAAAGTCGCGGATCAGATCTCGGATGCCGTCCTGGATGCCATCCTCACCCAGGACAAGCGCGCCCGCGTGGCCTGCGAGACCCTGGTCAAGACCGGCGTCGCCGTGGTGGCGGGTGAAGTCACCACCAACGCCTGGGTGGACCTGGAAGAGCTGGTGCGGCGCGTGATCTGCGACATCGGCTACACCTCCTCCGAGGTGGGCTTCGATGGTCACACCTGCGGCATCCTCAATGTGATCGGCAAGCAATCTCCCGACATCAACCAGGGCGTGGACCGCGGCAATCCGGAGAACCAGGGCGCCGGCGACCAGGGCCTGATGTTCGGCTATGCCTGCAACGAGACCCGCGAGTACATGCCTGCCGCCATCCACTACTCCCACCGTCTGGTGGAGCAGCAGGCCAAGGTGCGCAAGAGCAAGAAGAACCCCCTGCCCTGGCTGCGCCCCGACGCCAAGAGCCAGGTGACGCTGCGTTATGAGGACGGCGAAGTCGCCGCCATCGACGCAGTGGTGCTCTCCACCCAGCATTCGCCGGACGTGAAGCTCGCCGACCTCAAGGAAGGCGTGATGGAGGAGATCATCAAGCCGGTGCTGCCGGCCAAGCTCCTGCACAAGGGCACCAAGTTCCACATCAACCCCACGGGTAAGTTCGTCATCGGCGGCCCGGTGGGCGACTGCGGCCTCACCGGCCGCAAGATCATCGTCGACACCTATGGCGGCTGGGCCCGCCACGGCGGCGGCGCCTTCTCCGGCAAGGATCCCTCCAAGGTGGATCGTTCCGCGGCCTACGCGGCCCGCTACGTGGCCAAGAACATCGTGGCTGCGGGCATCGCCGAACGTTGCGAGATCCAGGTGAGCTATGCCATCGGCGTGGCACATCCCACCTCCATCTCGGTCACCACCTTCGGCACCGGCAAGATCGGCGACGATAAGATCGAGAAGCTGATCCGCAAGCACTTCGACCTGCGCCCCTACGGCATCATCAAGATGCTGGACCTGGTGCACCCCATGTATCGGGACACGGCCGCCTACGGCCACTTCGGCCGCACTCCTTATAAGGTGAAGCTGCCGGGCGGCGAGAGTTTCACGGCTTTCAGCTGGGAGCAGACCGATAAGGCCGAACTGCTGCGCGGCGCCGCGGGGTTGAAGCGCCGGTAAGCAACTTCAAAAACCCGGATCCGAGGAGCGTTGCAACCGAAGTTACTTCGGCCAGGCTCGGGGATGGGAACGTACAGTCAACGGCGCTCGTTCACTCTGGAGAAACCAAGATGAACGCAGTCGTAGACAAGAACGCCAAGGATTACTTCGTCAAGGACATCGGCCTCGCCGCATGGGGCCGCAAGGAACTCGACATCGCCGAGACCGAGATGCCGGGTCTCATGGCGGTGCGCGAGGAGTACAAGAAGTCCCAACCCCTGAAGGGCGCCCGCATCGCGGGTTCCCTGCACATGACCATCCAGACCGCGATGCTGATCGAGTCCCTGAAGGCGCTCGGTGCCGAGATCCGCTGGGCCTCCTGCAACATCTATTCCACCCAGGACCACGCCGCCGCGGCCATCGCCGCCGCCGGCACGCCGGTGTTCGCCTTCAAGGGCGAGACCCTGGATGAGTACTGGGAGTTCACCCACCGCATCATGGAATGGCACGACGGCGGCACCCCCAACATGATCCTGGACGACGGCGGCGATGCCACCATCCTGGTGATCCTGGGGTCGAAGGCCGAGAAGGACCGTTCGGTGATCGCCAAGCCCTCCAACGAGGAGGAAGTGGCGCTCTTCAAGTCCATCGCCAAGCGCCTCGACAGCAAGCCCGGTTTCTATTCGAACATCCTCAAGAACATCCGCGGCGTGACCGAGGAGACCACCACCGGCGTGCATCGTCTCTATGAGATGCAGAAAGCCGGCGGCCTGCCCTTCCCGGCCATCAACGTCAACGACTCCGTGACCAAGTCCAAGTTCGACAACCTGTACGGCTGCCGCGAGTCGCTGGTGGATGGCATCAAACGCGCCACCGACGTGATGATCGCCGGCAAGATCGCTCTCATCGCCGGCTACGGCGACGTCGGCAAGGGCTGCGCCCAGTCCATGCGCGGGCTGGGTGCCACGGTCTGGGTCACCGAGATCGATCCCATCTGCGCGCTGCAGGCGGCGATGGAAGGCTACCGGGTGGTGACCATGGAAGAGGCAGCCGACAAGGCCGACATCTTCGTCACCGCCACCGGCAGCATCGATGTCATCACCCATGAGCACATGAAGCGCATGAGGCACAATGCCATCGTGTGCAACATCGGCCATTTCGATTCCGAGATCGAGATCGCCTCGCTGCGCCAGTACAAGTGGGACAACATCAAGCCGCAGGTGGATCAGGTGATCTTCCCGGACGGCCACCGCATCATCGTGCTGGCGGAAGGCCGCCTGGTGAACCTGGGTTGCGCCACGGGCCACCCCTCGTTCGTCATGTCCAACTCCTTCACTAACCAGGTGCTGGCGCAGATCGAGCTGTTCGCCCACGGCGCCAAGTACGAGAAGAAGGTGTACGTGCTGCCCAAGCATCTGGACGAGAAGGTAGCGCGGCTGCACCTGGAGCGCATCGGCGTGCATCTCACCAAGTTGAGCCCCAAGCAGGCCCAGTACCTGAGCGTGAACCCGGACGGCCCGTTCAAGCCTGATCATTACCGGTATTGATGGCTAGCAAGCCCCGGGGAGGAAGGCCTCCCCGGGACTCCTCCACCGAAATCATGCGGAGCGAACCATGGCCGTGAACTATCCCGCGCAGATCTGGCACAACGGCAAGATCAAGCCCTGGGCCGAAGCCACCACCCACGTGATGGCGCACGCGCTGCATTACGGC
>DATBAJ010000019.1:0-39015 GCA_036271575.1 Gammaproteobacteria bacterium
CAGCGTCAGCAGTACATGGGTTTTGTGGATGGACATCACGCCTATCTTGAATAAGTTCTGATCCAGCACCACTAGATCCGCTGCCTTGCCCACTTCCAGCGTCCCGTCCAGCTTGTCATCCCGTACCGCCCAAGCCGCATCTTTGGTATAAGCCGCGATGGCCTGCGCCAGGGTGATGCGCTGCTCCGGTTGCAGCGGCGGTTTGCCGCCGTCCAGGGGCTGGCGTGTCACCGCGTACTGGATGAAATCCAGTGGGTTCATGGATTCCTGGGGCCAGTCGCTGCCGCCGGTGAGGCGGCCGCCGGCATTGGCGATGCTGGCGATGGGGTACATCCATCTGGAGCGTTCCGGACCCAGGGCTGCGAGTGTGGGCGCGTAGGCGGCATCGTCCGCCTGGAACCAGATGGAGGAGAAGTTGGCGGCGACGCCGAGCTTGCCGAAGCGCGGGATATCGGCCGGATCCACCACGCCGTCATGGGCGATCTGGTGGCGGCGGTCTTTCGCTCCATCCGTATGCGCGGCCTGCTCCAGGGCATCCAGGGCCGTGCGCACTGCGGCGTCACCCATGGCGTGGAAGTGGATCAGGAAATCCGCGGCATCCAGGCGCGTGACGATGGCATCCAGCTCCGCGATCTGCTCCTGGGTGTAGACGGGCCCGCGGGAATCGGGGGCATCCGCATAAGGCGCGAGCATGGCGGCCGTGTGTTCGAAGATCTCTTCGTCCATGAATATCTTGGCGGCATCGGCCCGGAACCGCGGGCCGCGCATGGCGTCGCGGCGCTGGATGAAGTCATCCACTTGTCTCACACCGAGTCCGGGATCCACCCGTTGCGCACCCACCACGCGCAGCGTGAGTTCACCGGCGAGATCCGCGTCGTGATAAGCCTGCAGCATGTCCGGGTCCGTCACCGCATCGAACATCGAGGTGATGCCGAAGCCATTGGCCATGCCGCTGGCCCGGCGCAGCGCTTCGCGATATTGCGCTTCCGTGGGCGACGGCACATGGTTGCGCACCAGGCTGGTGGCATCGCCCGTGAGCAGCCCTGTCGGCTTGTGGGTCTTGGGGTCTCGTTCCAGGCCTTCGGTCACAGGACCGGTGCCGTCCGGGTCGATGCCGGCGGCAGCGAAGGCTTTCGAGTTAGCCCAGCCGGTGAAGCCGTCGAAAGTCCTGACGAAGGCCGGGCGGTCCGGCACCAGCTCGTCCAGTTTGGCGCGGCTCAGGTCTTTGGCGAAGGCTTCCGGCACGCCGTTGCAGAACACCCAGGGATGTCTGGTCGCCGCTTCAGCGCGCAGGCCGTCATGGAGCTGCTGGACCGTCTTGGCATCCCCCAGCCGGCAACCGATGAGGCGCATGGCGCCGGACATGGGATGGATGTGGGCGTCGTGGAATCCCGGCAGCACCATCTCACCATGCAGATCGATGACGCGGGCGCCATCGAGATAGGGCTTCAGCCCCGTCTCGTCGCCCACGTAGGCGATGCGGCCGTCGTGGATGACCACGGCGCTGGCCCAGGGTTGCTTGTCATCCAGGGTGTAGATGGCGCCGTCGTGCAGGACGAGTGTGCCAGTCGCCGCCTGCGCCCTGGCTACGACCGGCAAAACCAACAGCAGTGCCATGACGAACCGGACCGCCTTCACATGCATCATCATCTCCCGGCTCAATGCGTAGTCGCTGGCCTGGCAGTATCGCAGGAAGCGGCGCGTTCCAGCATCAGGCCCCGCTCCCTGGCGTTAGCGGTGAGCGCGGCGGCGCGCTCGAATTCCGCGCGCGCCTCCTCGGGCCGGCCGAGCTTGGCCAGGAGGTCGCCCCGCACCGCCGACAGCAGGTGATAGGACTGGAGCGCCGGTTCTTCCCGCAGCGCGTCCACGAGTTGCAGCGCCTCGGCCGGGCCATAGGCCATGGAGACCGCCACGGCCCGGTTCAAGTCCACCACCGGCGAATGCATGATCTCGGCCAGCGCGTCGTAGAGTGCCGCGATGCGTGTCCAATCCGTGTCTGCCGCGACGTTGGCGCCGGCATGGCAGGCGGCGATCTCGGCTTGCAGCACGTAAGGTCCCAGGCCGCCGCCGAGTCTGCGTGCCTTCTGCAGCGAGGCGAGGCCGTTGCGCACCAGCAGGTGATCCCAGCGGCTGCGGTCCTGGTCCAGCAACAGGATCGGTTCGCCGGCGGCACCGGTGCGCGCGCCGAGACGCGAGGACTGCAGTTCCATGAGCGCCAACAGGCCGTGCGCCTCCGGCTCCATCGGCGCATGACCGGCGACGATGCGGCCCAGGCGCAATGCATCCACGCACAAGCCGGGTCTCAGCCAGTCGCTGCCGGCAGTGGCGGTGTAACCCTCGTTGAAGATCAGATAGATCACTTCCAGCACCGAGGCGAGCCGCGCGGCGAGCGCCGTGCCTTGCGGCAGTTCGAAGGGCACGCGCGCCTCCGACAGGGTTCGCTTGGCGCGCACGATGCGCTGGGCGATGGTGGTCTCGCTCACCAGGAAGGCGCGGGCGATCTCGCCGGTGGTGAGTCCGCCCAGGAGTTTGAGCGTGAGTGCCACCCGCGCTTCCGTGGAGAGCACGGGATGGCAGGCGATGAAGATGAGGCGCAGCAGGTCGTCGCCCACCTCGTCGTCCAGCGCGGCCTCGGTGTCCGCCGCCTGCAACTCCTGTTCCACCTCAAGTTCACGGCCAAGTTCTTCGTGCTTGCGCTGCGCGAGTTTGCGGTGGCGCAGCTGGTCTATGGCACGATGCTTGGCGGCGGCCATGAGCCAGGCAGCCGGGTTATCCGGCATGCCTGACCCAGGCCACTGCTCCAGGGCCGCCACCAGCGCGTCCTGGGCCAATTCCTCCGCCACACCCACGTCCCGGGTGATCCGCGTCAGCGCAGCGATGAGCTTGGCGGACTCGATCCTCCAGACCGCTTCGATGCTGCGCCGGACGTCGCGGTCATCCATGTGCGTCGCGGCTCAGCGCCGCTCCGCTTCGATCTTGCGGATGCGCTCGACTTCCTCGGGGGCATCGAAGTCCTCCATCTCGAACAGCTGGCGCACTTCGATGTCGCAGTCCTTGCCTTCGCCGGCCGGATTCGGATAGCGGCGGCTCCATTCCAGGGCCTCTTCGCGGCTCTTCACCTGGATGAGCGTGTAACCCGCGATGAGTTCCTTGGTCTCGGCGAACGGGCCGTCGGTCACGACGCGCTTGCCGCCCGAGTACCTGATGCGCCAGCCCTTGGAGCTCGCCTGCAGGCCGGTGGCATCCAGCAGCACGCCCGCCTTATGCAACTCCTCGTGGAACTTGCCCATCTCTTCCATCAGCTCTTTCTTCGGCATCACGCCCGCTTCGGAATCCTTGTTCGCCTTGACGATGATCATGAAACGCATGGTCGTAACTCCTTCGGTTGGTTGGTTGGGAGCGGGCCACAAGGCCTTTCTCTTGGCTCCTAACCTCACGTCGGATCAGCACCGCCGGATTCGACAGGCGGGAGGGCAATCGGCAAAAATAATACTAAGTCTTTGAAAATATTGAAGTTATTTTACTATTTACAGTTTCTTCTTCAACTCGTAAAGGAGTTCCAGCGCTTCTTTTGGCGAGAGCTTGTCCGGATCCACGCTCTTGAGCTTCGTCTCCACGGCGGAGGGCGGCGGCGCGAACAGGCCGATCTGCTGCTCCGTGGCGGGCTTTTCCCTGGGCTGACGCTGCGCCGATTCGAGCCGCGCCAGATATTCCTTGGCCTGGGCGATGACGGGTTTGGGGATGCCGGCCAGTGCTGCCACCTGCAATCCATAACTGCGATCCGCCGGGCCTTCCTTCACGGCATGCAGGAACACGATCTCATGGGCGTGCTCGGTGGCGTCGAGATGCACGTTGGCGACGCCGGGTACGAGGTCGGCGAGCGCCGTGAGTTCGAAATAGTGGGTGGCGAAGAGCGTGAAGGACTTGAGGTTGCGGGCGATGTGGCTGGCAGCGGCCCAGGCGAGGGACATGCCGTCATAGGTCGACGTGCCGCGGCCGATCTCGTCCATCAGGACCAGGCTCTTGTCCGTGGCGTTGTTCAATATGTTGGCGCTCTCCACCATCTCCACCATGAAAGTGGAACGGCCGCCGGCCAGGTCGTCCGAGGCGCCGATGCGAGTGAAGATGCGGTCGAGCGGGCCGATGACCGCGCGGCTCGCCGGCACGAAACTGCCGATATGGGCCAGGATCGCGATGAGCGCGGTCTGGCGCATGTAAGTGGATTTGCCGCCCATGTTGGGGCCCGTGATCACCAACATGCGACGGGCATCGTCGAGCTTGAGGTCATTGGGCACGAAAGGCGTGTCGATGACCTGTTCCACCACCAGATGCCGGCCGCCTTCGATACATAGCTCGGGCTTGTCAGTGAGCTCCGGCGCTGCGAAACGCAGACTCACGGCGCGTTCCGCGAGATTGACCAGTACGTCGAGAGTCGCTAAACCCGTCGCGGTGCGCTGCAGATCGCCCAGGCGCTCGATGAGCTTATCCAGCAGGGCGTCATAGAGTTGCCGCTCACGGGCCAGGGACCGTTCCTGGGCCGAGAGGGCCTTGTCTTCGAAGGCCTTCAGTTCCGGGGTGATATAGCGCTCGGCACCCTTCAGGGTCTGGCGGCGGATGTAGTCCGCCGGCACCTTGTCCGCATGGGTACGGCCCACCTCTATATAGAAGCCGTGGACCCGGTTGTAGTTCACCTTGAGAGTGCTGATGCCGCTCCTCAGCTTCTCGCGGTTTTCCAGGTCCGCCAGGAAGCTGTCCGCATCCCGGTTGATATGCTTCAGTTCGTCCAGCTCCGCGTCGTAACCCTCCGCGAAGATGCCGCCCTCGCGGGCCAGGGCCGGTGGGTTCTCCACCAGGGCCTTTTGCAGGAGCGTGCGCAAGTCCGGATGCTCGCCCAGTTCCTGCACCAGCTTCTTCAATAGAGGCGTATCCAGACTGGCGAGAGACTTTTGCAGCGCCGGCAGTTCCGCGAGCGTATAGCGCAACTGGCCGAGATCCCGGGGCCGGGCGGACTTGAGCGCGACGCGGGCCAGGATGCGCTCCACGTCCCCGATGCCGTCGAGCCTTTCGCGCAAGGGCTCGTAATGGCGGTCCTCTATAAGAGTGCCGATGCAGTGATAGCGGGCTTTCAGTTCCCCGTGATCCCGTATTGGACGGTTCAGCCAGCGGCGCAGCAGGCGCGAGCCCATGGGCGTGACGCTACGGTCCATGACGCCGGCCAGGGTGAACTCGTGGCGACCCACGAGACTCAGTTCCAGTTCCAGGTTTCGCCGCGTGGCTGCATCCAATATGAGCGCATCGTCGCGCCGCTCCACCATGAGACCTGTGAGGTGGGGCAGGGCGGTGCGCTGGGTCTCCTGCACGTATTGCAGCAGCGCGCCAGCGGCGGTCACGGCGGCATCCAGGCCTTCCGCCCCGAACCCGGCGAGATCCCGGGTACGGAACTGGGCGGTGAGGAGACGCGCGGCGGTGGCATGGTCGAAATGCCAGGGCGGGCGGGAGCGACCGCCGTTGCGTGATTGCGCGGCCCTCGGCAGCAACGCGCCTTCGGCGTACAGCAGTTCCGCCGGGCGCAGCCGTTCCAGTTCGCCGAGCAAGGCTTCCTCGCCCTGCACTTCCAGCACCGTGAACCGGCCTGACCCTAAATCCAGCGCCGCGACACCGTAACCGGCGGGCGCCACGTGTACTGCCGCCACGAGGTTATCGCGGCGTTCTTCCAGCAGCGCTTCGTCGGTGATGGTGCCCGGCGTGACGATGCGCACCACCTTGCGTTCCACGGGGCCTTTCGACGTGGCGGGATCGCCGATCTGCTCACAGATGGCCACGGACTCGCCGAGCTTTACCAGCTTGGCGAGGTAGTTATCGAGCTGGTGATAGGGCACACCGGCCATGGGGATGGCGGAGCCGGCAGACTGGCCGCGCTGGGTGAGCGTGATGTCCATGAGCCGCGCGGCCTTGCGCGCATCGTCGTAGAAGAGCTCGTAGAAATCGCCCATGCGGTAGAACAGCAATGCATCCGGATGCTCCGCCTTGGCGCGCAGGTACTGGCGCATCATCGGTGTGTGCTCGGCAAAGGTGTTGTCGACGGTCTGGTTCATGGGGAGCCGGGCGCAGGGGAAGGCGATGCTAGCAAGAATGCTAACCTGAGGGCCATGAAGACCGACGATGCATCTCTGCAGGTACTTGCGGCCGACGTAGGTCAGCGGCTCAAGGCCGCAGGCCTCAAGCTCGCCGCCGCCGAGTCCTGCACCGGCGGCTGGATCGGCAAGGCGCTGACCGACGTGGCCGGCAGCTCCGCCTGGTTCGAGCGCGGCTTCATCACCTACAGCGACGAGGCCAAGGTGGCGATGCTGGGCGTGCAGCCGGGGGCCCTGAAAGCCCATGGCGCAGTCTCGGAGCCGGTAGCCCGGGAGATGGCCGCAGGGGCCGCTGACTGGAGCCAGGCCCAGGTCGCAGTGGCGGTGACGGGCATCGCCGGGCCTGACGGTGGCAGTGCCGATAAGCCAGTGGGGACTGTATGGATAGGCTGGCGCTGGGCCGACGGTAAGGTCTCGAGCCGGCACTTCCTGTTCAAGGGTGACCGGGAGTCAATTAGAAGGCAGTCGGTTTTGGCGGCTTTGGAGGGCTTAAAAGCCGGTTTGGAGAGCTAATTTAGGGTGAATTACGGGCCCGCTTGGGACATTTCCTCTGCTAGAGTTAGATACCTGTAAATAAGTACAGTAATTTCTTGACTTCAGCTTAATACTGTATATATTTACAGGTACCGGCAAATCCCTGGGTACAGCCTGTACCACTGCCGGTGCGGGCCTAAAGAGAGATGCCTCAGCGATCTCCCACAAGCAGCCAAGTCGGGACTCCGGACCTCCGGTTGTTCTTCGCGCTGTGGCCCGAGGCCGGCACCCGTCAAGCCATATATAAGGCAAGCCGTGACGCCCTCGCGGCGGCCGATGGCCGGGCGGTGCCGGCCGAAAACCTCCACATGACCCTGGTGTTCTTAGGCACCGTCGCCGCGGAGGCCCTGGCTCTCGTCAAGAGCATCGCCGCCTCGGTGCATGCCGATCCCTTCCGCCTGGAACTCGACCGCTACGGCTACTGGAAGGAACCGCAGGTGCTCTGGTGTGGCGCAAGCCGCGTCTCGACCGCTGCGGCCACGCTCGCCGCGAACCTGCGCGAGCGGCTCATGAGCGCCGGCTTCAAGCCCGATCCCAAGCCCTTCGTCCCGCACGTGACCCTGGCACGCAAGGTGCACAAGCCCGGCGCGCTCGGCGGCTTCGCCCCGCTCGGCTGGGATGCAAATGATTTTGCGCTGGTGAATTCCGTCGCCGGCAAGACCGGTAGTGAATACTTCCCGCTCGCGACGTACGCCCTCGGCGCCGGCGGGACTGTGAAATAATGGGCAAGGAAATATCCAAATGAACGTCAGCGTATTGAAGGTGCCCGCGATGGATGACAACCGCAAGAAAGCCCTGGCCGCGGCCCTGGGCCAGATCGAGAAGCAGTTCGGCAAGGGCTCGGTGATGCGCTTGGGCGACCACCCTGCCACCCGCGAGATCGACGTTGTGTCGACGGGCTCCCTGACCCTCGACATCGCGCTCGGCATCGGCGGCCTGCCGCGCGGCCGGGTGGTCGAGATCTACGGCCCGGAATCCTCGGGCAAGACCACCCTCACCCTGCAGGTGATCGCCGAGATCCAGAAGAAGGGCGGCACCGCCGCCTTCATCGACGCAGAACACGCGCTGGATCCGCAGTACGCCGGCAAGCTCGGCGTGAAGGTGGAAGACCTGCTGATATCGCAGCCGGACACCGGCGAGCAGGCCCTCGAGATCGCCGACATGCTGGTGCGCTCCGCCGCGGTGGACGTGGTGGTGATCGACTCGGTGGCGGCGCTCACGCCCAAGGCCGAGATCGAGGGCGAGATGGGCGACCAGCACATGGGCTTGCAGGCGCGGCTCATGTCCCAGGCGCTGCGCAAGCTCACCGCCAACATCAAGCGCTCCAACACCCTGGTGATCTTCATCAACCAGATCCGCATGAAGATCGGCGTGATGTTCGGCAACCCGGAGACCACCACCGGCGGCAACGCCCTCAAGTTCTATGCCTCGGTGCGCCTGGACATCCGCCGCATCGGTGCCATCAAGAGCGGCGAAGAGGTCATCGGCAGCGAGACCCGCGTCAAGGTGGTCAAGAACAAGGTGGCGCCGCCGTTCAAGGTGGCGGAGTTCGAGATCCTCTACGGCAAGGGCATCTCCCGCGCCGGCGAGATCATCGAGCTCGGCGTGACCCATGAACTGGTGGAGAAATCCGGCGCCTGGTCCAGCTACAAGGGCAAGAAGATCGCCCAGGGCAAGGAAGGCGCGCGCGAGTACCTGGAACAGAACCCCGAGATCATGGCCGAGATCGAACTGGGCATCCGCGACAAGCTGGTGCCGAAGAAGGTCGTGCCCCTGGCGGCCGTCGAGAACGACGATGACGGCGATCATGAGCCTGAAGAGACCGCAGAAGCCTGATGAGCTGGCGGCCCGCGACCCGGCAAGGGTGCGGGCCAAGGCCTTGGCTCTCCTGGCGCGGCGCGAGCATTCCGCGGGGGAACTGAGGACCAAGCTCCGGGAACGGGGCTATGAAAGCACCGCCGTGGAGGCGGTGCTTTCGTCTTTGGCGCAGGAGAAGCTGCTCTCGGACGCGCGCTTCGTGCAGGAGTTCGTGGCTTCCCGGGTGCGGCGCGGTTCCGGCCCCATGAAGATCCGCGCAGAGCTGCGCGGCCGTGGGGTGGAAGGCGAGTTGGCGGACCTGGCCCTGGCTGCCCTCAAGGGCGCCTCGGCTGAAGGCGCGGCGGCGGCCCGGCGCAAACGCTTCGGGGACGACCTGCCGAAAGACATGCAGGAACGGGCCCGTCAGGCGCGTTTCCTGCAGCAGCGGGGTTTCTCCATGGATGACATCCGCAAGGTCCTCAAGGGCGACCTGGAAGACTGACTTAGACAGGGGTTTTCAGCCGCAAAACCGGCTTTTCTATTGGGCACCAGAGGCTGAGGCCTCATAATATTGCCCATGATGACCAGCAACGACATCCGCACGAGTTTCCTCGACTTCTTCAAGTCCAAGGGCCATACGGTGGTGCCCTCCAGCCCGCTCGTGCCGGCCAATGACCCGACCCTGCTCTTCACCAATGCAGGCATGGTGCAGTTCAAGGACGTGTTCCTGGGACGCGACAAGCGCGACTATGTGCGCGCCACCTCGTCCCAGCGCTGCGTGCGCGCCGGCGGCAAGCACAACGACCTGGAGAACGTGGGTTACACAGCCCGCCACCACACGTTCTTCGAGATGCTGGGCAACTTCAGCTTCGGCGACTACTTCAAGAAAGACGCCATCGTCTATTCCTGGGAGCTCCTGACCAAAGTCTGGAAGCTGCCTCCCGAGAAGCTCTGGGTCACGGTCTACCACACGGACGACGAGGCCTACGACCACTGGCTGAAGGATGTGGGCGTACCTAAAGAGCGCATCGTGCGCATCGGTGACAAGCCGGGCGGACAGAAGTACCAGAGCGACAACTTCTGGCAGATGGCGGACACCGGTCCCTGCGGTCCCTGCTCCGAGATCTTCTACGATCACGGCGACAAGGTGGCCGGCGGCCCGCCGGGTTCGGCCGATGCGGACGGCGACCGTTATATAGAGATATGGAACCTGGTGTTCATGCAGTTCGACCGCTCCGCGGAGGGGGTGCTCGCGCCCCTGCCGAAGCCCTGCGTGGACACGGGCATGGGTCTGGAGCGCGTCACCGCCGTGCTGCAGCACGTGCATTCGAACTATGAGATCGATCTCTTCCAGAAGCTGATCGCGGCGGCAGCCGAGGTCACCCATGCGAAGGACAAGAGCAGCCCTTCGCTCAGGGTGATCGCGGACCACATCCGTGCCTGCTCCTTCCTTATCACCGACGGCGTGCTGCCTTCCAACGAAGGCCGCGGCTACGTGCTGCGCCGCATCATCCGCCGCGCCATCCGCCACGGCTACAAGCTCGGCATGGAGAAGCCCTTCTTCCACAAGCTGGTGAAGGCGCTGGATGCGGAGATGGGTGGGGCTTATCCCGAACTGCACAAGGCCGCCTCCCATGTGGAGAAGGTGCTGTTGCAGGAAGAAGAACGCTTCGCCGAGACGCTCACCCAGGGCATGGTCCTGCTGGAGTCCGCTATCAAGGGACTCAAGGGCAAGACCCTGCCCGGCGAGACCGTCTTCAAGCTCTACGATACCTATGGATTCCCGGCGGACCTCACCAACGACATCGCCCGCGAGCGCGGCTTGAACATCGACGAGGCTGGCTTCGAGCGTGAGATGGAATCCCAGCGCGACCGGGCCCGCTCCGCCAGCAAGTTCGGCGCCGAGTATGGCCAGGATGTGATCATCGAAGGTGAGACTACGTTCAAGGGTTACGAGCACCTGGCCCATAAGGGCAAGGTGACGGCGCTGTTCAAGGGAAAGGACGCAGTGCAGAAATTGGCTGCCGGCGAGCAGGGCATGGTGATCCTGGATCAGACGCCGTTCTACGCGGAATCCGGCGGTCAGGTGGGCGACCAGGGCCTGCTGAAATCCGGCGCCAATGAATTCAAGGTGGCGGACACCCAGAAGCGCGGCGGCGGGGCTTTCGCGCATATGGGCAGCGTGACTCACGGCGAGATCAAGGTCGGCGACACAGTGGATGCGCAGGTGGACGAGAGTCTGCGCGCGGCTACGGTGCTGAACCATTCCGCGACCCATCTATTGCATGCGGCACTACGCAAAGTGCTGGGGACCCACGTGACCCAGAAGGGTTCGCTGGTCGCGCCGGACCGCCTCCGCTTCGACTTCTCCCATTACCAGGCGGTGACGCCGGAAGAGTTGGCGAAGATCGAGGATCGGGTGAACCAAGAAATCCGCCGCAACGAGGCGGCGGACGTGCGCGAGACCAGTTACGACGAGGCCATCAAGGCCGGCGCCATGGCGCTCTTCGGCGAGAAGTACGGCAACGTGGTCCGGGTCATGAAGTTCGGTGACTTCTCCACGGAACTCTGCGGCGGCACCCACGTGCACCGCACCGGCGACATCGGCCTGTTCAAGATCCTGAGCGAAAGCGGCGTGGCCGCCGGCGTGCGCCGCATCGAGGCGGTGACGGGTGCCGGCGCACTCGCCTGGGTGAACGGCTTGCAGGGCACCGTGCGCAAGATCGAAGAGGCGCTGCGTTCCGATGACGTGGTGGGCAAGACCCTGCAGCTGCAGGAGCGTGTGAAGCAGCTGGAGAAACAGCTGGCTCAGGCCTCCGGCAAGTTGGCCTCGAACCGCGGCGACGAACTCACTTCCCAGGCCCAGACCATCGGCTCCGCCAAGATCCTGGCGGCCGCAGTGGAGGGCGCGGACGTGGCTTCCTTACGCGACCTCATGGACAAGCTCAAGGACAAGCTCGGCTCTGCGGTGGTGGTGCTGGGTGCAGCCAACGAGGGCAAAGTCAGTCTCATCGCCGGTGTGACTGCGGACCTCACCTCCAAGGTGAAAGCCGGTGATCTGGTGAACATGGTGGCCCAGCAGGTGGGCGGCAAGGGCGGTGGACGCCCGGACATGGCCCAGGCCGGCGGCACCGATCCCTCCAAGCTCGACGCAGCGCTGAAGTCCGTGCCCGATTGGGTCCGAGCAAAGCTGGCTTGATGACGCGGGTCATGAACCTGTGGCCCTGATCGTCCAGAAGTACGGCGGCACTTCCGTCGCGGATTGCGAGCGCATCGAGCATGTAGCGCGCAAGATCGCCGCGACCCGCGACCAGGGACACGACGTGGTGGTGGTGGTCTCGGCCATGGCTGGCGAGACCGACCGGCTGCTAGGGCTGGCGCATCGCATCATGCCGCGCCCCAGTCGTCGCGAGCTGGATGTACTCCTGGCCTCCGGCGAACAGGTCTCCATCGCCTTGCTCTGCATCGCGCTCGCCAAACTCGGCGTGCAAGCCCGTTCCTATACCGGCGGTCAGGTGTGCATCCGCACCGACGCGGCCCACACCAAGGCGCGCATCGATACCATCGACGAGAGCTCGCTACGTGAGTGCCTGGCGGCGGGCGCGATACCTGTGATCGCGGGTTTCCAGGGCGTGGACCCGGCGGGCAACATCACCACCCTGGGACGCGGCGGCGGCGATACCACCGCGGTGGGCGTGGCCGCGCAGATGCAGGCGGACGAGTGCCAGATCTATACCGACGTGGACGGCGTCTATACCGCGGATCCGCGCCTGGTGCCGGAGGCGCGGCGCCTGGCCCGCGTCACCTTCGAGGAGATGCTGGAGCTGGCGAGCCAGGGCTCCAAGGTGCTGCAGATCCGTGCGGTGGAGTTCGCCGGCAAATACAATGTACCCCTGCGGGTCCTCTCCACCTTCAAGGAAGGCGAGGGCACGCTTATCACCTACGAGGATCAAGCCGTGGAAGCTGCCGTGGTGTCCGGTATCGCCTTCAACCGCGACGAGGCGGAAGTCTCGCTCATCGGTGTGCCCCAGCAGCCGGGTCTGGCTTACCTGATCCTGGGGCCGGTGTCGGATGCCAACATCGAAGTGGACATGATCGTGCAGAACGCGGCCCGCGACGGGCGGCTGGACTTCGCATTCACGGTGCACCGCAACGACTATCCGCAGGTCATGGATATTTTGCGTGCGAATCTATCCAAGATCGGTGCCCAGGACCTGCAGGGCAACGACCGGGTGGTGAAGATCTCCGCGGTGGGCGTCGGCATGCGTTCCCATGCCGGCGTCGCCAGCACCGTATTCCGGGCCTTATCGGAACAGGGCGTGGAACTGCGCATGGTCGCCACCTCCGAGATCAAGGTCTCGGTGGTGGTGGATGAGAAACAGCTGGAAGCGGGGGTGCGGGCCCTGCACCGGGCCTTCGGTTTGCAGGCGGAACCCAGGGAGGATTTCCTCCATCGGGGTGCCGCGGGTTGAGTGTGGCGCCCACTGGGCGCAGAATAGCCACGCCCCATAGAGGGCGGCCATATAAGTACAGTGAACGGATTCACAAAAAGAAACGGAATTCGCTTTGAGGTGGTTGGGACATCGCTACTAGGAGTCGGATGACATGCTCATTCTTACGCGTCGCGTGGGCGAGACCCTCATGATCGGCGACGAAGTTACAGTGACCGTGCTCGGGGTGAAAGGAAATCAGGTCAGGCTCGGGGTGAATGCACCGCGTACCGTGGCAGTGCACCGCGAGGAGATCTACGAGCGCATCCGCCGTGAACAGGAAGGCGGCGGCACTCCTCCCCCCATCGATAAAGGCAACCAGGCCTGATACCCCGCGCTGCGGAGCCGAAAACCCGGGTTTTTGACCCGGCGTGGCCCCGCCCGGTATCATGCGCGTCCCCAGACCGTGGGCGAGGGCGCAGGCCTGAGCGACCGGATAGGATGTCAGGGCAGGCGACTGCACCAAGGACGGGTCCGTAGCGCATCCACACATACGACGTTTTTGGAGAGGTGGCCGAGTGGTCGAAGGCGCGCCCCTGCTAAGGGCGTATACGGGCTAAAACCTGTATCGAGGGTTCGAATCCCTCTCTCTCCGCCAGTTACCCAATAAAAAGGGGCCCTTCCAGGGCCCCTTTTTATTGGGTCATTTGGCAGTGCGGTGGGGATTCGAACCCTCGATATAAAAGGCCGGTTCGACAAAATCGCCTGGAGCGATTTTGGACCCCGCGAAGCGGGGAGCCCCCAGGGGTCCGGCGCATGCGCCGGATGGGCGACAGGGATGTCGCCCTGGGTTTTCCGCGCAGCAGGATACGGAGCGGAAAAGGGCGAACAATCCCGATCTCTCCGCTTCAAATTGGCGGATTCGAACCCTCGGACTTCTTTTGACCATCCCTCTCTCCATCTGAATATTCAGATTCGGAATCAAATCCCCATAGACCCAGTTGCCTTGGGCCAGTCCCGGGCAGCCCCTTTACACTTGTACTACTATTAGTATAGTACGTAGCAAATAGTAAAAAGCCTGAAAGGCCATAACCATACGGGGTGCTGCAATGGATACGGGAACGCTGTCTCTCGCCAGGATCATCCGTGGTCTGCTCATCACCGGCGCCGTCGGCGCCTTGCCGCTGCGAGGCGCGCTCGCCGACACGCCGCCCGACCAGACCACGCCGCCGCCGACCGACCGCGCTGCCCAACTCGGCAAGATCGAAGTCACCGGCACGCGTATCAAGCGCGTCGACGTGGAAGCGGCGCGTCCCATCACCATCATCACCAAGCAGCAGATCAAGGCCACCGGCCTCACCTCGGTCGGCGACGTGCTGCAGCAACTGCCTTCGGCAGGCGCAGCCGTGAACAGCCAGTTCAACAACGGCAACAGCGGCCGCAGCAATGCCGACCTGCGCAACCTGGGCTCGAACCGCCTGCTGGTGCTGCTGGATGGCAAGCGGGTGATATCGGGCCTGGCGGGCGACGTGGATCTCAACACCATCCCGCTTGCGATCATCGATCACATCGAGGTGCTGCAGGATGGGGCCTCGGCGGTGTACGGTTCCGACGCCATCTCGGGTGTGGTGAATCTGATCACCGTGAAGAATTACGATGGCGCCGAAGCCAACGCCCATATCGGCAAGTTCGACGCACACGGCGACGGCGGCGGCTTCGACGGCGAAAGCCAACAATACGACTTCACCGTCGGCACGGTCCGGGACAAGGGCGGGGTGGTGCTGAACGTCTCCTATGTGAACGACTCCCCGGTGTACGCGGGTGACCGCAGCATCTCCAAGGAACCGGTGATCGGCTCCGGAGAGTCCGCAGGCAGCTTCTTCACGCCCAATGGTTTCTTCCTCATGGAGACTCCGAACGGCGTCTGCCCCGGCAAGGCCACGCTGGCCTCCGACGGTACTTGCGACATGACCCTCATCGATTCGCCGAAGCCCGGAAGGGCGGGCAGTCCCCAGGGCCCCTCGCTCGGCAATTTCCGCAACTTCGATTTCAACAACGATCCCTTCAACTACGCCCCGGCCAACTTCCTGGCGACGCCGAGTGAGCGCATCGGATTCTATGTGCAGGATCACTACGACCTGATGGACAACCTGAGCTTCGAGTCGCAGGTGTTGTTCAACTCGCGCAGATCCTCCCAGCAACTGGCGCCGGATACGCTGAGCCTGGGCGGCTTCGGCCAGGCCAAGGCCAACGGCAACCCGGTGGGGATCTCAGGAAAGAACCCCTACAACCCGTTCGGCAAGGACCTGGTGACGAGCAGCAGCGCCCCCTGTTTGACGGCGGGGAGCTGTGACGTGTTGTTCCTGTTCGGCCGCCGCCTGTCGGAAGCCGGCAACCGGGTCTTCAACCAGCACGTGGACAACTTCCAGTTCAACGGCGGCTTCCGCGGGTACTTCCAACTGTTGGGCGGGGAGTGGGACTGGGACGCGGGCTATGCCTATGGCGAAAACTACGAGACCGACCTGTCCGGTGGCGTGGTGAATACCGACCATCTGCAGCAGGAATTGGGCGCGCCGGGCTCCGCGCCCTGCGCCGGCGCCTCCGCGGCCTGCACTCCCATCAACCTGTTCGGCGGCGACGGCGCCGTCACGCCCGCGATGCTGAACTACATCCTGTTCGAGCAACACAACGTGGTCGAGCAGAGCCTGCGTAATTACACGGCCAATACCGCCGGCCAACTCGTCACATTGCCCGCGGGGGCCTTGAACATGGCGCTCGGTACCGAGTACCTGGAGACTGACGGCTTCTCTCATCCCGATGCCCTGGTGACCGAGGGTAACACCGCGTCGAGCCTGATCCCGCCCACCGAGGGCCGGGAACGGACCCTGGCCGAGTACGTGGAATTCGACATCCCGCTGGTCGCGGACGCGCCGTTCATGAAGAAGGTGGGGCTGGACCTCGCCGACCGCTGGTCACAGTTCAGGTGGCAGGGCGGTGATGCCGGCACCAACAACCAGGCCGCCCACAGCGCCAACACCTCCACCGGCAATGCGTCACTGCGCTGGGAGGCCACCGACGAGCTCCTGCTGCGCGCCTCTTGGGCCCAGGGCTTCCGCATCCCCAGCATCAGCGACCTGTTCCTGGCGGACAGCGACGACTTCGAGTTCCTGAACGATCCCTGCATCTCCACGCCGAAAGCCGCGCATTGCGGCACGGGTGCGAAGGAAGTGTTTGGCGACCTCGTGCATACCACCATCGGCGGCAACACCCTGCTGACTCCGGAGCATGCCATCTCACAGACCGTCGGCTTCGTGTACAGCCCTGGTTGGTTGCAAGGGTTCGACGTCAGCGCGGACTACTACAAGATCAAGCTTGAGAACGCGATCGGCCAGATACCGCCGCAGTTGGTCCTGAACGGTTGCTACGACGGCGGCCTCGCGGCCGATTGCCAGCTCATCCATCGCTCCGGCGGCGACCACAGCGCCACCGCGCCAGGCGAGATCAGCAACATCCAGAATCTCACCACCAACGCCGGCGGCATCAAGACCGAGGGCGTGGACGTGGCGATACGCTATAAGTTCCCGTCCACTTCCGCCGGTGATTTCAAGCTCGGCATGGACTGGGATTTCACCAGGCAGTACGTGGCGACGCTGGCGTTCGATACCGGCTTGAGCAGCCAGGAACTCTCCGGCACCACCACCGACAGCGCCGGCGGCTTCGGCATCGCGGGCACCGGGCAGGTGACGGGCGGTGTCCCCAAGCAGCGCGCCAACATCAACCTGTCATGGGCCTATGGCGCGTGGTCGGCCAGCTGGAACGTGGAGTACATCAGCGCGCTGGTGGATGACTGCACGGATGGCGCCCTCATCGTGAATCCGGCGAGCCGCTGTCCGCTGAACATCAACTTCCCCTTCGCGAACGGCGCGGTCGACGGAAACCACATCGGTGCGACCTTCTATCCTGACGTGCAAGCGGGTTATCACCTGGACAGCCTGGACGCGGACTTCAGCTTCGGCATCCGCAACCTGTTCGACAAGGAGCCGCCCATCGCCATGGCAGCCTTCGCCAACAGCTACCTCCCGACCTTCTACCGCACCCCCGGGCGGTTCCTGTTCGGTTCGGTGGGCGTGAAGTTCTGACGACTCGCCGGGACGTCGGTTAAAACCGACGTCCCGGGACGCTTCCGCTATCATCCCGTCCATGGGCTGCCACGGAGGAAAGATAGCCATGGCGAGGCGACTGGCCGTTGCCGGTGCGCTGGCGATGATGACGGTGTTCGCGGGCGGCGCACGGGCCGACGTGAACCTGACCGATCTCGAGGCCAACGCCGCCGCCGCGCAGCAGACCGCGGTCAAGGATGGCTGGCAGGGTTCGGTGGCCTTAGGCTATCTGCAGACCACCGGCAACGCCAACACCTCCACCGCCAACGGCAAGGCGCTGGTCGGCTACAAGGCCGGCAACTGGCAGGACTCGATCCTGGTGCAGGCGCTGAAGGCCAGCCAGGAAGGCGGGCTCACCGCCGAGAACTTCGAGGCCGACGGCCAGAGCGATTACAACCTCAATGCCGACAACTACCTGTTCGGCAACCTCGACTACCTGCGGGATGTGTTCAGCGGCTACGAACGCCGCACCTCGGAAGTGGTGGGTCTGGGCCATCGCCTCGTCAATTCCCCCACCCAGCAACTGGACGTGGAACTGGGTGCCGGCCGGCGCCAGACCCGCTATACCACCGGTTTCCCCAGCAGCGAGGAATGGGTGGAGCGGGCGGCCGGCAGTTACTTCTGGAAATTGACCAGTACCAGCAACATCACCGAAGCCTTAAGCGTGGTGCACGGTTCCAGCAACACCCTGACCCAGTCCGTGACGGCGGTCACAGCCAACCTGGTCAACAGTTTCGCCCTTTCTTTTTCCTACACGATCTCCCACAACAGCAGCGTGCAGGCCGGTTTCAAGAAGACCGATGCCGTCACCGCGCTGTCGCTGGTCTACACCTTCGTGCCCGAGGCGCCGGTCCCGCTGCCGGCGCCCCACACCGACGCCGCGGTGGCGCCGGCCATCCCGCCGCCGTGAAAAGCCTCGCGTAAATCTCGATGCCGTCACTGAACTGAGGGCCAGAGGCATGGTCAAATCCGGGAGCCCCAAAGCCCGTTACAATGATGGCGCCGGTCTCCATCGGCGTCAGCCTGCCCCTCCATCGGTATCGCCCCGCATGAACAAGAAGATCCTGTTGCTCTCCAGCCTCGCGCTAACCGCGCTGCTGAACACCGCCGTCGCGAGCCTCGCGCCCGGCAACTCGGCGCCGGTCCCCAAACCGGGCGAGGCCTCGGTGGACCAGGCGGTGGCCTACGTCCTGACCCATTACCACTACAGCCGTGAGCCGCTGGACGCCACCCTTGCGGCCAAGATATTCGACGAATACCTGAAGGAACTGGATCCGAGCCACAGCTACTTCCTGCAGCCGGACATCGACTCTTTCGCCGGCTATCGCAGCACGCTCGGCACCAACATCGAGGCCGGCGACCTGAAGCCCGCCTTCGCCATCTATGCCGTGTTCCGCCAGCGTTTCGACTCGCGCATGGCCTACGCACAGTCCTTGCTGGACGCCCAGCCGGACCTGCAGCAGGACGAATCCCTGCCCCTGGAGGACAAGCCGAAGGCCTGGATGGCGACTCCGGCGGCGCTCGATGACCTGTGGCGCAAGCGCGTCAAGAACGACGTGATCGACGCCATGCTGGACGGCAAGACCTGGCCGCAGGCGCAGGTCCAGATCAAGAAGCGCTATAGCGTGCTGCAGCAGAGCATCGACAAGTTCGACAGCGACGACGTGTTCTCGAGCTTCATGAACGCCTATGCACGCGCGCTGGATCCGCACACCGAATATTTCCCGCCGGTCGAATACGACCAGTTCAAGACCCAGATGAGCCTGAAGCTCGACGGCATCGGCGTCGAGCTGCAGGAGGACGAGGATTACGTGAAGATCGTGCGGGTGTTGCCGGGCAGTCCCGCGGCGCGCAGCGGCGCGCTGCATGCGGGGGACCGCATCGCCTCGGTGGGCCAGGGCGAAGACGGCGATCTGGTGGACGTGACCGGCTGGCGGCTCAACGACGTGGTGAGCCTGACCCGCGGTCCCAAAGGCACGGTGCTGCGGTTGAGGGTGCTACCGGCCGGCGCCAAGCCCGGCACGCCGCTCAAGGCCATCCACCTGGTGCGGGATTCCATCAAGCTCGCCGAGCAGGCGGCCCGCAGCGACGTGATAACGGTACCGCGCAAGGACGGCGTCGCCCATATCGGCGTGATCCGCATCCCCGAGTTCTACATCGATTTCGACGCGCGCGCCGCCGGCAACCCCAACTACAACAGCCTGACCCGCGATGTGCGCAAGCTGCTGACCGATCTTCAGGCCAAGCACATCGACGGCCTGGTACTGGACATACGCAACAACGGCGGCGGCTCGGTGGACGAGGCGGCCAATCTCGCCGGCCTGTTCATCCCCCACGGTCCGGTGGTGCAGCTGCGCAGTTCCGACAACAAGCTCACGGTGGTGCGTTCCAGCAGCACGCCGGTCTACGACGGACCGCTGGCGGTGCTGGTGGACCGCCTCAGCGCCTCCGCTTCCGAGATCTTCGCCGGCGCCATCCAGGACTATCGGCGCGGCGTGATCGTCGGCAACGACACCTATGGCAAGGGCGTGGCCACCCAGTTCGTGGATCTGGCGCAGATGACCGACGACCAGGAGGACGCGGGCCAGCTGATGTTCGTCTCGGACAAGTTCTACCGGGTGACCGGAGCCAGCACCCAGGAGAAGGGCGTGGCGCCGGACATCCAGTTCCCCTCGCAGATCGATCCCACCCAGTTCGGCGAAGCGACCGAGGACAACCCGCTGCCCTGGGACACCATCAATCCAGTCGTCTATAAGCCGCTTGATTACCGGCTGGATGCGATGCTGCCCGAGCTGCGCAAGCGCCACCAGCAGCGCGCGCAGAACGATCCCCTGTTCCAGCTCTACGTCGGCGACATCCAGCACCTCAAGACCGAGGATGCCGCCACCAGCCTGCCGCTGATGCTGGGCACGCGTAAGCAGATGGAGCAGCGCGAGGAAGCCTGGCGCAGCAGCGACGAGCAGGCATGGAAGAAGCTCACCGGTGGCACGCCGGCCGACGCCGGGGCGCAGGGCATGGTGGCCAGTGCCCAAGACGTGGCGCTGCGGGAGGGCGCCGCCATCGTGGCCGACATGCACGACCTGCAAGGCCACGGCTGAGCGGGCGCCGGATCGGGGTTTAAGGCAGACCGCGCAAGGCGGTCTGCCTGTTTTCGAGGGCCTGAAAGCCGGCCCCCTTGCGCTGCAAGGCCTTAGATATGAATCAGCCAAAAGTCAGAAGATTATCGGCCTGTGCGCCGCCTGCCTAAGCTATACCAAGGTCGTAATCGTCGCATGCCCTTTGCTACGGAGGATTGCTGCCATGATCCGCGACTCAAGAAAACATTCCGATTCTTATCGACCGGCATTGCTCGGCCTGCTGGGCTTAAGCCTGCTGCTGGCGGCGCCGCTGGCCGCCGCCGACCATGTGCCGCCCGGCATCCAGGTCATCTACGTCCATCCGTATCTCAATGTGGATAAGCTCCCGGGTACCAAGGTGTACAGCGACCAGGACATCCAGCAGGCCACCGAGCTCGCCAAGCTGGGTGACGCCGAGGCCGAAGCCAACCTGGGCGTGATGCTCAGCAGCCGCGGCAAGTACCCGGAGGCTGCCCGCTGGTACAAGCAGGCAGCGGATGCGGGCATCGCCACCGCCGCCTACAACCTGGGCACGTTGTACTACAACGGCCAGGGCTTCCCCCAGGACTACGGCAAGGCGCGCGAGTGGTTCGACGTCGCGGCACGGCGCAACGATCCCTACGCGCAGTTCCAGCTCGGCACCATGGCCGGCGACGGCAAGGGCGTCGAGGCGGATCCGAAGGCCGAGATGGCCTGGTACACCAAAGCCGCTGAACAGGGTTTGTCTGCCGCCCAATACAATCTGGCGGTGATGTACCACAACGCCGAAGGCGTGGACCAGGACGACGTCAAGGCCTATGCCTGGCTGCTGTTGGCGCAGCGGGGCGGCGTGGATATATCCGACGCCAAGTCCGTGGTCACCGACGGCATGACGCCCGAGCAGATGCAATCCGCCGAGAGGCTCAGCCGCACGCTGTACGTGTCCCCTGACGGTTACATGCGGCAGTGATGCGGGTCTGACGCGGACTGCCCTCCGGCGGGCGCCCTCAAGGCGTCCGCCGGAGCCGGCAGGCCCGATGAGCGGAAATCGCACAGCGCGAGGAGCACCAAGTGAATCCGACGCCCCTGAAGCGAATGGCTCTGTCTGGTGAGGCTGGATATGATGGGACGCACAAGCTCGAGCCCGGACTGCAATCCGCGCTCGATGCCCGGAGCATGGGCTCCGGTCCAGCGGCTGCCAGCCGCGGCCTAGGTCCCCAGGAGCCGGTCCGAGTGCAATACACGTTCGGCCAATATGTATTCGACCCGCACAGCGGCGAGCTGTACGACGGTCAGAAGACGATGCAGCTCAGGCCGCAGGTGGCGAAGCTCCTGGATCTGCTGCTGCGCAACGCCAACATCACGGTATCCCGCGAAGAGATCAAGAACCACCTGTGGGGAAGCCACATCGTGGTCGAGTTCGAGGAAGGCATCAGTGCCTGCGTGCGCCAACTGCGTATCGCCTTGAACGACGGCGCCGCCGGCACCCGCTTCATCCAGACCATCTCGCGGCGCGGCTACAAGTTCGTATTCCCGGTGAGCGTGAGTGAGGACGGTAAGGCGCTGGAACGGCGCGCCCAGGCGGCTGCCACTGCCGCGGCGCCCGTCACGGCGACCCCCTCGCTCACGGTGCCGCCGGCCGCAGTCCCCCCCAGGCTGCGGCCGGCGTTTTATGTGGCCGCGCTGCTGCTGCTCGCGGTGATGGGCCTCATCTGGCTGTCTTTCAACAGGCAGCGTGACAGCAGCTATGTGCCTGGCGCGGAGGGCAATCCGGCCACGGTGGTGGCGGTGCTGCCTTTCAGCAACCTGTCGGCGAACCCGGACAACGCCGTGCTGGGTGCCTCCATCTCCAACGAGGTCATCAACCTGCTGGGACCGATCGCTCCGGACCGGCTGGGCGTGATTGCCAGCACCTCCACGGCGCACTACGTGAAGGGCGAGACCATAAAGCAGATCGGGCAGGAACTCGGCGCCAACTACGTGCTGGAAGGCTCCATCAACCAGCAGGCCCAGACCTATCACGTCTCGGCACGGCTGATCCGCGCGGCGGACCAGAGTTACGTGTGGGGTGATGAGTACGACCTGGACGGCAGTTACTCGGGCAGCGCCTACCGGCAACTGGTGATCCACATCGCCACCCAGGTAGCGGCGCTATTGGCGCCGAATGCCGCGGTGAAGCCGCAGGCCTTCACCAACAACCGCGATGCGGCCCTGGCGTTCCAGAGCGGGCGCTACTTCCTCACCCAGGGATATCCCGACAAGGCCCTCACGAATTGCGAGAAGGCCATCGACCTCGACCCGGGTTTCGCGGCGGCTTACGCCTGTGCCGCGCGTGCCTTGCTGCAGCAGCCTGAGATGGACGCGGCGGACCTGCAGAAGGCGCGCAGCCTGGTGGCGCGCGCCGCCAGCCTGGATGGCGGCGCCGCGGAGTCCCGGTTGCTCAAGGGCCAGCTGGACATGTACTACGACTGGGATCTCGGCGCCGCCGGCGTCGAGTTCAAGGACTCGCTGCGCCTCAATCCGGGCGACGCCTGGGCCTGGCAGTCCTATGCCGAATACCTGACGGCCATGGCGCAGAACGGCGCCATGCAGAACGCCATGGACACGGCGCGCGCCCTGGACCCGGCGTCCGCCAGTGCCACCGACGACCTGGCGCTGGTGTCCTATCTCACAGGCCAATATGCGAAGGCCGAGAGCAGCGCGCGCACCAATGTAGGCCTGGTACCCCAGGATCTGCTGGCACAGCATCTCTTGACCTTGAGTCTGCTGAGCGGCGGCAAGTACGCGGAGGCGGCGCAGCAGGCCGCGACGGAGATGCAGGTGCTCAAGGCCGGGGCGGCAGACGTGGTCAAGGTCCGGTCCGGCCGGGGCTCCCTGGTGAACTACTTCCAGTGGTACGCCGGACAGGCCTCACAAGCCCCGGTGGACCGTTATCAGGCGGTGTTCCTGGCGGATGCCTACATGCACCTGGGCAAGCCTGAGCAGGCTTTCGCGGTGTTGGCCGACACAGTCCAGGGAAAGAAGATCAGCACCCTGGTGCCCTTCCTCAGCGTATGGCCGAGCCTGAAGCCCTTGTGCACGCGTCCGGATTTCCTGACCCTGACCAAGCGTCTCGGTCAGGTGGGCTGCCTGCCGCAGTAGTCCCTAATGACGGCTCCGAATGAAAAAAGCCCACCTTGCGGTGGGCTTTTTTCTTCATATGGCGCGCCTGGGCGCGGCGCATGCGCCGCGCGGGTTCGCCAAGGATGGCGAACCCTGGGCTCTTGGTGAGGCAGGAAGCCGAGCCTAGAGCGGATTCGAACCCGCAGGGTTCGAATCGATCCGGGCGTATCAAATGAAAAGGCCCACCGGTTTCGGTGGGCCTCTCGTTTATGGCGCGCCCGGAGAGATTCGAACTCCCGACCACCTGGTTCGTAGCCAGGTACTCTATCCAGCTGAGCTACGGGCGCGTATTCGTCGTCTTAAACAGGTCTGCTAACCGTCCCTGGTGGTGTTCCCAGCTCGGCATCCATGCCTCGCGTTCGCTGGGTCATCGGCCTGCGGCCGATTCCTGAACCCAGCTCACCCAGCTGAGCTACGAGCGCGTGGGCTGATTGCAGGAAGGGGCGGAATTATCCCGGGTTGGGCTTCCCGGGTCAAGGAAAAGGCTTTAAAAGCCCTTTAAATCAGGCTCTTGGCGACTATTCCCACCTTCATCAAAGAGCGCTGCGTGAAAAAGCCCGCCTTGCGGCGGGCTTCTCTTCAGGACCGTCGACACGGTCCGCCCCTGGTCGGTTCCAACTCTCCAGCAAAATCAATGCAGCACGGCGGGTTCCTGGAAGCAGCGGCGCACCTTCTCGTAGATGGTGGGTTCTGACGACATCCCGTCCGCATCCTGGCGCAGCTTCTCGCAGTCCCGGCGCCAGGGTGCCAGGCACTCCTCGACGTAGTCACGGATCTGGGTTTCCTCGGCAGCGTTCAACTCCATGCCGCCTGCGGCAGGGAGGAAGGCGGCGGGGTTGTGCATGGCCCAATGCACCAGCGCGGCGCGGAACACTTCCAGGCATTCCTGGGAGGCCACGCTGAGATTGCGGGCCAGCTTGGTGCGAGCCACCGGCGTCACGTAGCCCACGGCCATGGTCACCGCAGTCTTGTCGATGTTGGTGCGTTCGCGCAGGAGCGAGAGCAGGATCTCGCGGCCGCGATTCACCAGCACGTGGAACTCGTTCGGCTTGGGCGTGCCGCGCGGCTGCACCATCTCGAGGCCGAGCTCGCCGCAGGCGCGGAAGGCCGCCGTGCGGGCGCTCTCATAGAGGCGGTTGGCCGTATCCCAACGGATGGTCAGGGCCGCCTGGTCGTCCTCCAGCGGGCTCAGGCGCAGGCCGCCCTGCTTCTGCAGGCCACATTTGTTGCCGTACTGGATGATGGTGTGGCGTGATTCCGGGGTGAGCCGCTCCCAGACCTTGCGCAGGCCGAGGAAGGACTTGATGTAGCTCTCCTGCACGGCCTCACGGGCGTGGCACTCGTGCAGCACGTGGGTGAGGGTGGTCTGAGCGGGGAGGCTCAGCAGCACGTCGCTGCTGACGAAGTCCGAGAGCAGTTCCTTGCGGAAAGGTTCCGGCTGGTCCTGCAGCACGGCACGCCAGGTGCCATGCAGGAAAGCGATCTGGCTGTTGTCGGCTGGGCTGTTCATGGACTTGGCTCCTGTATCCAGTTCGGGACCGGACAAAGGCAGCCATGGGGCAGGGCGCGCACGGGGCGGCCTCTGATCCGGCGGTCCCGCTACCTTGGGATGCGTGAGCCATCCTGTAGGCCGGTGACTTTGCGTCCCCATCTTTCGATGGGTTTGCCTTGATCGGTTAGATACATCATAGGATAGACACAATATTATGTCAAGTAATTAGGACACGGTTCTTCAAGATTTCGTGCAAGATTTAAAAGACTTTAGAATCAAATGGTTATAGATAAATATCCCTCTTGAATAACCCTGCGGCGGGGGTTCAATCGCTGAGGGTCATTTGAAGCGTACAATGTTATTGTCAAGTTCAGCCCGCGCCTTTTGGGGTGGGCCACACAATAAGAACACCATGGATGCGCGGTCGGGAATAAGCTTCCCACCGGGCGTCCGCTTGGTTTGGGAGAGAAGCATGAGCTTGCGGCTCACCGCATTGGCGTGTTCGACCTTGCTGCTGGCGGCCTGCCAGTCCGGTCCCGGCGAGAGTCCCTGGATGATGCAGGACGGCGTGCCGTGGGTCGGTGCCGACGGGCAATGCATGCAACTGCGGCCCCTCAAGACCGACGAGAAGCAGGGCTTCTGCTACGACGTCATGACCGGCGTCTACCAGAAGAAGCACCACTACGAGGTGCTGCAGCCCGATGAGTTCGCGTTCCTGTACCAGAAGGCCGAGCCCACTCCGGTCGCCTCGTACGCGGGGGCGCCACCCCAGCCGCTGGACACGCTGACGCCCGCCGGCCAGGGTCAGCTGCTCGCCTATGTGCAGCAGATCTACACGGCGATACCGTTCCGCATCAACAACGCGCATCTCTCGTCCCACAACCGCCTGGCCCTGCACGACGAGTTCTCCGGTTGGAAGAGCCAGGGCATCAGCGTGACGACGGTGGATGTCACCGGCCATACCGATGCTTCCGGACCCCAGAGCTACAACTTCCTGCTGTCCCGTTGGCGCGCGCAATCGGTCGCCTATTACGTGAAGCACATGGGCGTATCGCAGAAGGACATCAATCAACTCGGGGTGGCCATGCTGGCCCCGCACCCGCAGGGGCACACGCCCGCGGACAACCGCTACGTGGACTTGAGGGTCTGGCTGGTGCCGCCGGAGCAGGCCGTGGACGCCGTGGCACAGCGCTGAGGCCACCGCTCAGGACCGCTGAAAAGCCCGCAAAAGCGGGCTTTTTCGTCGACGGAGCCCGCAAAAAAAGACGCCCGGCTTGAGGCCGGGCGTCTGGTTCAGCGTATCGGCACCGGTCAGGTGCTGGAGACCTTCTTCAGGCAGGTGAGGATGTCGCCGGTCATCTTGTCGGCGCCCTCCGGCGTGCTCGCCGGCTTGCCGACTGACGGGCAATTGGCCTTCTGGCCGTAGCTCTTGAACGCATCGCTCACCAGCAGGCTGCGCGCCTGATCCAGCCACGCGCCTTCCTTCTTCAGGGCGGCATCCCAGGTCTTGTAGGCATCGTTGACCTTGGCATCGATCCCGCCGGCGCTCTTGTTGTACTCGGCGATCTTGGCATTGAGGGTGTCCTCACGCGTCTTCAGCGTGGGGAACTCGCCGTTGACGCGGTTCACGTCGGCGTTGATCTGCTGCTGGTCAGCGGTGCAGGCCTTGTACTCGTCCTGGTTCAGTTTCTTGTCGGCGCCGCAGCGGTTCTTGAAGTCCGCGGCGGACTGGTTCACGGCCGCGCTGTCCTTCTGGTACTGCGCCACGTCCGAGGCCAGCTTGTTCTGATCGACACCGAACTGCTTGGCCTGGGCCGCCATCGCCATCTTCTTGGCCTGGATGGCGTCGTAGGCGCCCTTGGTCTCGTTCACTTCCTTCTGTACCGTCTCACCGCTGCTGATGAGGTTCATCACCGACTCGGCACCCCAGGCGGCGGTCATCGCGCCGGCCAGGCTGAGCGCCAGGGTGATCACGGGGATACGCATGCTTTTCATGGAGACCTCAGGGTTTTAGGGGTTCGAAATCCAGGCCGCTATTGTAAGGGGGTGCGGTCCGGCCACCAAGGCCCGGGGGCCTGCCAGACCCCTGATTCCAGGGCCCTCCAGGCATTAACGCGGCCCGCCGGCGGGGGTTGTCGCCCGGGACAGGGGGTCGGGTAGGCCAGCCTAGAGTATGGCCGAGTAGTCGTCCTGGATGCGGCCGAGATCCAGCCGGTTCAGGAAGTTGGAATAGCACATCCAGGCGGTGATGGCGTTCAGGTCGGCGATCTGGGGCGGCAGGAAGCGGGGCGGGGCCACGATACCCTCCTGCACGAACTGGGAGAGGGTGCGCACGTCCTCGAGGGTGGTCTTGCCGCAGAACAGCAGCGGGATCCGGTCCAGCATGCCCTTGCGCACGGCCAGGCGCATGTAGTTGTAGATCATGATGAAGCCCTTGTTGTAGGACAGGTCCTTGGTGAAGGGCCGTCCCTGGGGCGTGCTGCCACGGAAGATGCGCACGGCGCTGCCGTAGCTCTCGCCTTCCTCCAAGCCCTGCTCCCGGAAGAAGCGGTACACGTCCAGGAAGTCGCCGCCCTTCTCGGCGAGATCCACCGCGCGGATACGGTTGGCGAGGCGGCGCAAGCGGCTGGGATACGAGGCGAAGGTGATGATCTCCATGAGGATGGCCAGCCCCTCCTGGGTGATGGTGGAGGAGGGCGGGCCCTTGGAGAGGAAGGTGCAGATGGGCTGTTGGCTGCCGTTCAGCGTGGTGCCGAGATGCACCCAGCCCTCGTGCACTTCCAGCACCTTGAGGTCGCGTTCGTTGAACTTGGCCTCGCGGCGGATCTTGAGGTAGTCGGCGCCGGCGGCGGCATCGGCCACGATGCCGTCCGAGAGCAGCACCCGCACCGTGCCCTCGGATTCCTTGAAGGCGGCGTTGATGCGCTTCTGCAGGATCTTCACCGCCTGCTCGCCGGTGATGGTACGGGGTTCCGGCTTGAGCAGTTCGCTCTGGTCGATGCTGGCGATGGCGTCGCCCAGGATCTGGCCCAGGTCGGCCAGGGTCGGGCCGCCCTCGTGGAAGGCATCGCTGGCGGAGCCGTAGAGTTCCTGGGAGATGATGCCGAACTCGGGCGTGCCGCGCGCCTCCAGCATGCGCACCACCAGGATGTACTCGCGGCACATGCGGCGCATGATGCCGCCGAGCGAGTTGAACTGGCCGAGGCTGCGGGTGATGTCCCGCTCGATCTCGTGGAACTCCTGGCGCTTGGTCGCCGGGTCGAAGCCCAGGGGCCGCGACGTGTAGTAGGCACTATCCACCTTCGGCAGTTCGCGGCCGCCGACGGCGAAGAACTGCTCCTGGATGGAGGTATCCCACTTGATGTGGTCGAGGATGCGGATGGGTCTCTGCGCCGCGACGATGCGATCGGAGAGATCCCGCAGGGTCTGCTTGTAGTTGGCCTGGGTGTCGGCGGCGCTCATGGCCTTAGATTACCCGTCATGACCCGATGGCGCCAGAATTGACGCTCCAGACAAGAAGAAGCCCCTTGCGGGGCTTCGTGGATCAGTTCAATCGGGCCAGTTTCCTGATCTCCTGCAGCGCCACCGACAGAGACGGGAAGTCGGCGATGTTCGCTGCCTTCATGTCCGCAAGTATGTGACGGGCATGATCGAGGCGCGCGGCATGGGTCTCCAGCCATTTCTCCATCTGCTTGATGGCGGAACGGCTGTCCTTGGCACCGTTGAGCGCCTGGGCGGTCAGCGCCCGCTGCTGGACGTAGAGGTCCTCCCGCAGGGTGCCGCGGGCCACCGCCTGCCAATGTCCGTCCACCGACAGCTCTTCGATCTGCACGCGCAGCCAGCTCAAGCCGAGTTCGCTGCCGATCTGGAAGTAGACCTTGGCGACCATCTCCACCGGCAGCTTGGTCTCGCGGGCCACGTCCACGATGTCGAGACCGGCATACAGCGGTCCGATGGCGGCGATGCGTCTAGCAAGGATATCCGGCACACCGACATCCACATATTGTTGGACGCCCTGGTTGAAGGTCTCGGCCAGGGAGTCGTTGAGGATGGCGGGCATGTGCTGCACCAGGGCGCTCAGGCCCGGCTGGTACACAGGCACGGTGGCGGCGATGTCGAGCCGGTCGCGCTGGTGGTCGATGAGCCAGCGGGTCACGTGCTTCAGGAGGCGCGAGCTCTGCACCGCCATGGAGATCTGCACGCTGGCGGGCACCTTGTTATCCAGCGCTTCCAGCGCTTCCCACAGGGCCGGCATGGAGAAGCTCTCCTGGGCGATGGCATAGGCGCGGGCCACGGTGGAGGCATCCACGCCGGTCTCTTCCTGCATGCGATGTGCGAAGGTCGAGCCCATGCGGTTCACGATGCTGTTGGTCACCGCGGTGCAGATGATCTCGCGGCGCAGCCGGTGCTTGGGCATCAGCTCTGCGTAGCGCTTCTGCAGCGGCGTCGGGAAGTAGTTCTCCAGCTCCTGGGCGAGATACGGATCTTCCGCCACGTCGCCGGCCAGGAGGCCGTTGTAGATGTCGATCTTGCTGTAGGCCAGCACCACCGCCAGTTCCGGCCGGGTGAGGCCGCGGCCTGACTTGCGGCGTTCGGCGAGCGCCTCGTCCGTGGGCAGGAATTCGATGGCACGGCTCAACACACCGCCCTTCTCCAGGGCGCGGATGAGGTAGGCGTGCTCGCTGATGCGCCCCGGGGCCTGCACTTCGGCCACGGAGATGGCCTGGGCCTGCAGGTAGTTGTCGCGCAGCACCAGGGCCGCCACCTCGTCGGTCATCTCAGCCAGCAGCTTGTTGCGGGCTGCCTCGTTCAGGGTCTTCTCGGCGGCGACCAGTGTCAGCAGGATCTTGATGTTGACCTCGTGGTCCGAGCAATCCACGCCCGCGGAGTTGTCGATGAAGTCGGTGTTGATGCGCCCGCCCGCCAGCGAGTACTCGATGCGGCCGCGCTGGGTGCAGCCCAGGTTGCCGCCTTCGCCCACCACCTTGCAACGCAGCTCTGAGCCGTTCAGGCGGATGGCGTCGTTGGCACGGTCGCCTACCTCGGCGTGGGATTCGCTGCCGGCCTTTATATAGGTGCCGATGCCGCCGTTCCACAGCAGGTCCACAGGGGCTTTCAGGATCACCCGCAGCAGCTCCGTGGGCGCGTAGTTGCCGGGCTCGGCGCCCAGCACCGTGGCGGCTTCCTTGCTGAGCGGGATGCTCTTGGCAGTGCGCGGCCAGATGCCGCCGCCCGCCGAGATCAGCTTCGCTTCATAGTCGGCCCAGGAGGAGCGCGGCAGGTTGAACATGCGCTCCCGCTCTTTGAAGCTCTTCTCAGCATCCGGATTGGGGTCCAGGAACACGTGGCGGTGGTCGAAGGCCGCCACTAGGCGGATGTGGCGCGACAGCAGCATGCCGTTGCCGAACACGTCGCCGGACATGTCGCCGATGCCCGCCACCGTGAAGTCGGTGCTCTGGATGTCGGTGCCCATCTCGCGGAAGTGGCGCTTCACCGACTCCCAGCCGCCCTTGGCGGTGATGGCCATCTTCTTGTGGTCGTAGCCGACCGAGCCGCCGGAAGCGAAAGCGTCCCCCAGCCAGAAGCCGTATTCCGCCGAGATGCCGTTAGCTATGTCGGAGAAGCTGGCGGTGCCCTTGTCGGCGGCCACCACCAGGTACGGATCATCCGGATCGTGGCGCACCACGTCCTTGGGCGGGATGACCTTGGTGCCGGAGAGGTTGTCGGTCACGTCCAGCAAGCCGCGCAGGAAAGTCTGATAGCAGGCGATGCCTTCCTTCATGATGGCTTCGCGGTCGCCGGCCGCGGGCGGGCGTTTCACGTAGAAGCCGCCCTTGGCGCCGACCGGCACGATCACGGTGTTCTTCACGTTCTGGGCCTTCACCAGGCCCAGCACCTCGGTACGGAAGTCCTCGCGCCGGTCCGACCAGCGCAGGCCGCCGCGCGCCACCTTGCCCATGCGCAGGTGCACGCCCTCGACCCGGGGCGAATATACCCAGATCTCGAACAGGGGCTTGGGCAGAGGCAGTTCCAGCTGGGCCGGATCGAACTTGAAGGAGACGTGGGATTTGTTCGCGCCGTCCGCGTCCTTCTGGTAATAGTTGCTGCGCAGGGTGGCGAGGATCGCCCCCAGGAACAGCCGCAGGATCCGGTCGTCGTCCAGGCTCGAGACCTGCTCCAGGGCGGCGGCGATGTCGGCGCGGTGCTTCTCGGTGAGGGAGTCGCGCTTGCCGCTGCCCTGGGGATCGTTGCGCGCCTCGAACAGATGCACCAGGGAGGCGGCGATGGCGGGATGGGTGTACAGGGCCCGCTCCATGTAGGCCTGGCTGAAGCTGATGCCGGTCTGCAGGAGGTACTTGCAGTAGGCGCGCAGCAGCATGGTCTGGCGCCAGGAGAGGCCCGCGCTCAACACCAGCCGGTTGAAGCCGTCGCTCTCCGCCTCGCCGCGCCAGACCCGCGCGAACTGCTCCTGGAAGGCGTCCTTGACCGAATCCACGTCGAGTTCGCCGGGATGCACCAGCTCGAAGTCCTGGATCCAGACGATGCTGCCGTCCGCCAGGTCCATCTCGTAGGGGCGTTCGCTGATGACCCGTACGCCCATGTTCTCGAGCATGGGCAGCGCATCGGAGATCGGTATGGTCTGCTCGCGGTGGAAGGTCTTGAAGCGCAGATACCCCGGCGGGGCGTTGAAGGGCCGGTACAGGCTCATGCGCAGGCCGCCGCTGGCGTTCAACGCGTCCACCTGCTCCACGTCGAACACCGCGGCCTTGGGCTTGATGTCGTCCTGGTAGGCGCCCGGGAAATGGTTGCCGTAGCGGGCGAAGAGCTTCAAGCCCTGTTCCTCGCTTAAGCCCTCCACCAGTGCGTTCTTGAGTTCGTCCTGCCAGGAGCGCACCGCCAGCACGATGTCCTGCTCCAGCGCGAGCCGGTCGTACTTCGGCAACTGCCAGGGAGTGGTGCGCACGATCACGTGCAGGCGGGCCAGGGCGGATTCCGACAGGGCCACGGCGTGCTCGACGCTCTTGCCGTTGAGCGCCTGGAACAGGATGCTCTCGATGCGTTGGCGTACCGCGGTGGTGTAGCGGTCGCGCGGCACGTAGATGAGGCAGGAGAAGAAGCGGCCGAAGCTGTCGCGGCGCACGAACAGCTTCACGCGCTGGCGTTCCTGCAGCTGCACCACGCCCATGGCGGTCTCGAACAGCTCGTCGGTGGTGCTCTGGAAAAGCTCGTCGCGGGGCAGGGTCTCCAGGATGTGCATCAGCGCCTTGCCGTCGTGGCTGCCGAGCGGCAATTCGGAACGGCGCATCACCGCCGCCACTTTCTCACGCAGTACGGGTATATCGCGGGGGCTCGCGGCGTAAGCGCTGGTGGTGAAGAGACCCAGGAAACGCCATTCGCCGGTGACCTGGCCATCGGCGCCGAAACGCTTCACGCCCACGTAGTCGAGGTAGCCGGGGCGGTGCACCGTGGCCTGGGAGTTGGCCTTGGTGACGATCATGAATTCCTTGGCGCGCGCGCGCTTGCGCACGTCCTTCGGCAGCACCAGGAAGCTCTGGCTGATCTTGGCGTTGGTGTCGCGCAGGATGCCCAAGCCTGAGTTCGGCACCAGCTTCAGCACTTCCTCGCCGTTCTCCTCGCCCAGCACGTACTCGCGCACGCCGAGGAAGGTGAAATGGTTGTCGCCCAGCCATTCCAGGAACTTGACGCCCTCGTCCACGTCGGCATCGCCGAGGATGCTGCGGTGCGCCGGCACCGTGTCGCGCACTTCCTTGAGCTTGTCGCGCATGGCCTGCCAGTCGCCGATGGTGGCGCGCACGTCGCGCATGGCGCTCTGCAAGCCGGTCTCGATCTTGGCGAGGGTCTCGGCGCCCGCCTGGCTGTCTACCTCGATGTGCATCCAGGATTCGGTGACGGCGCCTTCCTGCTTGTGGTCGCTGAGCTGGGCGATGAGGCCGCGCGCGTCGCGCTGCACGTAGTAGATGGGATGAACGGTGAGGTGGATGCCGACCCCGAGCCGGCTCAAGGTCATGGTGGTGGTATCCACCAGGAACGGCATGTCGTCGTTCACCATCTCGATGATGGTATGGGCGCTCTTCCAGCCGTCCTTCTTGGGTGAAGGGTTGAAGACCCGCACCTTGGTCTCGCCGCGCGCGCGCTTGGCGCCGAACTCCCAGTGGCTCAGGGCCGCGCCGAGAAGATCCTCCGGCGTGTGCGAGAGGATGTCTTCCTCGGCGATGTCGTCGTAGTACTGGAGGATGAAGGTCTTGAGGGCGGCGGCCGCCGGATGCTTCTCGGCCAAGGCGATGACTTTCTCGAGATGCTTGTCTTTGGGCGGGGATTTCCGTTGCGGCATGACTCGGGCCTTGGCTTTTCTTCGGAGTTAGTAGGACATTTTACTGCGATATATGAGCAAACGGCGACCAGGGGCCGCCGTTTACCTCATAGACAGGTCATCGAACCGTCATTGTGCCTTTTCCAGGTCCTTGATCACGGCCGCCAGCCAGCGGCAGGCGGTGCCACCGGTGATGCAGCGGTGATCGAAGGTGATGGAGAGGGGCACGCGCTTATGGACCTCGATGCCGCCCATGACCGGCACCACGTCGTAGCGCAGGCCGCCGGTGCCGAGGATGGCCACCTGCGGGGGCACCACCACCGGCGTCGCGTAGCGGCCGGCCATCATGCCGAAGTTGGAGAGCGTGAAGGTCGGGTCCTTCATGTCCGCCGGCGAGACGCTGCGGTTGCGCGTCGCTTCCTTGATGCGGTTCAGGTCGTCGCGCAACTGCTGGGCGTTCTTGCTCTCTACCTTCCTCAAAATCGGGACAATCAGCCCGTCCGGCGTGTCCACAGCCATGGCGAGATCCACGCGCTCATGGATCGTCCGCTCCAGCTTCTCGCCGTCGTACCAGGCGTTGAGTTCCGGTTCGGCACGGCAGCCGGCGACGATGGCGCGCACGATACGCACCGTGATGTCCTGTCCCGGCATCCAGTCGTGGATGTCGGCGTCGTCGAACAGCGTGCATTCCGCCACTTCGCTGCGGGATTTGCTCATGCTGGCGTGCATGGCGCGGCGCGGGCCGCGCAGCGGTTCGGCGACACCGTACTTCACGTCGCTGCGCTTGGGCTGGATATCCCAGCGCGCGGCGGGAGCAGAGGCGCTTGGAGCGGAGTGACCACCGCCCTGAGCATTGCGCACATCGTCAGCGGTGACAGTGTCGTTCTTGCCGGTGGGCTCGATGCCACCCAGGTCCACGCCCATCTGCTTGGCCAGGATGCGCACCGAGGGCAGGGCCTTCACGCGCGAGGCGTCTTTCTTCTGCTTCTTGCGGATGATGGCGGTCTCGGCCACCACGGCGTTGCTGGTGGGTACCGCGCCCACCACCGTGCCGCTGTCTTCCTCGATGGGCGTGGTCTTGTTCGCGTCCGGCGCGGCTTTCTGGGCCGCGGCGGCTTCAGCCTTGGGTGCAGGGGCGGCGGGTTTCGCAGCCGGTGCAGCGCTGCTCGCCGCTCCCGGCGTCCTGCCTCCCGCGGCACTAGCACTTCCCTGTGCGTCGTCGATATCGAAATCCACCAGCGCGGAATGGGTTGGGATGATGTCGCCGGCCTTGCCGTGCAGCTTCGCGATCCTGCCGCTCCAGGGGGAGGGCACGTCCACCACGGCTTTCGCGGTCTCGACGGACAGCAAGGGCTGGTCCACCTTCACCACGTCGCCTTCCTTCACCTGCCAGCTGACGATCTCCGCTTCCTGCAGGCCTTCGCCCAGATCCGGGAGGTTGAACGTCTTCATCGATTAAGCCTCCAGTACCTTGCGGATACCCTTCAGCACGCGCTCCACGCTCGGCATGTAATCATGCTCCAGCTTGAAGAGCGGCATGGGTATGTCATAACCCGTGACCCGCTCGATGGGCGCTTTCAGGGAGTAGATGGCCTTCTCGGCCACGGTGGCGGCGATCTCGGCGCCCACGCCGCAGTTACGCGGCGCCTCGTGGATGATGACCAGACGGCCGGTCTTCTCTACGGATTCAAGGATCGTGTCGAAGTCGATGGGCGCGACTGTGGCCAAGTCGATCACGTCGCAGCTCACGCCTTCCTCGCCGAGTTTGGCGGCGGCCTGCAAGGTCTCATGGACCATGGCGCCCCAGGAGACGAGCGTCACGTCCTCGCCTTCGCGCAGCACGAAGCAGGTGTCCAGCGGCAGGGCCTTGCCGTCGTCTTCCACGTCCGCCTTGTTCAGGCGATACAGGCGTGTCGGCTCCAGGAACACCACCGGGTCTGGGTCACGGATGGCGGCGAGCAGCAGGCCGTAGGCGCGGGAGGGGGAAGAGGGCATCACGGTACGGATACCCGGCATGTGCGCGAACATCGCCTCGTTGCTCTCTGAATGGTGCTCCGGCGCGTGGATGCCACCGCCCGAGGGGGCGCGCAAGACCATCGGCACGTGCAGGCGACCACGGGTGCGGGTGCGCAGGCGGCCGGCGTGGTTGATCATCTGGTCCACGGTGGGATAGATGAAACCGGAGAACTGGATCTCGGCCACCGGCTTCATGCCCTGGGCCGCCATGCCGATGGAGATACCGGCGATCAAGGCTTCGGCGAGCGGCGTGTCCATGACACGGTCCTTGCCGAAACGCTGTTGCAGGCCGGCGGTGGCGCGGAACACGCCGCCGTTCACGCCCACGTCCTCACCCAGCACCACCACCGCGGGATCGTGCTCCAGCTCATAGGCCATCGCCATGGCGATGGCTTCGACCATCGTGACCTTAGCCATGGTGCTCGGCCTCCTCGACGGCGGCGTCGCGCTGGGCGGCAAGGCCCTCCGGCATGTTGGCGAACATATGGTCGAACATGCTGGCCACCGGCGGCTTGCCGGTGTCCTTATATAGTTTCACTTCCGCGTCCACCTGCTCGGCGCATTCCGCCAGCAGTTTTTCTTCCTGCTTCGCATCCCAGGCCCCGATGTCCATCAGGTACTTGCGGATGCGGATAAGGGGTTCCTTCTTCTTCGCGTCTTCCACCTCGTCCTTGGGACGGTAGCGGGTCGCGTCGTCGGCGGTGGTGTGGTCGCTGATGCGATAGGTGAGAGCTTCGACGAGCGTCGGGCCCTTGCCGGAACGCGCCTTCTCCAGGGCGTTATCCATCACGTCGCGCACGGCGATGATGTCGTTGCCGTCCACCTGGATGCCTTCGATGCCGCCGCCGATGGCCTTCTGGGCCAGGGTCTCGCAGGCCGTCTGGGCCGAGAGCGGCACCGAGATGGCCCACTTGTTGTTGGCCACCACGAACACCACCGGCAGCTGCCAGGCGCCGGCGCAGTTGATGGCCTCGTAATAGTCACCCTGGGAGGTGCCGCCGTCGCCGATCACGGTCACCGCCGCGCGCTTCTCCTTGCGCAGCTTGAAGGCAGTCGCCGCGCCGGCCGCGTGGTGGTACTGGGTCGCGATGGGCACGCACCAGGCAAAGTCGTGCTGGGGGCCCGAGAACTTGTTGCCGCGCTCATCGCCACCCCAGAACAGCAACACTTCATGCGGCTTCACGCCGCGCATGAACTGGGCGCCGTACTCGCGGTACATGGGGAAGAAAGCGTCTTCCTGCTTCATGGCCGCGCCGATACCCACGTGGGTGGCTTCGTGGCCGAGGCAGGAGGCGTAGGTGCCGAGCTGGCCGGTGCGCTGCAGGGCGATGGCCTTGGTATCGAAGACTCGCACGAAGGACATCATGCGATACATCTTCAGGAGCTCGTCCTTGTCCTGGGCGAACTTCGGCAGGTTCTTCTGCACGAGCTTGGCATCGGGGTCGAGATATTGCTGGTACTTGATCTCGAAGCTGGCGGCGGTCTTCAAGGCTTCTGCTCCTGGAAAGCCGTCCGGGGCTCCAAGGGACCTCTCTTAAGGGTCCGCAAGGCCCGCCGGCGGGGGAGTGCTTATATAGATAGCGCCCGGCATCAGGCCGGGCGGGGCGGCAATTATACATGGAGGGCGTTCTTAGTCCCGGCTGGGGCGCGGGTCCCGGCGGGCCCCGGGGGCGAACAGGCGTAGTGAAGGGCTCGGGTAGAATGGCGGCACTTTAGGCCCAGAGAACGGCATGAGCGGCAATAAACGCGAGCTGGAACAGGGTATCCGCACCGACCTCAAGCCCCAGGAGACCTATTCCGGCTACCTGAAGCTGGACGTCCTGTTTGCGGCGCAACAGCCCGTGACCCAGCCCCTGCACCACGACGAGATGCTGTTCATCATCCAGCACCAAGTCTCCGAGCTCTGGATCAAGCTGGTGCTGCACGAGCTGGACGCCGCCATCCGCCACATCCGTGAGGACCAGTTGGAGCCCTGCTTCAAGATCCTGTCGCGGGTGAAACAGATCCCGATGCAGCTCTTCAACCAGTGGGCGGTGCTGGAGACCCTCACGCCTACCGAATACGCCGAGTTCCGCTCGGTATTGGGCGCCGCTTCCGGTTTCCAGTCGCATCAATACCGCGCGCTCGAATTCATGCTGGGCAACAAGTCAGCGGAGTTGGTGAAAGTCTTCGCCTACGACTCCAAGGTGCACGCACTGCTGGTGGAACTGCTGAACCGCCCCAGTCTCTACGATGAGTTCCTGCGCTATCTCAAGCGTCGCGGTCTGCCGGTGCCGGCCGAGCGCGTGGAGCGGGATTGGTCCCAGCCCTATGAGCGGCACCCAGGCGTCACCGCGGTGTTCAAGAAGATCTACGAAGGTACCAAGGAGTGGTGGGACGCCTACGAGATGTGCGAGAAGCTCGTGGACGTGGAGGAGTATTTCCAGCTCTGGCGCTTCCGGCACATGAAGACCGTCGAGCGCATCATCGGCCACAAGACCGGTACCGGCGGCTCCTCCGGCGTGAAGTTCCTGGAGAAAGCTCTGTCCCTGACGTTCTTCCCGGAGCTAATCGACGTCCGCACGGAAATCGGCGGGAACGCCTGACAAACCTGCTGCGCTTGGCAGGGCGTTGTTGCGGCCGGGCTCGGCGCCATCATGTACTACTTGTACACTCAGGCACCTCGCCCGTCCGCGCCTAGCCCCGCCTGCGCTCGCGACGGTTTTTCAGGCATTCCGAGTAGTACTTTCAAGCGTTTGGGACCGCCTAATCCGGGGCGGTATAATTAACCTATTGATTTTCCAGCCTTCCGGCCCGGCCGAGGCAGAGCACAGAGGTAGTAAAGGCATGAGCGCGCAACCCAACGTCGGCATCAAGCCGGTGCAATTCGAGAACCCCATGGGGGTGGATGGCTTCGAGTTCGTGGAGTTCGCTGCGCCTGATGCGAAGCTCCTGCATGCACTGTTCCCGAAGCTGGGCTTCACCGCCGTCGCCAAGCATAAGCGTAAGGCCATCACCCTTTATCGCCAGGGGGAGTGCAACTTCCTCGTCAATGACGAGCCCGATAGCTTCGCCTCCGAGTTCGCCAAGAAGCACGGCCCCTCGGCCTGCGGCTTCGCCATCCGCTTCAGCAAGCCCGGCACGGAAGTGAAGGCCCAGGCCATCAAGAATGGCGGAGAGGCCATCACCGCTCTCGAATCCACCAAGGCCGTGGATGTGCCGGTGATCGCCGGCATCGGTGGCAGCATGTTGTATCTGGTGGACAAGTACGGCGCCGAGGGTTCGGTGTATGACGCCGAGTTCGACTACATCAAAGGCGTGGATAAGCAGCCGAAGGGTTTCGGTCTCACCTTCGTGGATCACCTGACCCACAACCTGTACTTCGGCAACATGGAGAAGTTCGCGAACTTCTACGAGCGGCTGTTCAACTTCCGCGAGATACGCTACTTCGACATCAAGGGCGTGAAGACCGGCCTCATCTCCAAGGCCATGACCGCGCCGGACGGCATGGTGCGCATCCCCTTGAACGAATCCAACGACCCCAAGAGCCAGATCAACGAATATCTCAACGAATACAAGGGCGAGGGCATCCAGCACATCGCCTGCTTCACCGACGACATCTATTCGACGGTGGAGTCCATGCGCAAGGCCGGCATGCTGTTCCTGGACACACCGGACGCCTACTTCGAGATGGTGGATGAGCGGGTACCGAACCATGGCGAGGACGTGCCGCGCCTGGCCAAGAACAAGATACTCATCGATGCCGACCGGGAGACCAAGAAGAAGCTGCTCTTGCAGATCTTCACCCAGAACATGATCGGGCCGGTGTTCTTCGAGATCATCCAGCGCAAGGGCAACGAGGGCTTCGGCGAAGGCAACTTCCA
>DATBAJ010000020.1:0-13050 GCA_036271575.1 Gammaproteobacteria bacterium
AAGCACAGCGAGGCCGCCACCCGGAGCGGGTGTTCACCTATCCGGGTCGGTTTGGTACGTCAACACGGGAACCCGTGACCAAGATGTACAACACCGCTTGGAGGTCCGCGCGGGACCGAGCGGCCAACCGTTACGAGCAGGAGCTAGGTTCACCCTGTCCCGAAGGGTTCCGACACCTGCGCGTGCATGACTTGAAGCACACCTTTGGCCGGCGGCTTAGAGCGGTAGGCGTGAGCTTCGAGGATCGGCAAGACCTGTTGGGCCACAAGTCGCAACGCGTGACCACCGAGTACAGCGCGGGGGAACTGGTGCACCTTATAGAAGCTGCTAACAAGGCGACTCAACAAGAGTCCCGCAAAAGTCCCGCAATTACTTTGTTGCGGACGCGGGCTCGTGTAAGTGCTTGATTATTGGTGGCTACGGGTGGACTCGAACCACCGACCTCAGCATTATGAGTGCCGCGCTCTAACCAGCTGAGCTACGTAGCCGTATGACAGGATCTCAAGGGCCGCAGATTCTCTGTTTTTTCGTCTTCCCAGTCAAGGACATGCCGGATCCCGGCACTCAGACATTGAATCTGAAGTGCATGACGTCACCTTCTTGCACTATGTATTCTTTCCCTTCCAAGCGCCATTTCCCCGCTTCCTTGGCGCCCGCCTCGCCCTTGTAGGAGACGAAATCCTTGTAGGCGATCACTTCAGCGCGGATGAAGCCTTTCTCGAAGTCAGTATGGATCACAGCCGCTGCCTGGGGCGCGGTCGCGCCTTTGCGCACAGTCCAGGCCCGTACTTCCTTCTCGCCGGCGGTGAAGTAGGTCTCCAGCCCCAGGAGTTTGTAACCGGTGCGGATCACGCGATTCAGACCGGGTTCGGTAAGCCCCATGTCCTTCAGGAAATCGGTCTTGTCCGCGTCCTCCAGCTGGGCGATCTCCGCTTCCATGGCGGCGCACACCGCCACTACTTCGCTGCCTTCCGACACCGCCAAGGCCTTCACCTTGTCCAGCAGCGGATTGTTCTCGAAACCGTGCTCATCCACATTCGCCACGTACAGGGTGGGCTTCAGGGTGATCAGGTTGTACTCACGGACCATGGCGCGCTCTTCCGGCGAGAGCTTCAGGCCCCGCGCCGGCTTGGCCTGGTCCAGTTGGGCCTTCACGGCCTCCAGTACCTTCTGCCGGGCGATGGCATCCTTGTCGCCGGATTTTGCGATCTTGGCGTTGCGATCCACGCCGCGGCTCACAGCCTCGAGATCCGCCAGCGCCAGCTCGGTATTGATGGTCTCGATATCCGAGAGCGGATCCACCTTGCCGGATACATGCACCACGTCCGCATTCTCGAAGCAGCGCACCACGTGGGCGATGGCATCGGTCTCGCGGATGTGGGACAGGAACTGGTTGCCGAGGCCCTCGCCCTTGGAAGCACCGGCCACGAGACCTGCGATATCCACGAACTCCACCGCTGCCGGCACCAGCTTCTGTGGCTTCACGATGCCCGATAGCTCATCGAGGCGCGCGTCCGGCACTGCCACCACGCCCACGTTGGGGTCGATGGTGCAGAAGGGATAGTTCTCCGCTGCGATGCCTGCCTTGGTGAGCGCGTTGAAGAGGGTGGACTTGCCGACGTTAGGCAAGCCGACGATGCCGCATTTGATGCCCATGTTTTCCTGGATTCTCTTTGAGTCAGGATCAGGCGCCCTCGGCGCCCTCCCCTTCGGGTTTGTTGCGTTTATTGCGCGGCACTACGCCGCGGCTATGCAGGCCCTGCATCACCTTCTCGGATTGCCCGTCCAAGAGCTGTGGCATGGCCTCCACCGCGGCTCCGATGGCTTCCATGATCGCAGTCTCTTCCTCGCGTCCGGCGCGCTCCAGGACATAGTCGATCACGTCACGGGAACCGCCGGGGTGGGCGATACCGAAACGCAGCCGGACGAAACTCTCGCCCAGGTGCGCGATGACGTCCTTCAATCCGTTATGGCCACCGGCACCGCCGCCAGACTTGAGGCGCACCGTACCGAAAGGCAGGTCCAGGTCATCGTGAGCCACCAGGATGCCTTCCACCGGCACCTTCAGATAGGCCGAGAGCGCCTTCACCGACTGGCCGCTGCGATTCATGAAGGTGGTGGGTTTCAGCAGCCGGACATCATGCCCGCCGATGCCGACCCGGCACACGTCGCCGCTGAACTTGCGCTCGGCGCTGAAGCTGCCGCCGTGGGCGCGCGCCAACGCGTCCACGAACCACCAGCCCGCGTTGTGGCGGGTCATAACGTAATCGGCCCCGGGATTCCCGAGGCCGACCACGAGCTGTATTGGAGCTGCCATGGGAGACAGGTCGGAAGACATGGGCGGCGCCTCGCGGCGCCGCCGCACGGCTTACTTCTTGTCTTTGCCCTTGTCGGCGGCCGGTGCCTTGCCTCCGGCAGCCGCCGGAGCCTTGGCATCGCCCGCTTTGGCGTCGCCCGCCGCAGGAGCAGCAGCCGCGCCTTCGGCAGGAGCCGCAGCGCCTTCCGCAGGAGTCGCCGCCACCTTCTCTTCCTCCACCTCGATACGCGGGTGATGGATCGAGACCACCGGCAGGTTGTGCTCTTCGCCGTAAGCCAGCTGCACGACACGCACGCCCTCGGGGAGCTTGATGTCGGACAGGTGCAGGGCATGATTGAGTCCGAGGTTCAGGATGTCCACCTCGATGAACTCGGGTAGGTAGCGCGGCAAGCACGCGATCTCTACCTCGATCATATTGCGGGACACCACGCCACCCTCGGTCTTGACGCCCGCCGCTTCCTTCTCGTTCTTGAAGTGCAGCGGCACGTGCACACGGATCTCGACGTCATCCTTAACGCGCAGGAAGTCTAGGTGCATGATGACCGGCTTGGCGGGATGCCGCTGCAGGTCCTTGATGATCGCCTGGTGCTCGTCCTTGCCCACCTTGATCTTCAAGATGTGCGAGTAGAAAGCCTCATGCGAGAGGCTGTTCTGGATCTCGTTGTGGTTGAAGCTGAGCTGCACAGGGCCTTCACCGGCCCCGTACAGGATACCCGGCACCTTACCCAGGCGACGCAGGCGGCGGCTCGCACCTTTCCCCTGATCGCTCCTGAGCTCGGCGCTCAAATTGAAATTGATAGCCATTGTCTTGACTCCATCACTGTTGCAAAACCAACCCCGCGACCTGGGTTGGATAAAACCCGGCAGGCTTCAGACCTGCCGGTAAAAAATCTCAGTCGACGTACAGCGAGGATACTGATTCCTCGTCGCTGACCCGACGCATCGTCTCTGCGAGCAGCTCCGCGATGCTCAGCTGGCGGATACGCTTACAGCTCTCGGCACCGCCCCGCAGGGGGATGGTGTCCGTCACCACCAGCTCGTCCAGCACCGAGTTCTCGATGTTGGAGACCGCCTTGCCCGACAGCACCGGATGGGTGATATAGGCCAACACCTTCGCGGCGCCCTGTTCCTTCAAGGCCTTGGCGGCGATGCACAGGGTACCCGCTGTATCCACCAGGTCATCGACGATGACGCAGGTCTTGCCCTGCACCTCGCCGATGATGTTCATCACCTGCGCCTCGTTCGGGCGCGGACGGCGCTTGTCGATGATCGCCAGGTCCGCGTCGTCGAGCCGCTTGGCCAGCGCCCGGGCGCGCACCACGCCGCCCACGTCCGGCGACACCACGATCAGGTCGTCGAACTTCTGCTTCCACACGTCGCCCAGCAGCACCGGCGACGCATATACGTTGTCCACGGGGATATCGAAGAACCCCTGGATCTGGTCCGCGTGCAGGTCCACCGTCAGCACCCGGTGCACGCCGGCGGAGACCATCAGGTTCGCCACCAGCTTGGCGGTGATCGGCACCCGCGCCGCGCGCTGACGCCGGTCCTGCCGCGCGTAACCGAAATACGGCACCACCGCCGTGATGCGCCCGGCGCTCGCGCGCCTCAGGGCATCCGCCATCACCAGCAACTCCATGAGGTTGTCGTTGGTGGGCGGGCAGGTGGACTGCACGATGAAGACGTCGCGCCCGCGCACGTTCTCCATCAACTCGATCGCGACCTCGCCGTCGCTGAAACGGTTGACCTGGGCCTTGCCGAGCGGCAACGACAGACGGGCGGCGATCGTGTGCGCCAGTTGCGGGTTGGCATTGCCCGCGAACACCATCATCTTGCCTGCTGACACGGTGCCCCCTCGTGTTACGTGGTCAACCGATCATCATCTGGACCAAATTCTTGGCTGGGGCGCCAGGGATCGAACCTGGGAATGGCGGGATCAAAACCCGCTGCCTTACCGCTTGGCTACGCCCCAAGTGATCCTTCCATCTCCAACCGCGCCAGTAGCGGCGAACGGTTGCAGCCCTTGGCCACGAAACCCTGCCAGCCTGCCGGCAACACCGCATGCACACGTCGCGCCGCCGCTTCATCCGCGAAGGCCGCGAACACACAGGCTCCCGAACCGGTGAGATGGGCCTGGGCGTGATCGCCTAGCCAATCCAACGCCTCAGATACCTGGGGATAGCGGGAACGCACCACCGGCTCGAAGTCGTTCCGGCATTCCCCGGAGCGAAAGCGCGCTATTTTGATTGGAGCGGAATTTCGTGTCAATTCAGGGGCCTGGAATATCTCCCGGGTCGCTACCCGGCAATCCGGCTGGAGCACGACATACCAGGGTTCCGGCAGGTCCACGGGAGTCAGGAGCTCGCCTATGCCCTCGGCCCAGGCCGCCTCTCCCCCTATGAAAACAGGCACGTCCGCGCCTAATTCCAGCCCCAGGGCCGCCAGGTGCTGTCTCCCGAGACCGGTGCCCCATAGCCGGTCCAGAGCCAAGAGGGTGGTGGCTGCATCTGAGCTGCCCCCACCCAGACCCGCCTGCAGGGGCAGGCGTTTGCGCAACTTTATGCCCGCTCCCAGCCGGGTCCCACTGCGCTCCTGGAGTAACCGCGCGGCACGGACCGCGAGGTCCGACTCCGCCGGCACCCCGGCAGGGCCTTCACTGCGCAGGATCTGCCCGTCATCGCGGACTTCGAACTCCAGCTCGTCACCGTACTCGAGGAACTGGAATACGGTCTGCAGGAAATGGAATCCGTCGGGGCGACGGCCGAGGATGTGCAGGAAAAGGTTGAGCTTGGCCGGTGCCGGCCAGGCTTGGGCCAAGGTCACGGCTTCGATCCCGGCAGCGTCCAATCGTTCACTGCGAGCTTGATGCGCACGGCATCGCGCTGTAGCACCAACAAGGTTGGAAGACTGAAGCCTTCCACCTGAGCGTAGCCCTGGTATTCCACGTGCCAGCCGCGTTGATCCAAGCCCACGAGTTCGCCGTGAGCATCGCTGGTCTTGGTGTAATCGGCACCCGGGTCCGGCATGCCCAGCACCCAGTAGCGCAGGCTTAACACCGGCAGAGGCTGGTGCAGGCGCGCACCGAGGTCGGTCTCGGGATCGGTAGTGGTGAAGTCGTCGCCACGGGACGTCTTCACGTGCAGGGAGCTTGCATCGCCCTCCATGTGCACCGCACCCGCACCCAGGGGGCCGCTGAAGTCCAGGACAGACCGATCCCCCTGCTGCGACCAGGTCAGGGAACCGCTGCCGCTTTCCTTGCCTTCGATGAAACCCACCCGCCCCTCGAATCTCCAGCCCGTCAGCGTGGTCAGCTGCGCGAGGTGCGCAGCCCAAGCCGGTTCGTCCTCCGCACCACTGGGCGCCGAGGTGCGCAACGTGCTGCAGGCGGCCAGCAAGGACGCCGCGACCAGCAGCATCGCGCCGGCGAAGCGTGTCACGGCTGGAACCGGGGTGCGAGAGCGGTAAGGGCGGGGTTGTCGGGAGTGGCGGCGCTGGCCTTGAGCCAAAGTGCCCGGGCGCCATCGTGGTCGCCCATCGCGAGCATCACCTCTACCAAGTGAGCAGCGATTTCCGGATCAGGTTGCACGTCGTAAGCCTTGCGCAGGTAGTCCAGGGCTTGCGCATCCTGCCCCAAGCGGTATTCCACCCAACCCATGCTGTCCATGATCGCCGGGTCATCCGGCTGTAGCGTCAGCGCGCGCTGGATGTAGCTCTGGGCTTCACGATAACGGGTGGTGTGAAGCGTCAAGGTATAGCCCAGGGCGTTGAGCGCATCGGCGTCGTCGGGTGCGAGCTTGAGGATGACGGCAAGATCGCTCTCGGCGGCCTTGGCGTCGCCGGCCTGCTCCAGCAACAGGGCCCTGGCGTACAGCAGATCCTGGTTGTCCGGTACCGAGTGGAGTGCATCGTCATACACCTCCAGGGCGCGCCGCGGTTGGCCCACGTCCGTGAATACCTGGCCTTCGGCTAGCCTCAAGTCCACCGTAGCCTGGGGATCGTCCGCCACCAGGCCATCGAAAAATTCGCCGGCCGCGGAATCGGCTCCGCTCTTTATCAGGGAACGGCCGATGCCGGCCTGGGCCGCCAACCAACGCTCCCCATCATCCACCCGTCGGTACCAATCCAGCGCATCGGGATAGAGTTTCTCGGTCTCGGCGATGCTGCCGAGGAAATAGCTGGCATCGTCGCCACGTTTGCCGGTCTTGAGCAGCCGATTGAAGTAATCGCGCGCCGCGGACAGGTCCTTCTCCTGCAGCATCATCAGCCCCAGCGTGTACAAGGCGTCTGCATTGCCCGGATGCGCCTTCAGCACCGACTCGAACTCCTGCTTCGATTCCGTATCGCGCTTCGCTTCGGATAGCAACGCAGCGTAAGCCAGGTCCAGCGACAGGTCATCGCCCGCGCTGCGCACCCGGGTCTGCATCAGCGGCAAAGCCTCATCGGTCTTGCCCTCCGCCACCAGCGCACGCGCCAACAGCACCAGGGGTTCGTCGGTGCGGGGATCCATAGCAAGAGCAGTCCGAGCCTCCTGCTCCGCCAGTGCGTACCGCTTATAGACCATGGCCGCGTGTGCCAGGGCGTAGTGGGCATTCGCGGACTTCGGCGCACCGGTCACGATCGCCTGTAGCACCGGCAGGCCGTGGGCCGGGTCGATCTCCTGTTCCAACAGGCGGGCCGCCGCCATGTAGTTCGGGTCCGCGCCCGATTGCACCAACCCCGCGAATCCCTGCGCCGCGGCGGCAACATCCCCCTGCCCCGCCTCCAGGACCGCCACCAGGTGCGTCGCATCCGGACTATCCGGCGCCAAAGCCTGCCAACGCCGGGCGAGTGTCAGTGCATCCGCGAGGTCGCCGTCGCCGTAGGCCAGTACCGCGGCATGCGCCGCGAGGCTCGGATCCGTGGAGACGCGCGCGGCTGCCTGGTATTCCTGCACGGCATCCTTGGCGTCGCCGCGCCCGACCGCCAGTTCGCCCATGAACACATGATAGGAGATCTCCTGGTCCACGCTGCGGAAAGCCTGAGGGGCGACCACGGCGGACTTCGGTGCGTTGGCGACGCAGCCGGCAAGCAACAGGGCGAAACAGCTTATGGGGAGTTGGCGCAGGATCATGGCGGGATGCAGAGGCGTGGAGGCTTCGACTATATCCGATTCTCCCGCGGCATGCCGTAACAGCTTGTCATGTCCGGGTATTTACCGGAAAATTCGCTCCTAACCCTCGGGCCCCGCCCCATGCCGTTCTTCACCCTCGGAATCAGCCACCTTACCGCACCGGTCGCTGTGCGCGAGCGCATGAGCTTCGCGCCGGACCAGATCCCGGCAAACCTGCGTGCCATCGCCGGACTCCCGGGCGTACGCGAGGCCTTGATCCTCTCCACCTGCAACCGTACCGAGATCTACGCCGAACTGGAGGGCGAAGGCGGTGCGGCGCTGACCGCATGGCTCACCGCCGAGCGCAGCGCGGATGACCCGAGTGTGAAAGAGCGTTTCTACACGCACGCAGGCGACGCCGCGCTGCAGCACCTTTTCCGTGTGGCCTGCGGTCTCGACTCGCAGATCCTCGGCGAACCGCAGATCCTCGGCCAGATCAAGGAAGCCTACGAACTGGCGCGTGCCAGCGATACCGCCGGCAACCGCCTGCACCGGCTGTTCCAATTCGCCTTCGCGGTCGCCAAGCAGGTGCGCACCGACACCCACATCGGCGAGAACCCGGTCTCGGTCGCTTACACCGCAGTGCGCCTGGCGCGTCAGGTGTTCTCCCGCTTCGAGCCGCTCACGGTACTGCTCATCGGCGCCGGCGAGACCATCGAACTCGCCGCAAGGCATCTGCATGAACAAGGTGCGCGCCGCATGGTCATCGCCAACCGCACTGTGGGCCGAGCCCGCGAGTTGGCCGAGCAGTTCCAGGCCTACGCCATCGGCCTGGACGAGATCCCCGCCCATCTCGGCGAGGCGGACATCGTGATCGCTTCCACCGGCAGTCCCGAGCCGATCCTGCACCGCCACGACGTGGAGACCGCTTTCCGCGGCCGCAAACACCGGCCGCTCCTGATCGTGGATATCGCGGTGCCGCGTGACGTGGCTGAGGATGTAGCGGGCATGGAAGATGTCTACCTCTTCACCATCGACGACCTGCACAAGGTGGTGGAAGAGAACCTGCAGTCGCGGCGCGTGGCGGCCCACGAGGCGGAGGGCATGATCGAGCTGCACGTGGCGCGCTTCAATGAGCAGCAACGCGGCCTGGACGCGGTGCCGGCCATACGCGCTTTGCGTGAGCATGCCGCCCTGTTGCGTGAGCAGACCCTGGAGCAGGCGCGCCAGCGCCTCGCCCATGGCGAGCCGCCGGAACAGGTATTGCGGTTCCTGGCGGACACCCTGAGCAATCGGCTGATGCACGCCCCCACCACCCGGCTCCGACAGGCGGCCCACGAGGGCCGTGAGCAGATGATCCGCGACATCCATGCGCTGTTCGGCTTAGGGGTAGAGGACAAGGATGGGGACGGCTGAAGCCGGTCCCATGCCTAATATAATCGACCCGTGAAAGACTCCATCCGCAGCAAGCTCGAACGCCTGACCGCCCGCCACGAAGAGGTGGCGGTACTCCTGTCGCAGCCGGGTGCCGCAGACGACGCCAACCGCTTCCGGGACCTGTCCCAGGAATACGCCCGTCTGGAACCGCTGGCGCAGAAGTTCCGTGCTTTCAACAAGGCGGAAGCCGACCTCGGTTCCGCGGACGAGATGGGCAAGGACAGCGATCCCGGCATGCGGATACTGGCCGACGAAGAACGCCGCGCTGCGACCGCGCGCGTCGAAGCCCTGGAACCGCAGCTTATGAAGTTGCTGCTGCCCAAGGACCCCCATGACGAGAGCAACATCTTCCTGGAGATCCGCGCCGGTACCGGCGGCGACGAGGCGGCCATCTTCGCCGGCGACCTGTTCCGCATGTATAGCCGCTACGCCGAGGAGCAAGGCTGGAAAGTGGAGATCCTGAGCGAGAGCTCAGGCGAGCACGGCGGCTACAAGGAAGTCATCAGCCGCGTGGTGGGCCAGGGCGCCTATTCGCGCTTCAAGTTCGAGTCCGGCACCCACCGGGTACAGCGGGTGCCCGAGACGGAATCCCAGGGCCGCATCCATACCTCCGCGGTGACGGTCGCCATCCTGCCGGAAGTGGCGGAAGTGGACGACGTGCCTATCAATCCGGCTGATCTCAAGGTGGATACCTTCCGCTCTTCCGGCGCCGGCGGCCAACACGTGAACAAGACCGATTCCGCCATCCGCATCACCCACCTGCCCTCAGGGATAGTGGTGGAATGCCAGGACGAGCGCTCCCAGCACAAGAACCGCGCCCGGGCCATGTCTTTGCTCAAGGCCAAGCTGCTTTCGGCAGAGCGGGAGAAACAACAGGCCGCCCAGGCCCAGTCCCGCAAGCTGCAGGTGGGCAGCGGCGACCGCTCTGAACGCATCCGCACCTACAACTTCCCCCAGGGAAGGGTGACGGACCACCGCATCGAACTCACCCTCTACAAGCTGGACGACGTGATGCAGGGACACCTGGACGACGTGATCCTGCCTCTCATGAACGAATATCAGGCGGAAGAATTGGCCGCCATGGCCAGCCAGTAAGCGGCTAGGCGGCGGGCTGGTCTTTCAAATCCCGGTACTGCACGTAGCAGACCGCGAGCGTGTACCACCAGGCGACTCCCGAGAGCAGTGTCCCGGCGATCCGCCAGCTGTCGTAACCCCCATTCGACACGGGGACTTTGAAGCCGGAGAGAAGGCTGCCAGCTTGGTCCATGGAGATGCCTCCATCCCCGGAGCTGCGCAAGGCGTCGAGCCCCGCTGACACGCCGTGCATGAGACCCCCCATATCCGTGACTACTGCCGCCGCGAGCAGCGCCACAGCAGGCACCGAGATCACCAGCGAGACTTTCACCCAGGCAGTCTTCGCCAGGCGAGAACTCTCGCCCAAGGCCGCGAAGGGTCCCCGCCCTTCCAACACCGCCGGGAAAACGAACAAAGCCAAGGCCGTGCTGGCAGCGGCGGTGGGCGCGAGCGGCAACACGCACAACACCACGCCCGCCAAGGGTCCGATGATGAACGCGCCGAGCATGAAGAATGCGAAGGTGAACAACAGGCCGATGATGACGATCAATTCATAACAGATATATCCGATCACCGTCGCCGGTATCACGCGCAACACGGGCCACAGGCCAGCCCCGGGCGCCGCATCGCCCGCCAGGACCGCCATGCGGCGTACGGCTATCGCGTACAGGAAGGCCTGCATCACTCCAAGCAACAGCACGCGGCCGAGATAGCCGGGATCGGCCAGGAGCGAAAGATCGGTGTCGAAGATGCCGCCGGTGGGTGCGAAAGGCAGCAGCGCCAGCAGTTCCGCCGCCAGCACCCAGGGAAACACGACTCCGAATCCAGCACTGAACAGCACGTGCCCTGCTGTCAGCACCTGGCCGACGGACTTGGGACGGGAGTCTCGGGTTGTCGCCATCAGCCGGCCGGCTGGGAGCGAAGTTTCAGATCGCGGTACAACATGTAGATCACGGCCAGCAGGAACGGGCCGAGGGTGGCACCGCCGATCATCTGGATCACGCTCGTGACGAAGAGGCCACGCCCGGTATCGAGGGGACCGGCCATCAGCACGGCCGGACTGAGTGCGATGCCGGCGATTATCGCCGCCACCAGCACGCACAGCACCATCAGCAGCAGTACCGCCACGGTGTGCCACCAATGACCATACACCAGATTGAAACTGCGGTTGATGGCTTCTATGGGTCCGCTGCCGTCCAGGACGATGCTGTACTGCACGAACAGCAGGTACAGGAACACGTATAGCAGCATGAACATCATCACTGCGACCAGCAGTACGAAGAATGCCGCCTTGCCTAGCAACAGCGCTCCCAGCAGGCCCACCAGCGCGCCGACGGCTCCTGCGAGGGCCATGGCCACGATGCCGATGAGGATGGACAACAGCAGCGCGCAGAACAGGTGCAGGAACGCCTTCAGAGCCCGGCGGATCTCGATGCGATAGTCCACCGTCGCACGGGTGGCCAGGTGATCGAGGCGGCTCAGGGTCACTGCCTGCGCCAACAGCAGGAACATCACACAGCCGATCTGCAAGCCGAGTTGTCCGCCGCCGAACTGCACATGCAGTCTTCGTTGAGGTGTGATGGCGTCATTGCCGAATTGGGTGGCCATCACCATGTTGGGAAGGAATTCGACGAGCGCGAGCACCGTAGTCGCCAGGAACAGTTTGCTGAAGGCGCCAGCGCCCAGGCGCAGCCCGTTACTGACGACAGCAGAGGCGGAGAGCGGAGCGCTGGGCAGGGTCTGCACGATGCACCTCACGAAGCTACCGGCAGTGTGCCGGAGCGGCAGGCGCCGCTCAAGCGCGGCGCCGGAACCAGCCCGTCAGACTGAGGCGGGACCGCCGCGCCTGCAATACCTCGTGGGGGACGGCGTCGCTCAGGAAACACACCAGTGTCCCGCCTTCCGGCGTGATCTTCATCGCAGCATGAGCGTCGCCCAGGTCGCGGTACAAGCACAACTCACCGCCATCCCCGGCGCTCCAATCCTCGTTTAGATAGAGCACGACCGAGATCACGCGCCGGCTGTCGCTCTTGAAACGATCCACGTGACGGGCGTAGCGGGCGCCGGCGGGATAGATGGCATAGTGCCCCTCAAAGTCCTGCAAACCGAGGAAGGTCTCGGCGTTGATGGCTTCCCGTAGACGGGAGAATTCATCCCGTAGCAAGCGCGCAGCTTGCGGAGCCCACTCCGCCTGGTCCTCCACCCAAAGGATCTCGTCGCCGCGCACCGCCGGCTGGCGCACGGCCTCGCGGCCGATGCCCGCCGCATGGAACCGCCCCGCCTCATGGAGGGCCCGACACTCATGGCGCAGGGCTTCGGTGCGTCCGGCCGGCAGGAAATCAGGACGACACACCCAATCCTTTTGAGTGAACCCGGCGGCAGCATTTCTCAATCCATCAGGCTGGCTGGTGGAGGGGTCTACGGGAGCCATGAGAGACGCTCATGAGGTGAGAAGCTTATTGTCGAATGAAAGCGCGGAGAATCATGCGCTTAGCGTTAAGACCGTATCACTGAAGCAGGTAAGGGAGAGTGTAACTCCTTGATTCATATATACATAATAAAAAGTATATCGAAGCCCCTTCCCGTCTCGCTGGAAATCTCTAGAATTTGCCGCCGATCGCCGTCTTGAACGAAAATCGGCGAGTAGTATCATCAATTTACATCCATTTCCTGCACTGGTGGTAAACGAATATGAAGAAGTATGCCCTTGTCCTGACCGCTGCCGCCCTGGTCCTGTCGCTGTCTGCCTGCGGCAAGAGCGAAGCTCCTGCCACCCCGGCTGCCAGCACTGCTGCCCCGGCCCCGGCCGCCGGCACCGCTATGCCTGCTCCGGCTGGCACGGCTGCTGCTCCTGCTGCGAGCACCCATAAGTAATCGCGGCTACGCACTTTCGGGTGCGTAGAGGATCCCCCTTCAACCGGGGATTCGGAGACCGAAAAAAGGCGAACTCGTGTAAACGAGTTCGCCTTTTTTTGACGTACAGGGATGTACTAACGTCGCGGGAGGCAGGATGCCGGGAGCGACGTTGACGAGGACTGGTCACATCATTCAGTGAGTTGCGCCTCGCTATGCCTTCGCTCGCGACACTTCTGGCCGGCTGCTGGTAAAAGAAATCAAATCGCGCTGAGAGCGT